>CALDTK010000115.1 GCA_937924035.1 uncultured Saprospiraceae bacterium | reverse complement strand
TTGAGCTGCCAAAGGTTGCGCCAGCGCTTGGTGGTGCATTCAAAGAAGTCATAGCAATGCTCCCAGTGAAGCCTGAGATACTCGTCGTATTGATTGGAATATTTACGGGGTCACCTGGGCAAATTGAGGATGCTGTTGTAGGTAAGTTAAGGGTGAACGTCGGCGAACTCGGAACTTGAATTGTAATGTTATTCTCAGTGACGTTATAAAAGATGTTGTCTGAACATCTAACCATAACGCGGGCGGTAGAAGTTAACCCTACCGGCACAACCACACTAGCTGTTCCGTTATTTGGAACCCCGCTAGCAAGTGTTGTGGTGTAGGTTAATCCGCCGTCATAGGATAACATGATGTCAACATTTGCACAGGATACAGGTGCTGTATTTGTACCTGCGACATTCCAACTTATCGAAGCTGTCTGACCTTCAAACCAAGTCGTTCCAGCTGTACTTGCTGTATTCACACTAAATGGTCCGTTCGCAACAGTAGTGACAACAATATTGTCCTCAGCTGTACAGGAGATGCTGTTGGTGCTGTTGTCCCTTACCGTAACACGAAATTCCATTGTCCTCGCCACGGAAGGCAATACTTCCCAAGTAGGTGTAGTGCCTGATAGCACATCGGGCAAATTAGGTAAGTACCTACCGCTTTCAGCAGATGGAGGAAATGAACGGAAGCTTGGGCCTTGCGTATTGGTAGGTTGAGGCGGAATAGCATTTGCTGCTTCGTTGTCAAATTGTTCCCAAGTGTAGGTGAGCGCATCTCCGTCAGGGTCATTTGCAGTTGCGCTCAATAATAACGGAGTCGAGCTAGGCACCGTTTTGTCCGGTCCAGCAGAAACTGTAGGAGCGGAGTTGGCGCTCGGCAATATGTTGGCGCAAGAAGTACTGAGCATTCGAGCGGACATCTGCTGGATACTAATTGCGTGGAAGTAGTAGTCTGGAACAGATTGAATCTGATTGTTACATGCTGATGTTACGTAGCTTAAAATCGTTGTGCCTGCTCCAGGCTCCATTGCGCTTGTTGCACTGCGCTGGCAATTTTCGTTTTGGGTATGACCGGCACCAAATTGGTGGCCCATTTCATGCGCCCATACCTTTAGGAATCTGGGTTGTGTGATTCCACCAGCACTTGCTACGGTTACACCACGCGCTTTGCTAGCGCTACAAAGAACGCTAAGGCCAGCAACCCCACCGCTTCCTCCTCCTGAATTTCCAAGTACGTGTCCAATATCAAAGTTAGCTGCACCAATAGTCGCATCTAAGTTTGATATGTTTTCGCCCAGCATAGTTGTCGAGCTACTGTTTGTATATGGATCGGTAGAGCCGTCAAAGTAATATATGTCGGTTTGATTGGCGATTAGAATAAATCTCGCAGTAATGTCTCTTTCATACCAGCCGTTGATTTGGTTCACATTGGTTACAATATGCGCGTTGACTGTTGCTTCATCAGCCGCCGTTCCAGCAGAGGATGCGCCGAGTGTAGAAGTAGAGTATTCACCTGTAGTTGCAACAGCAAGTCGGTAGGTTCTCAATTGACAATCACCAGCTCGGGCAGCTTGATGCGCATGAGAAGATTCTATAATTTTTTCTTCTATGGTTCCACATTCGAAAGGCTCTTCACTTTCCGGGACATCACGTTCGAAATAGCTCAGATAGTTTTGTGTATCGCCTTTTGTATAAGGCTTGATGAAGGCGAGACCTCTAGGAAGTTGAAGCATGGCATTAAGTCCATTACTTGTCCAATCCAAACGAATTCGGTGGCTTGGATCATTAACGCCATAACCATGGTAGGTTTTGAATTCTGGGAACTTTGCCGAAAGGCCAGGCTCCATCATAGTGTACTCTGTCAGATAAAATGATTCGACCTTCCCATTTGACATAAGGACATCAAAAGGTAAAGATGGACTACTTCCAAACGCCTCTTCTTTTGGAGCGCTGGTCAACACTTGTTTTAAAGCATTTGCATCTAGGCGCAGCGTCTTGTATGCTTCAGGTGTAAGAACTCTTGCTTCACGCTTTGATAAACTCAAAGCTGATGACTCTTCGATTTCAGTCCAAAGACCGGCCGAGTTTTGAGCGCTTAAGCTTGAAAATAGGGTTGAGCAGAAGAAAATTAGTAGAAGTAGGCCTCTCATGTAGGTAAAGCTTTGTGATTTGCTTTACTGAAGGTAAAAATTTCGATGCTTTTATAGTTGCAGTTTTCTTGTATTTCATTAAAAATACCCCTTTGCTTTCCACAAGCCTAATTCCGCAGTTGCTTTCATGGGCTGAATAGGCTTATTCAGCATCTGGATCTTCGACTTTCGTCAAAACCTGCATCTGCCTTCTCCAAGCCTAGTTGGGTGGCCTTTTGTCTTGGTGAATGTTGACCCTTTATTTCAAATCAACCTTCGCATTCTGATGATGTAGCTGCTGAAGGTGTTCCTCGATTTTGAATTCGGTTTCTTCAAAGCTTTCTCGGCGCTCCTTTGCTTGTGTTTGGCGAACAATGCTCCTAGTAAAGCGACGTACGCTTTCTTCGGAGTTCAAAATAAGTCCAGGAACGGGTACGCTTTTCCCACTGCTATCCTTGGCCACCATTGTAAAATACGATGAATTGCAGTGCTTGATAACACCGGTCTTGATGTTTTCAGACTCCACGCGAAGTCCAACAACCATAGAGGTACGACCAGTATAATTGACCGAGGCCTTGAGGGTGAGTAGATCGCCGACCTCTATAGGGTTGAGAAAGTCCACTTTGTTTACGGAGGCAGTGACACAGTATTGACTAGAGTGCTTACAGGCACATGCGAAAGCCACTTGATCCATTAGGTTGAGCACATGACCTCCATGGATTTTACCACTGAAGTTAGAGTGGGAGGGAAGCATGAGCTGGGTCATGCTCACTTGTGATGCTTCTGCTTTTTTGAAATCCATAGCGTTCTTTTTAGCCTTTTCACCCTGAAGATGGATTAGCATCATCAGGGTGAAAGGTTGGAATCAAAGTTCCTTAACAAAATCGGCAAAAACTTCTTTGTGCCGTGCAAGGTCCATATTGGCAGAGAGTGCAACGCGAGCAATGTAATCTTTGTCACCTTCTTTGGTGGTTCCTTGTGTTGAAGTTGCTGGAATGGTCCAGTAACATCCTTTCAGTTGCCCGTAGCTAACACAATATTTACTTTCCTTAGGGATTTCGGTAATCATCATGTGAATCAGTTTATGATTCAATGCTCTTTTATAAGCTTCTTTTTCTTCTTCTGTTTCACCCTTGGTTGGGAGGTCTAGCGAGAATACCGATGGGGTGAATCCTTGCGAAGCTAGATTTTCTGAAACGAAGTTTATTTTTGCCTTAGGTAGTAACTCTTGTATGTAGGTCACAAAGGAGCGCGTATTTTTATAGGCTCCAGCAATTCGCTCATTCATAGAAGGAAGCTGCTTGGCAAGCAATTCATATTGATAGCCTGTCGCTTCGTTGTCAGTGACATGGAGGTGTAGTTTAATCTTTTCGATCAGTGTAGCTGCCATTGCATTGCCGACACAATATCCAGCAGTACATAATCCACCACTAGGGAATTTAGATCCACTCGCATAAGAGATGGCTCTTACTGTAGAGAGCGTCGAACCTTCATTTAAGAAGTGAACGTTAGGACAAAATGTTTGATCCAGAATGAACACAGGGGCGATTGCCTTCGTGCCATTCGAAGTTGTGCGAGGTTTGCTTAATGCAGCTTTCAGTTTTGGTAAGTCAGGTACTTCAACCCTCGGGTTTGTTGGGATTTCAGCAATGATGTACGGGATTGCATCTTCTGCGGCAAGACGACTTAGTACGGTTTCTACACTTTTTACCATATCGTTGTCCCCATCAACAGGCAAGTCTACTATCTCTACATTGTTGAGGCAGGCTGCAACCCTTCTTGCTTGATCGTTTGTACCGCCGTAGCAGTTTGGGGGCACTACAAATTTGATGGCCTTGCTTGGGTGTTTTTCTTGCGCATCATGAATCAACCCCATCATGATCGCATACTGAATCGAAAGTCCGCTCGAACCGACGAGAGCTTTGGTATCTGCCTGAGTAATTTCACCGACAGTGGAGAGGACAGTTAATTTGAAATCTTCACTATTCTCTTCCTCTTTTGATAAACTAGCATTAGTAGTGAGAGCCTTTAAAGCTATATGACAATTAGCAGGAGTCATTGCAATACTCTCTCTTCTACGCACGTGCTGTATCTCAGAGATGTATTCATTATTCCTGCTGAGAAGTATACTTCCGGGAGCTCCATAAGTGTTTACCTGGAAATCAACTTTGTCGTCAAGAGGGTCGTCGTTAAAAGTGTTTGATTGAGATACGAAAATTGTAGTTCCATTAAAAGTAGGAATCTCTTTTTTGCTATCAACTTTTTTTAAATTGAAGGAGTAACCATAAACTGATCTGATTATTTCAGCGTCGAAGGAATGGGGTAGGTCGGTAGAATAGGTAATGAGTGTATCCTTCTTTGCCAATAAATTGGTACGTAGGATAGCGAGGATGGGCATGGTCTCAGAAGAAAAGCTTACAATGCTATTCGCATCGAGACCTTTCATTTTTGCAATTCCCCATTCAAGGACACATGAGAGTGGGTGCCCCAGCCTAATATAGTCATATGCAGTAGGAAGTGCACATAGGGTAGCGGTGTCTGTTTTGTGTTCCTCGAATAACCTTTCAAGATGATCTAGAAACTCAGTTTTGGCCAACTTTTCATTGTAGATATCCAATCGATGGGTTGTGAGACATAACCAATCTAGTGGCATCTGTATGAGCAAATCCTCGATGAAGGAAATCACCTTGTTTGCTTCTACAGCATTGTGTTCAGAGAGGTCATTCATATTGATCGGTCGAATTCAATTCAAGTTAGGGATGGTAGCACCATGCTAGGAAGGCACTGACAAGCGTGCGCAAGGTACTTAAACCTCAAAACGAGTTAGATGGATTCTTAGTTGAAGGTGTAGATCTCGTTCAGCGCATATTCGCTCCCAAAGTGCCTGTTTTAGCGAAAGCGGAGCAATACCTCGAATATGGAAATTCTAAGGCACTACCAAGATTTCCAGGGCTTGAAAGCACATTTTTTGATGTTGCACAAGGGGAACGACTGATTCTTGTCATAAAGCGAGTTTTCTAAGCCGAAAAGCTTAGCTCAAATCGCAATTAGTTCCGTTCTTTGTACTAGATGCCTATTCAAACTGATATCCTCATCATCGGCGCCGGACCGGTCGGTCTCTTCACCGTTTTCGAAGCTGGATTGCTTAAATTACGTTGTCACCTTGTCGATGCTTTACCGCAAACTGGTGGTCAACTCACCGAGATATATCCTAAAAAGCCGATCTACGATATCCCAGGGTATCCAAGCGTTCTTGCAGGTGAACTGGTTAAGAATTTAGAGGAACAAATTGCTCCATTTAAGCCAACTTATTCGCTTGGACAGCGTGCTGAAACCATCGAAAAGATTGATGAAAAGACATTTCGTTGTACAACGAGCAGAGGAGAGGTAATTGAAGCGCCTGTAATTGCTATTGCAGGTGGTTTGGGGAGCTTTGAACCACGCAAACCCCCTCTTGAAAACATCGCCAAGTTCGAGGACAAAGGTGTTGATTACATCATTCGCGATCCTGAGGTCTATCGTGGCAAAGACATCCTTATTGCTGGAGGTGGTGATTCGGCGCTAGACTGGACAATTTTCCTAGCTGATGTGGCAAAATCTGTTTCTCTTATCCATAGGCGAACCTCTTTTCGTGGTGCTCTTGATAGTGTGGAGAAGGTGCAAGAACTTGCAGGGACAGGTCGTGTCAACCTAATCACAGAGGCACAAGCGGTGGGCTTAGAAGGTGATGATCACCTCACGGGCGTAAAGATCAAGAGTAAGGCTAAAGGTGAAGAGGTCATTCCGGTCGACAATTTTAGTCCGCTTTTTGGGCTTTCGCCAAAACTTGGGCCCCTCGCCAACTGGGGTCTTGAGGTCGAGAAAAATGCGATCAAAGTCAATACGGTTGACTATTCAACGAATATCCCAGGCATCTATG
>CALDTK010000114.1 GCA_937924035.1 uncultured Saprospiraceae bacterium | reverse complement strand
GCAACATCTAGATAACCATCCAGGGTCTGCTTGGTCGGGTTAAGTAAATTTACATTCTGAGACACGAACAAAACTCGAATGACATCTCTTTGTGAACTATGTTGGACAACCCTTCCTTCTTTTAGCGCTTCGTCGGCGGTAATGGTCGGTACTTTTGTGCGCACATCATCAGCCTGCTTACGCATTAGATTGTTTAATTCCCCAACCGCTTGGTGAGAAAAATCTTTATTAAAAAGATCGCGTCCGGCCATATATAGACACAGTATAACAGCATGTTTGGAGACGATGCTCTATTCGTGTGAAGCAACCCAATTTTTTATGTACAAGTTTTCTTCAAGTGCTGTTTTTGCGACTTTGACATAAGCTTGTTTAGATAAACTTTGACGTAGCTCAAAGTCAGTCATTCGCCCCAGCGCTTTGACCAACGCGTCCAGGTCATCCACGGGAACCACCAGAGCGCTAACGTCGTCGTACAGCAGCTCGCCAACACACCCAACGTCAGTGGTCACGATCGGAACACCTGCGGCAGCAGCTTCCTGCAACACCATTCCCCAGCCTTCGTGGTTTGAAGTTAGGCAAAAGACATCAGCTCGGCTTAATTCGCTTGCTATGTCGTTAGTCCAGTCTACAAACTCAACATTGTTCTGTATGTCCAATCTAGCCGCGAGATTTTGTAAAATATTTTTCTCAGGTCCGTCGCCAACGACGCGCAGAGAAAAAGCGCTGTCCGATTTTTTAAAACGCGCGCAGGCGGATAACAACAGTCCCAAGTTTTTTTCGGGAGACAATCTGCCAACATAGAGAATTTGCAGAGGTCGATCCACCGCCGGCGACTGCGAGCGCAACCGCTTCGCACCAAGTGCAAGTAGTTCTTTCAAGTCGGCAAAAATCGGCAAGACGACCATTCGATCTTCCGGCACCCCTAAGCTCAATACGGACCGTTTGATTCGATCGCTCACGACTCGAACTCGATCTGCATGTTTGATTATTCGGCGGCCATAAAAAATCCGCACTCTCTGCAACAAAGAACTGTGAGAACTTGCTGGGTTAAACACATCGCCGTGAATTTGGACTTGGTGTTTATGCAACGTGCCTGGCAGCAAAAGACGAGCGATCAAACATGACTCAAATGGATCCTGACTAGAAATAACAAACTGCTCTTTTGGATATAGCGCCAAGACTTCCCTTCCAATACGATAGGCTCTGGCCAACATGCCAAATTTACTTAGTGAGTTCGTAGCATATAAAGTTAAATTTCCGATTTTCTGCACATCAGGATAACCTTCATTTTCGCGCGTAAAAACTACGATGATGTATTGTTCTAGTTCGGCTGCGTACTGTTGTGCACGCGCTCTCTCCCGAGAGTCCGGGTCGAGAATACGCTTAGCGTAACTTATAGAAAGAATATTAAGCTTCATAGACGTTGTGCAGCAGTTGATCCAACTGCTGAATAACCTTATCTTCATTAAACTCACTGATGCGGGTACGAGCTGACCGCACCAGCTCTGTAGCCATCTCAGGATTGTTCAGAATATCGTTAATTGATTTTTCTAATTGATCCACGTTGTCAAAAGTGACTAGCCGGGCGTCCTTTTTGTCTTCCAATAACTCGGTATTTCCACCAGCGGTTGTAGTTACAATCGGCACTCCAAGATCCATCACCTCCAATAGTTCGTGCGACAGACCCTCATAGGCGGTATTTAAAACAAAAACATCAGCCGCGTTTTTAACATTTGCCAACTCAGACTTGGAAAGGCGCCCCAACAAATGAACATGGTGAGTGAGACCAAGATGTTCGATTTTTTCTTCTAACTGTTGGTGGTCCGGACCGTCTCCGGCAATTAACAAAGTGATGTTGGGATGCAGACCTCTTAACTTCGCGACCACGTCTACGAGGATCGCTATGCCCTTCCAGGGCACGAGCCGTCCCGAGGTTACAAGGACTGGATCTGTGACATTGTATTTGCGACGTACTTCATTTTTATCCAAAGCTGGAGTAAGTGGTAAGAGCGAACTGTAGACAACTCTAATTCTTTCTGCTTTGCTGCCCCAGGTTGCGATGATGCTTTTTAGATAATTGCTTGGAGCGACCACGACTGCTGCCTGACGCACGACAGTCGCTTGTATAAAGGCTAAGACTCGAACTTGCCACGGCGCTTCGCTTCGATTTTCTGTGTAGTCGTCGAGCGTATCGGTTACGCCAAACCTTACTCTGCCCTGCTCCCAGGCATAATCTCCACCCAGGCGCAGAATGAACTTCTTGCCCCGCAGACGTGCAGCGATCACAGCAGGAGCTCCAACACTGACTGGGTCAAGCGCATACACAATGTCGGCACCTTTTGCAGCGCACCATACTCGCCAAAAATATACTGCGTGCCGGACCAACTTTGGATACTGGCGCACTGAACTAAATGGCACGACAACCAGCTCGTAGCCTCGCCCAGGCAAATGTTTTTCCAACATGGCAGCATAAGTCGCCGGACCACCGATGTCTGGTGCATATAAACCAGTAGCT
>CALDTK010000113.1 GCA_937924035.1 uncultured Saprospiraceae bacterium | reverse complement strand
TATCAGGACTAAGGACAACCTTTAGCTTTTTGTTATTTCCGTACTTTTCTTCGAGCCACTCACGCCGCTGCTTATTGACGGGGACGAAGTACCCACCACGGCCATTTCCAGCGATCTTGGCTTGATAGACAGGGAGCTTTTCGATGAAGACATTTACGCGGCGCGTACGATCAGGTCGCGTCGGAATGGCCTTCGCGATTTTCGCAGGGATGGGCATGATCGAACCCTGCACCCTTGGCATGTCCTGGGTGTCCGTAATTAGTGTTGCGCTAAAGTTGAAGGTTGACGTTGGGGACATGTGCTTTCAAAAGGAATGAAAGAGGCATTTGGTTCGACTACGCTGTGCGGCAAATTCAAGTTGAGCCTGATTTCCTTCGTACTTTTCGACCATGTCACCCCTCGAAGAATTCTACCAAAACCTTCCGGGCGAGCATGGCCAGACGCTCATCGCTTGCAGAGACTATTTGCTAAGTCTTGACCTAGGGCTCAATCCCGTGTGGAAATGGCGAACGCCGGTCTTCGACTGGAAGGGAAAGAATATCTGCTACTTCCATTACGAAGCAAAAAAGGACAGATGCTACATCGCCTTTTCTTCTGGACTGTACATAGAGAACGCTCTGCTGCGTGCCGAAGGGCGTAAAAATATGCGCTTCATTGTGCTTGACCCTAACGCCGACCTCCCCGTTGAGGCAATTCAAAGCTGCACGGAGCAGGTCATTGCCCATTTGAGCAGCGGAGGGAAAGCATGGACACGTACCTAAGCAATGTGGTCCCACCGGTTTAAGGTCGACCGATACAAAAAGAGACCCCGAAACATCAAATCCTTCATTTTCTCCTAACATTCTGGTAATACACTTGACGTATATTTGAAGCATAAAAGCTAAATGGGCTAGAGCATATTCAGAATGTCTGAGCTCTTTAAGTCCCGATAAGTAGTCAAGCTTTCTACTTCGCCAGTCTGCAGCGTCGGACTGTCATAAATGAACCCGGTCGACCCACGTTGTCGGCCGTTGGTGTTTAAGGCCCTTTCTTGTCAATTTAACGACTACGACGGCATCACAATCGGTTCAGTATTTGCGTATTATTGTATATGTCTCGAAGTATACTCGCATTTGCCTTGTCGCTAGTGGTTTCTATGGTTTTGGCGCAAGCCGAAGACCCTCGTCATAACGGGGCCGAACCCCATGTCTGTGGCCAAATCACCACTCCTGAGCAAATCGCTCACTTGAAGGCCAATAACCCCAACCTCAACCTCTCGTTCCGCTCGAGTATGGATACCATCCGCGTTCCAGTACTCTTCCATCGAATTGCTGATGAGAATGGCAATGGTGCAGTATCGGAAGCGGACTGTGCCAACGCACTCGTTGAGCTGAACGCACTATATGCGTCTGGAAGAATCGTCTTTGAAGAATGTGAATCGCCTAGACTCATCGAGGACAGTACCTTCTACGATTACGAATACAGCGAAGAATTTGCACTTCGTCAAGCCCACGAAGTTTCTGGAGTAATCAATGTATTCATCCCCAACCGAGCATCGAGTACTTCTGGAGGTCAAGTCTGTGGCTATGCGTACTTACCTCCAACACGGCGAGATATCACCATCGTAAAAGCAAGTTGCTTTACCAACGGAACAACCTTCCCCCACGAAGTCGGACACTTCCTAGGGCTTTACCATACCCACGGAACATCCAATTGTGGCTCACTCACCGACGAACTAGTGGATGGTAGTAATTGCGCAACGCGAGGGGACGACGTCTGCGATACGCCAGCAGATCCAAACCTATTGGGCATTGACTGCGATCGATATGTCGTCAATTCAAGCTGTGTGTACACTGGTACCGAGGTGGACGCCAATGGTGATTCATTCGCGCCAGATACTCGTAACATCATGAGTTATAGCCGAAAGGCATGTCGTCAGCATTTTAGTGCTGGTCAACTCGATCGAGTAAGATTCTATTTAGGTACTTCTCGATCATACTTGACTTGCCCGACTACCGTTTGCGAGTCGACCGTTCCTACGCTTACGACTACAGGTCAGAATTATACTTCTGTTTCGATTGAATGGGATGACAATGGGCAGGACAGAACTGAAATCGACTACTTCGTTGTAGGGGGGCAAAACAGTGGTTCGATTGGACCAGGTCTCACCAGGTCGATCGGTGGCTTGTCTCCTTGCGACAGCGTCATGTATCGTGCTCGGAATCATTGCCCAGATGGGTCTGTAGGTGATTGGAGTCCGTTCAATTCTGCAGTAACGAATGGCTGTGGCTTGCGCTATTGTGCGCAACCTGGATATGGAAGTGAGGCACTTATCGATGAGCTAGAAATCAATGGAACTTCATTGCCATCGTTGCAGACGCCAGAGAATTATGGTATTCATGCGGGACCATTAACGATCAATCTTGATCCAGCTTCTCCTCTATTATCGATTAAATCGAAGGTTCAAGAAAACGGAAACCTCGGCTATTTTCAAGTATGGGTCGACTTTGATAACAACAGCAGTTTTGATGCGAATGAGCTCATCGTACAGGAGCGAGTTGCGGACAATGTAGACTACACGTTTACCTATCTCATCGACTCTACGGTAGCTCGTGACGTCCCTATACGTGCGCGCTTTGCGGTGAGTCAAGAAGACTATATCGGACCTTGCGAAATTGAATTAGGTGAAACCGAAGATGTCGACTTGATTTTTCAAGGTGGCTTGCCACAGCTACTATGGACAAATGAGACTTTTGCCATCACCTCTGAAGCTCAAGTTGTAAATGTTCCGATCTCTACCAATGTCAATTGGAGTGTTTCAGGCCTTCCGACTTGGTTGACGACAAGTACCTCAACGGGGTCATCTACTACAACCGAAGTTGAATTTCAAGTAAGTCGAAATGAAGGTTGTGATCTTCGCACTGCGACGCTACTAATTTCAGGCGCAAATGGGATGAGCGACGAATTAACAGTAACTCAAAATCCAGCCTCTCCTGGTGTCACTCTTTCATTGATGGATACCGTTGTCGTGGGACCACTTGAAGGCGTAGTTGAATTTTCAAGTACGAGTTTACACACCTACACAGGCGCAAGTACTGAACCTTGGTTGCCGTTTACCGCTTCTGCACTTTTAGATGAGGTAGATCATCAAATTAGTGTACCAATTAATGGTGAAATCGAAGACCGCATTAGTCACATCAACTTCAACGGTTGTGATGCTACGGCAGGCTTCATTGTCAAGCAAGAAGTTGGTCGTACCTCTTGGGTTGACACCGCTACTGTCCAACTTTCAGCGGTTGGTGATACGGTAATGCTAGATGTTGTCTCTAACGTTGATTGGGATGGCCTCACTGACGCTTCATGGCTGAGTGCATTGGGAATTGCAGGCACTGAAAACGGTCGCGTCATGTACATCTATACGGGCGGAGCTGCGAGTGGCGAGACCACAGAAATTGTACTCAATGGTTATTTCGGATTGACGGAAGGCCCAAGAGCAGTAACCGTCATCGCCCCGATTGTTTCAGGAACATCTTCTCCTATCCTTTCGGAAAAACTACTTGTCTCTAATCCAATCGCAGATCGTTTAGTGGCTTCTACAGTGTTTAGTGGAGCGCAAGGATCCTCAGCGAGCGGTGCTACTTCCGTGAAAACCTATCAGTGGTCCGTCTACTCGAGCCTTGGTCAGCGCATGCACACAAGTTTTGGCGAAAGCTTAAATCTGAATACAAGCGATTGGCCAGCTGGAGCATATATGCTCAAGTTAGAAGACCAAGAAGGGCGAATATTAGCTGAACGACTAATGAAATTTTAAAAGCTACTTTTTAAAATTTCATATCACGAAAAGGATGGCAGTTAAAACCTCAAGTATAATATTTACGGTATTTAGGTTTACCTCTTCCGACTGACTATTGATGAAATATTGATCGGGACCAGCTTCTGTACGCTGGTAAGCGTCAATTTCATTCTGTTTTAGTCTTGTAAGGGGCGTCGAGCCAAAGTTGTGCGTGATTTCATCTACGAGTTCATTTCTAGAAAATACATAGCTGAATTCCATCCCTCCTCCCCGCTGAACATTGCGTGGAGAATAACAACCAGGCCCATAAATAGACGTCCATACTTGAGGTAACAACACGAGTTGCAACCTCCTATTGGAGAACCTAAATTCTGCATCAGGGTATACGTCTAAGAAAGACCTGTTACCCACTTGCAAAAGGATAGCATCCTCAAAGCTTTCGCTTATTCGCGCATTAACTAAGTTGACACGTGACTTAGTGAGATCAACGAGGATGGTGTCATCGGTCGAATTGAAAAATGAGATAAAGGGAACTCCATCGGGAGACCAAAAATCATAAGCTATTTCAAGGTTTGGATACTGCTTGACATAAGCATCTACTTCCAGTTCTAGATCAGAGGTGGAGGTTTGCATGACCACAACTGGCGCACAGCTTAGCATGCTAAGACTGAGCAAAAAACAAACGCAGTGAAATAGCCTAA
>CALDTK010000112.1 GCA_937924035.1 uncultured Saprospiraceae bacterium | reverse complement strand
GATATTGGTACGATAGTGTCGTTAAGATTGCCTATCAGTTGCTTAGGCTAGCTATCTTTAGGGTTCTCCTAAGAATGTTGACACATTTGACACCTCACATTACATGAGCATTTCTACTTGTTTTCGCCAGTTATTCCTGGTCTGTCTAGTTGTTTCCTTTTCATCAGCTTCTATGCTGTTTGGCCAAGACCTCTCATCAGATCTTTCTTCTCTTCAAATTTCAACAGCAACCCCGTCAAGTGGTCCTGTAGAAATATTACTCGATGAGCTCGATATTTTACGGGAAATCAAAGCTGCCCCTCAGCGATTTGCTCGTGAAGGAAAAGCACCTCAAGAAGTCCAACTTCCAGGACTTGATGGAGGAACTGCTGCCTTCCAATTGGAGCGAGTGCAGACAATGCATCCAGATCTGCAAGCGAAGTATCCAGAAATCATGTCATTTGCTGGATGGAAGTCTGACGATCCAACGACACACGTTCGGGCAGAGTATTCTCCAGAACAAGGCTGGACTATTTCGTATCGCCCGCAACATGCCGAACGTGTTGCCATTCGTCCAAAGCAAACGTTGAGCGGACGTAGTTACGAGCGCGTCAAATTCTCTGATGTTTCTACGCAAAGCTTCTCTTGCCATAATGAAGATGATGGGGTAGAATTGGATGACGAGCACGTTTCGAATCCAGATTACTTCGCTATGCGTGCCGGCGATTGCCAGTTGCGTCAATACCGCACAGCGATTGCCTGCACAGGTGAATATGCTCAAGCTGTTGGCGGTCCAACTCCAACTACAGCTAGCGTCCTGGCGGCGATGAATACTGCTATAAATCGTTTGAATGAAGTTTACGAGCGTGACATGGGAATAACGTTTCAGCTTATTGCTGATAATGACGACATCATTTATTTCGATAGTTCAACAGATCCATTTACGAATGGTAACGCCGGGGCCATGATCGATGAGTCTCAAGCAACTATCGATGCAGTGATTGGTAATGGGAATTACGACCTCGGTCACCTTTTCGGAACTGGAGGAGCTGGATTGGCGTCCCTACAATCAGTCTGTCGCACAGGCCGTAAGGCAAGTGGAATTACAGGAATTGGTAACCCAACTGGAGATTTCTTTTATATCGATTACGTTGCCCATGAGATCGGACACCAGTTTGGTGCTACACATACTTTTTACAATTCATGCAGTGGTAACCGAACAAGCGCTACGGCCGTGGAACCAGGATCTGGAGGAACGATTATGGCATACGCAGGGATTTGTTCTCCAAATGTGCAAAGTCGATCTGATGATTTGTTCCATTCTGTGAGTCTTGCTCAGATGAGCACGTTCATTACGGGTTCTGGCCACACTTGTCCTGCAATTACAAATTCTAGTAACTCAGCCCCAACGGTTTCTCTTCCAGAGAGCGCGTACACTATTCCGGTTTCAACAATGTTTGAGTTGATCGCTGATGCAAACGATCCGGATGGCACTTCTTTAACCTACACATGGGAGCAGATTGACAACGAATTAGGTGGTGCAATGCCACCAGAGGCTACAAATACTGTAGGCCCAATGTTCCTCGCTTTGAATGTGAGGCCTGATCCAAGGCGACGTTTTCCAACGGGCGTAAATTCAACCTACGAGGTTCTTCCTTCGGTTGCAAGAGATATGGACTTCCGTGTTACGGTTCGTGATAATGACAGTCGTTATGGTTGCACCTCAGAAGCGGATGTACGTGTGACTACGGCTGGTTCGACTCCTTTTGAAATTACGAATTACACTTCGACGGCTACTCTTGAAGGGCTTTCAACATATACTGTAGAGTGGAATGTTGCAGGTACCAACGCAGCCCCTTTCAATGCTCCACTTGTAGATATTTACCTCTCTTTAGATGGCGGCTACACGTATGATTACAATTTGGCAGCAATGGTTCCAAATGATGGATCTGCTGACGTGACGCTTCCAAATATTAATTCTACTACGGCGCGCTTTGTCGTGAAAGGCCACGACAATGTGTTTTTAGATGTCAATGATGTGAATCTTACGATTCAAGAGCCGGTTGTACCAACGTTTAGTTTATCGTCTTCGCAGACAACCTTCTTCTCATGTAGTGGTGCTGATGCAATTTATACGATCGATGTTGGGAGCATCTTAGGTTTTAGCGAAAGCGTAACTCTTAATGCAGCTAATCTTCCTTCAGGAGCAACAGCAAACTTTTCGAATAATGGCCAGTCAGGAATGTTTTCTAGTGTGATGACTGTGAGTGGACTAAGTGCTCTGCCAAACGGGACATATACGTTTGACGTAATTGGAAATGCAAGTGGCCAGACTAGGACGCTTGCTTTTGCACTCGAGGTAAAACAAACTCCTTCAGGGCCGGGGGTGGCTTTGACGCCGCTTGATGGTGGTGATGAGGGACTAGTCTTCACGGAATTTACTTGGAACTATGATGCTTCAATCGGTTCAGTTCGTTTTGAACTTTCAGGGAACCCAACTTTTCCCGCTGGTTCTTTTTCTCAGCTCTTCGATCAATCCAGTATTAACGCGAGTGGCATTGCTGCAGGAGTTTACTATTGGCGTGTTGCTTATGAAAACGAATGTGGACGTGGACCTTGGAGTGAACTTAGATCTTTTCGAAAAATTCCTTTAGATGAGGAAACGTTTGTTTCGACATCTGCAGTAACAATTGGTTCTGGCAATCCAGGAACATATTCTTCAACAATCAATGTTCCTCGGCAGGGTGATGTTTACCAAGTTGAATTTGGTACTCGAATCGCTCACAGCTATATAGGTGATTTAGATGCAGATGTCGAACTCCCATCAAATTTCGATATTGAGTTGTTCGGGACTCCTACTGGTGGTTCTTGTACAGGTAGAAATATTTCTGCAATTTTTGGGGATGATGCTGCGCTTACCGCTGCTGACTTCGTGAGTACATGTACGGCCAATGTTCCAAGTATCTCTGGTATATTTCAGCCCGTAGAACTCGTCTACCAAAATTTGCCTCGTGAAGGCAGCGGCGATTACACCATTAATGTCACTGACAATGCTCAAGCCGACGGAGGTGCCATTACTGAGTGGGACGTCACGTTATGGTACTCAGATATCCCAGAATTTAATGAGTCTCAGACCATAGATACCGTTCGTGTCGCTGTGAATGGTAGTAGCTTAGTACGCAATACTAATCTTTCGATCACAGCAGCAAACTTGGCCGCTTCTCAAACACTTTTCATACTTAAGCAATTACCTCTTGAAGGTAGTCTTGAGCTCAACGGGAGTTCACTTGGGTTGGGAGAGTTTTTCTCACAAGCTGATATTGATAATAATGATGTTGAGTATGTGCACAGTACCACATCAACTTCAGGCTTGGATGCTTTTAGAGTAGACGCGATCCTTCCAACAACTGGTTATATCCCTAACCTAATTGTTCCTGTTCGTGTCAGTATGAATAATTTAATGCTAACCGGTTCAGTGACAGGAGAGATCTTGTGTGCAGGTGAATCAACTGCTAGTATTTCTGTTAATGCAAGTGGTGGAACTCAGCCATATCAGTATCGATTGAACAATGGAGCTTTCCAGTCAAGTCCAAACTTTTCTGGGCTTGGAGCAGGGATATACAGCGTGACTGTAAGAGATGTAAACCAGCTAGAGTTTACCCTTTCTCAACTCGTTGTTGACGAACCGGACGTGTTAACATTATTTGCTACCGCAGCAGGATCTACTATTGACGCGATAGGTGGAGGTGGTATGACTCCATACATGTATAGCCTCGACAACTCACCTTTCCAGAGCAGTGGTGTTTTTCCAAACCTTGCAGATGCCAGCTATGTGGTGACTGTTAGAGATGCGAATGGATGCGAGACGTCGCAAACGGTCACAGTAGATGATTCGAACCTATCTGTTACACTCTTTATCGAAGTTCCGATATTCTGTAACGGTGATCTTGGGATGCTCTTAGCGACTGCGACAGACGGAGTGCCACCGTATAGTTACAGTCTAAATAATGGACCGTCTCAATCAGATATGTTGTTTCCGGGCCTTACTGAAGCTAGTTACATCGTAATCGTTACAGACGCTCTTGGAAATACTGCGAATTCACAAGCCGTTGTTCTCGTTGAACCAGAAGCATTAACCGCTTCTGCTACCGCAGCAAGTAATACGATTACTGTAGATGTTATGGGGGGCACGCCTGGGTATACGTATAGTCTTCCAGGTGGAGCATCACAAACAAGCAATGTCTTTACAGGTTTGGCAAACGGCACCTACACCATCACCATAGAAGATGCTAATGGATGTTCTACTACGGCGCAAGCATCCGTTAACGTCAATATGCTAAGTGTGGCACTTCAATTGACTCAGCCGATCTTCTGTAATGGAGAGCCAGCTATTTTACGAGCAAATGCTTCAGGCGGTCCAACGCCTTACAGTTTTAGTCTTAATAATGGGCCAACGCAATCAAGTCCAGACTTTGATAATCTATTTGGAGGTTCATATACAGTAGTTGTGACAGATGCTGACGGGAATATGGCAACATCGGCTGCTTTTGTTATTGACGAACCTGCACCACTTGTCGTAGTTGCCTCGGTTAGTGGAAGCTCAATCACCGCTACTCCTGGAGGAGGAATTTCACCATACATGTATAGCATAGATGGTAGCACTTTCCAGTCAAGCAATGTCTTCAACGGTCTTGCAAATGGAATGTATACGGTTACGATCCAAGATGCGAATGGTTGTACATCGCTGACATCAGCCACGATTAATGTCATCAATTTACTTGTAGATCTAGACGTCACTCAGCCAGTCTCTTGTGCTGGTGAAGACGGTGTACTTGTAGCGACTGCTAGTGGCGGCACATCGCCTTACAATTACAGTATCAATGGAAGCCCAAATCAATCGAGTCCAAACTTTACAGTTGGAGCAGGGTCATATACTGTCGTTGTAACTGACGCTAATGGAAACATGGCAACCTCTAATCAATTTGTTTTGATAGAGCCTTCCGCACTGAACGCTACAGCTTCAGTTTCTGGCTCTACCATCACAGTCTTGGCATCGGGAGGAACCACTCCTTATTTGTATCGTTTGGCGAGTGGATCATTCCAGTCTAGTGAAATCTTTTCTGGTGTGAGTTCTGGTACATATACCATTACAATAGTTGATGGCAACGATTGTCAAACTACAACTTCGGCTACAGTTGCTAGCAACAGTTCGCTAGCTGTGGGTGTAACCTTTAACCTAGGGCAAGAATCATGTCCTGGTTCTGGAGATGGTGCGGTGACACTAGCTGGTGCAAATGGTACTGCACCTTATGAGTATTCACTCGATGGGGTAAATTTCCAAACTGGAAGTTTCTTTGATGACCTTGCAGCAGGCAACTATACTGCTACTGTTAGAGATGCAACAGGCGCAACTGCAACTGCGACATTTGATATCCTAGCTCGACAAATTGCAACGGTAGACGCTCTCGTTGAAGGTAGTAGAGTAACCTTCAGCAACTTCCAGCCTGCTACCAGCGGAGTGGAGTATAGTTTCGATGGAGGGGTTACCTTTTCTTCTTCTCCGGAAGGTTATTTCTACAACGTTGGCAACCAGAACATCATAATCCGTTACGGTGCGTGTCAGTTTACTAAAACCGTCAACATTACAGATCCTCTCACGCTTGTCGGCTCTGATGCTGTTACCTGTGCTGATGGAACCAACAATCCAAGTGAAATTTGTGTGAGTGGCGGCGTTTTGGGCTACGATGTTACAACATCAACAGGTACCATAATGCCACAAGCTATTAGCACATGTTCAGGTGGGTTCATCGCTTTCGCTCCAACAGGTACATCAGACATTACGGTCTTTGCTACAGATGCTGTTGGTGCAACGGTTGCCATTACTGTTCAGGTGGTTCCAGCTCCTTTGTTTACTGTTGGAGGCACACTCCTTGATGGGACGCTTACCGTAACGATCAGTGGCGGAACAGCTCCTTTTAGTTATAGTATTGATGGTGGAGTGACAACGCAAAACGATCCTGTATTCACTGGCCTTGATGGAACGGACTATACAGTTACTGTTACTGATGCATTCGGCTGTTCTGTAGATCAAGTCTTCATGATTTCTTCAACTGGAGATTTGGCGGAACAGTTCGGTCTTCAAGTCTTTCCAAACCCAATGCATGATTGGTTGCAGGTAAGTGTAAACGCAGATGTAACTGTGGATGGACTTTCTATTGTTGATGCCACGGGAAGGGTAGTGCTTGAAGAAGCAAGACCTCGTGATCTGCGTTTAGATGTGAGCCACCTCGCAGCTGGGTTCTACACGCTCTTGGTTGAATCACCTGAAGGTCGTGCACATATAAGACTGGTTAGGCAGTAGAGTTTGTCTTAGTTCGCTTTCGCTAAAACCCCAATGCCATTAGGTGTTGGGGTTTTTTCGTGGGAGCGTAATTTTATGAATAGTAGAAGGTGTTTTGATGAGTTTGAATTTTGGAATCGTGGGGTAGTAGGAGTTGTCGCCTGTTTGGAACAGGTATCTGGTACTTTACATTACTCTACATATTTTATAAAATCTTATTTGTCGCCTGTTTGGAACAGGTTAAAGGTTGACGAGACCTCTATTTTCAAATCCGTCAGTTGTGGACTTGTCGCCTGTTTGGAACAGATTACAGATACTTTGCAATTAGCTATACATTTCATAAAACTTTATTTGTCGCTTGTTTGGAACAGGTTTCAAAATCCACCTCCTCAGAATCCCTCATTTTCAAAATCACACTCCCATATTTTGCCTTCGGTACAATCCACTTTTAGCGCTCCATTTCTACCTCCCATATTGTCAAGTAGAGGTGCGATCTTTGCAGCATGTCAAGACGCCATCGCAAGCAACCCAAAGCCTTTTCTGATGTAGCCATTCATGGCATCGCTGATCGAGGAAGTGTTGTAGGGCGTGACCCTGAAGGAACCGTAGTCTTCGCTCGCGGACCGGTACCTGGAGATGTCGTCGACCTCGTCGCAAAGAAGAAAAAAGGTGTCTTCCAAGACGGACGACCGACAGGTTTTTCCAGTTTTGCCGAAAGGCGACAAGTACCTTTTTGTAAGCACTTCGGTGCTTGTGGAGGCTGTAGCTTTCAGAACATGCAATACAGTCTTCAGCTAGACTCGAAGGCTAGGTTGGTGCAAGATGCTTTCGAGCGAATAGGGAAACTTGATACGGTCCTTGAACCAATTCTAGGTGCTCCAAATGATCGTGCTTACCGCAATAAAATGGAATACGCGTTCTCTGATCGCCGCTGGCTAACCGAAGAAGAGATGGCGCTCGGACATGAAATGGAAAAACCAGCCTTAGGCTTTCACCGACGAGGTGCTTGGAACAAAGTCCTCAACGTCGATCATTGCCACCTTGAAAATGAACCTGGCAATCACCTTCGAAATACACTAAGAGATATCGCCGTAGAACAGGAGCTTACCTTCTACAACGAAGGCGCGAACAAAGGATTCCTGCGCAAAGCAATGCAACGGGTTCTGAATTCAGGCGAGGTGATGTTGGTCCTCATGTTTGGTGAAAACAACCCCAAGCTCGCAAAGCAGTACCTCGAAGAAGTACAGAAGCGTTGCGAGTACTTGACCACGATATACACCGTCGTCAATTTGAAGCTCAACGACTCCATGTACGGCCTTGAACCTGAACTTGCTTATGGCAAACCGCTTGCTACCGAGCAGTTTGGTCACGTACAATTCAACCTCGGTCCACTCAGCTTTTTTCAGACCAACACTGCGCAGGCCATTCGTCTCTATGACGTCGTAGCGGAATATGCCGGACTGACTGGCGAGCAGAATGTCTACGACCTCTATGCAGGTGTCGGCAGCATCGGACTTTACCTTGCTCGTGGTGCCATGCAGATCGTCGCGATCGAAGAAATCGCTTCGGCGATTGAAGATGCAAAGGTCAATGCTGAACTAAATTCAATTGATAACTTCGTTGGTTATGCAGGGGATGTTGGAGCGATTCTAACTCCAGCTTTCGCCAAAACCCACGGTGCACCAGATGTCGTCATCACCGACCCGCCTCGTGCAGGAATGCATGCTGATGTAGTCGCGATGCTTATTGAGTTAGCTGCTCCAAAAATCGTCTACGTGAGTTGTAATCCAGCTACCCAAGCACGTGACCTCAAACTCCTCGTAGAAGGTGGCTACCAAGTTGATCGCGCTCGCCCAGTAGACATGTTCCCGCAGACGCCTCATTGTGAGTCGGTGGCGGTGCTCACAAGGCCGAAGACCTAGTAATATGTACTGCGAACTACCGGTTCGCAATAAAAAGCCCTACCGCACCAACGCCAAAAATTCCCCCTCACTCATCACCTTAACCGTCCCCAACGCCTCAGCCTTTTTCAACTTGCTGCCCGCTTTTTCACCAGCAACCAGAATGTCGAGTTTGCTGCTCACACCACTCACGTTGCGCGCGCCAGCAGCTTCTGCTAGACCTTGAGCTTCCTTTCTTCCAATCTCTGAAAGCGTACCTGTGAAGAGGATCGTCTTGCCGAAGAATGGTGCTGATTCATCAACCGCGAGTGGCTTGTCTTCTTCGGTTTGTTTGGTATTGACGCCCAGCTGCGCAAGCTGCTCGATCATGTTGTGGTTGTGACTGTTCGCAAACCAAGCACTCACATTATCGGCCACCGTTTTGCCCATGCCGTGGATGGATAGAAAGCGCTCCTCTGGCCAATCAGCCAAATCGCGAATGTCCTCCACTTGCTCAGCCAACATCTTGGATGCCTTCTTACCGATGTGGTGAATACTTAAACTAACCAACAAGCGCTGAAGTGATTTTTCCTTCGCTTGATCAATCGCTAAACGTAAGTTTTCAATCGACTTTTCCTTGAATCCTTCCAAGGCCAAAATCTCATCATACGGCAAGCGATAAATGTCTGGAATGGTCTGAATCCACCCGTTTTCGCGAAAGCGGGCTAATTGCTTTTCACCCAAGCCATCAATGTCCATTGCATCCTTACTCACGTGCTGAATGAGACGCGCCATTACTTGGGCAGGACAATCATTGTTGACGCACAACCAACGCGCCTCTCCTTCGGGGCGGACGATCGGCTCGCTACACTCTGGACAGTGACTTGGCCATTCAACTGGCTGCTGCGACCCATCTCGATAATCGGGGAGGGATTTTACGATATAAGGAATGACATCTCCTGCACGCTCCACGAGTACCCGATCACCAATGCGGATGTCTTTGTCACGGATAAAGTCCTCATTGTGGAGACTCACATTGCTCACCGTCACGCCCGCAAGTGCCACAGGTTCGATACGTGCAACAGGCGTAACAGAACCAATCTTACCTACTTGATAATCCACGTTTAGGAGAGTGCTCGTCGCTTGCTGCGCAGCAAACTTGTAGGCTATCGCCCATCGTGGATGATGCGCCGTCGAACCCAAGCGCGCTTGTAATGCAAGGTCGTCGACTTTAACCACCATGCCGTCAAGTTCGTAGGCTAGGGTAGGGCGCTGCTCCTCCATTTCAGCACAAAACTTAGCTACTTCTTCGATCGAATCGCAACGTTTCATGTATTGCCCAGGAATCAAAAAACCAAGTTCGCCGAGTTTCTCAACCGCTGCGAAGTGACTTCCTAGTTTCTGGACTTGGTCATTACCATCTTTGTCGACTCCGAATCCTAGTGAATAGATGAACGCATCGAGCTTTCGATCGCTGGTCTCTTTCGGATTTTTCATACGCAGCGCACCTGTAGCTGCATTGCGTGGATTGGCAAAAACTTGCTGCCCATCAGCTTCGCGCTGTTCATTGATTTTTGCAAAACGATCCTTGCGAATAAGCGCCTCTCCCCGCAATTCAACCCTATCCATCCCTAAGCTTGAAAAAGCTGTCTTAAGAGGAATTGTAGGCAAGGCGCGCATGTTATTCGTGATTTCTTCTCCTTCGGCTCCATTTCCACGCGTAGCTCCACGCATGAGGTAATCGTTCTCGTACACCAGCGCCACTGATCCTCCATCGTATTTCGGTTCTACTGCGAAGGCCAGCGGTTCGTCAGCTTCCATGTTGAGGTAGCGGCGCACGGTCCCTTCCCAATCTTGAAGGTCTTCGAGGTTGTACGAATTTGCAAGGGAGAGCATTGGTACTAAATGCTCGACGGCTTCTAAGTTGGTCGTGAGGTCCGAACCGACCCGTTGTGTCGGAGAATCGGAGCGTACCAGCAGCGGGTTGGTGGCTTCAAGTGCTTCGAGTCGTTTATAAATTACATCGTACTCTCGATCAGATATTTGCGGATCATCAAGCACATAATATTGGTGCTCATGAAATTTGAGGATGGCTATCAGATCCTCGTATTCATCGGTTGAGGGTGGTGTCCCAGCCCCGTTACCACGTGGGCCTTCGGCTTTCGCTAAAACCTCTTTCGTCTTTGATAGTGCACTTGACTTGAGCATTGCGCCAAGTTGGGGCAAAACACCCTTTTGACTAGCATAGAATGAAGATGATTTCTGACCACGTTTTTCACGCGCCTTTAGATCTGTGTTCTATTATCGTTGATTTGGGCATATATAATTGAGAGGAGGAAGTTGGCCCTTACTTACACAACAGCCGTACTGGCAGCTTTCGTCAACTTGAATGTAAGCTTCGACCTTCTCAAGCGCCTGAGATGGTTGGTTTGCAACCTTTAATAAACTTAGACCTTTGACTGCTACAACGATGGCAATAATTGCCAATGTGACCCCTAGATGGGACCCTGTAAATTTGGATTTCATAGTTTTTCAATTCTGGTAGTAAGCATACCGAAGCATGCACTAAGTACCCTATTTCAAGTAAGGTGCCATACATCACCTAAACAGGGTAGGAGAGGGGTTTGCTACAACCCAATTAGCGCCAGCTTTCGCCAAAACCAGAAACCTTTTAACCACTCAGCCCGAATTTGTTACCCAACACCGTATTTTCTTCAAGGAGTGGGTTTTGTCTTCCCTTTGTCCTTTTTTGTAGGAACGGGGTCGGGTCCGTGATCTCCCCAAGGGTGACAGCGACCGATTCGTTTAAGACCCAACCATGTTCCTTTGAACGGCCCCCATTCTTGAACGGCTCCAATCATATAACTAGAACAAGTGGGCTGATACCTACAATTGCTACCGAGTAAAGGGCTCAGAACAACCTGATAAGTCTTTACCAATAAGATGATGGGGTAGCCTAAATATTTCATGGTTCGAAGTCACAGGTACGCGTAGAATAAGTAAGCAGGTCGTAATCTGAAGACTCTCCATTCAACTCCCACACAACTACATTCTGCTGATCCTCATACAAATCAAGCATGTAGTCGGAACTTAGCTCTAAACGCATTGAAGCGTTTTCACTGACACTAAGGGATTCTATAAAAAAGTAGATGAACATCCCATACGGATCGTTGTCTCGTTCCTTCCCAAGGTAAGATATTTTAAACGGCGTTTGGCTGGTAGCTGACTTCAATTGAAGCGTCTCGATTAAGTACTCATGTATGAGACTATCAACCAAAGGATGTTCTCCTGGCTCGGTCAGGTTGAGGCTTTCATGTGACAGGTTCATTGCAGAATCACCCATTTTCGGCAGCTTATGATGCACAGCGAGCACACTCTCTAAATCGTCGATGAAGGTCATGAGTGTGCACTCTATTCGCTGTTCATCTGGCTTGTAATTGGCAGTAAGACGAGAGACATGAAAGTCATGCACACCTTCTGCTGGAGGACCAAAGGCCCCCGTGCTAATTAATAGACTGATGAACAAACTCCACATTCTCGCAAAGTAACGATGGCAAACCCAGTTGAGATGTGAACGAGATGTTTAACCCAGCGCTCCAAAGCAAATCCACGCCCCGGTCAATGCGATACAGACCAATAAAACTTTGCGAATGAGCAAAGGGTAAATCTGCAAAAGGTCAAATAGGAGGAATGCTACTATCCAGAAAACACCTAAGATGAGTAATTGAGCAACCTCAACTCCGAGCGTAAAAGAGGCGAACATGGTCAGAATTCTAAGGGTGCCTTCTTCCGTTGCAATGAGCGGAACGAAGGCTGATCCAAATCCCAGCCCATGCACAAATCCAAAGGCTAGAATTAGCCCTAGTAGTAGGAAGAAGCTGCTCTTGCCTCTCCGAAGCGGGTCAAGGAATAGGAGGTATAGATCTAGAAGCGCAAGGACAACGATACTCCCTGCAATGGCTGGTTCAACCCAGCTCATGCCTTGAGGTACCCAGTCTAAGGTTGCCGCGGCGATGGCAGCAGTATGCCCAAGAGCAAAAGCTGATGCAAGTGCAATCCATTTACGCCACTGTACAGGGGCATATGCAAGTGCAATGGTAGCTAAGAAAAGTTGATGGTCCCAAGCACCTGCTTCAGTAAGGTGATGGAATCCAAGCTTAAAAAAAGTCTCTAACATGGGCTAAGCAAAGATGGCAAATCTGAACTGCTTAGCAACCCCCTCCTGTTCCAACTATCCAGCCTCGGGAGGTTTTTGTGATTAATCCAGCGGGCATTTCTCCAGGAAGTTGAGGTGAAAAACCTCCCCACAAAGCCTCCATTAGGCTGTTTGCAGGAAGTCCCTTTATCGCAAACTTGTTGCTCTCCCACAATTTGCCTTTTTTACTTTTGTAAACTTCCTGTTTCGCTGTGATGGCATAGAGCTCATCATCTTGCGCTTGAAGTTCAATGATGGCCCATCCAGTTTTCATGTCAGACCACTCGATATTATTGTTGCTGAGAATGCCCATCCCGTTTTGGCGAGCAACGTGAAGCTCTCCATTGTGCATCGCTAGTGCATTGATCCGAAAGCCTGTCTCACATTGCAATTCCCAGGTAATGCCTCGATCTTTTGATTGCCAAATGCCTTTGTGAGTCCCCGCAATGAGCTTTTTATCTGTAAATAGAAGTGATCCTACTACATCATCGATGTTGATTGTGGCTTGCTTCCATGATTTACCTTCATCGTCAGAGTAAAATGCTCCGTGATTAAAGGTGCCAAGAATTAATTGATTTCCGTTTGCTGCGATTGACGTAGGGAAAAAGTCGTAACCTCTATCATCAATAGTTGGTGCAGCTTGTCCTTTTATTGGTAGACCAGAATTTCGCTTTAGCCAAGTATCACTACCCTTTTCCAACACATACACCCCACCGTTCATTACAGTAAGGTATATAGTGCCATTATGCTCGAAAGCTTTGCGCGCATTCAACTCTTTAGGTAAGCCCTCGGCAAAGCTTTCCCAGCTTTTACCATTGTCGGTACTCAAATAGACGCTGGCAGGTTCTGGTGTGATCACAACTTCAGGTGTATCAACCCAACTAAGCATACTTAAGAAGAAGGCATATAGAAACATAGACTTTAGCTTTTTCTTTCGCTAAAGTACGAGTTTTCTCGTAATAAGGTTTGAAATTTTTATTTTTCTTAATGAATCCAGCTATTCCAATACTTCCCGTCATCTAGCGCAAGTGCCTGTTCAGTTACTTGAAGCGGTTTGAACGTGTCAATCATTACTGCCAGTTCATCGGTTTGCTCTTTCCCGATCGAGCGTTCGTACGCACCTGGATGTGGACCATGCGGGATGCCTCCAGGGTGAAGAGTGATAACCCCAGGGCCGATATCATTGCGACTCATGAAGTCTCCATCTACATAGTACAGTACTTCATCACTATCAATGTTGGAGTGGTTGTACGGTGCAGGAATAGCGAGCGGGTGATAGTCGTACTTGCGTGGTACGAAACTACATACAACGAATGCTTTGGTTTCAAAAGTTTGATGCACTGGCGGCGGTTGATGAACTCGGCCAGTAATCGGTTCAAAGTCGTGAATCGATAGTCCGTATGGAAAATTATAGCCGTCCCATCCTACCACATCAAATGGATGCGAAGCGTAAGTGTAAGGCGTTAACGTGCCTTGCTTCTTTACTTTGATGATGAAATTTCCGTGCTCGTCATGCGTCTCTAAGTGTTGCGGAAGCTTATAATCACGCTCACAGTACGGGCTGTGTTCTAAGAGTTGTCCAAAATGATTGCGGTATCGTTTCGGGGTATACAAGGGATGAAAGCTCTCGGTTATTAAGAGTCGATTATCTTCTGTATCAAAGTCGATTTGGTAAATCATACCACGCGGAATTACCAAGTAGTCACCATACCCGAAAGGGATATTGCCAACTAAAGTCCGAAGCGTTCCAGTTCCCTTATGGATGAAAAGAAGCTCATCAGCATCTGCATTCTTGTAGAAATAGTCCCGTAGACTTTTCTTTGGTGATGCTAGGCTAATGTGACAATCTGAATTTACCAAAACCGGAACCCTTGACTCCAGATAATCATCCATTGGAGGAACCTCGAAGCCTTTCAACTTGAGCGCTTTCATATTTTTGCTCACTGCTACCTTGGGTGCTACATCGATGCTTTCTCCGACGTGTTTAACGGCAGTAGGCGGATGTAAGTGGTACAACAAGCTCGCCATG
>CALDTK010000111.1 GCA_937924035.1 uncultured Saprospiraceae bacterium | reverse complement strand
CAGCTTGCTGGGATCGAACTCGACTATATTCGTTTCCCTGGTTGGGAAATGGCAGATGAAGAAAAGACCGCCTGCATCACAGATACAGTTGAGATTATCTCGACAGCGATTGATTCTGTCAGTGCGTCTACCAGCAAAGACTATCAATTGTCAGCGGCCGTCTTTCCATTGCTGTACAGCTATGCTGGCGGGCGCTGGGGTGATCTGAATGCCACTACAACAGAGGTAACTTGGGAAGGTGAGACGCCACAGTGGTTCCGTGAGTGGTACGAGGCGACTCCCGACAACCCGTTCATTACAACTCCGATTGAGGATAGTAAAACTGAAATATACGAAATGCGAACCCAGGCAACATACAGTCCTCGTCTAGTTTTCGACGCTACCTCGTTTCATTACCAGCAAGATCCAACGACCTGGCTGAGACGTGATTTGCTCGACGTTATTCACGTCATGCAATACAGCTCGACCCAAGGTATTTGGGAACGGGAAGTCGATGCTTGGCAGCAGATGGCGCCAGACATTGCCGATCGCGTCATGGTAGGAATTGGTTGGCTCGACAGCGAACGCGAGGTGGACGATTGGGGTCACTACCCAGAATCATTTGAGCGATCTCGAAACTACGCGGAAGCTGCAGGAATACTTGGAACCTCTATTTACACCATCGGAGAAAGACCGGAGCTTGATGCTGGGCTGATCAATTTTATTGAAAATCCCGACGAGCGAGTTTTGGCGTTCGTCAGCACAACATCACAAGAGATCGTCACCACGACCGCTTCCACAACAGAAGAAGTTAAATCGGTTGATGCTGCCAACGGTACGACTACTTCGCCCATAGATGCATTTGTAGTGGCAACCACGACGCTGGTCGAAGCTATGTTTGCAACCACCACAGCTTTAACGACTCTGCCTGTCGACACACAATCGCTCGCCAGTACTTCAGAGCCCGTTGCAACTACTACATCTCAAACGGTTGTGGCTAGCCAGCCGCAGCCACGCTTCTCTCTAGAGATGATTGAACTTATGGGTGTCGACCAAACGACCAGCTTGGGTGAGGCTATTGAGGAGCGAGAGTTGGAGGAAAAAGTTAATGATGAAGTTTTAATAGAACTAGACCCGATAGAGGTGCCTGCGACAGAAGAAGCAGTTGAACCCGAACTAACGCTGGCGACCTCGACTGACGCACTCTAACTTTATGCAGCAGATACAAACACGATGGATGTTATACGTGGGCGTGGCTTTTTCAGTCGCGGTAGCTGTGTATGTCACAACTACAAGTGTACAGGCCAACAGCTGCGAGATCAGGCCAGCGACTTTGACCGGCTACTTCACACCGATCGACACAGACTATGTAAAAGCAGCGGGGGATATTTTGCCTTTCGACTTCCTGCGGTTGTTTGTAGTGCAATGGATGGGTATCACCGAGCGCTTTGGCGTTATCGGTTTGTGGGATAGCGATGGCGACGGGAAGGTAAACGTACACATCAACCTGCCATGCCCACTAGACGCGCATGGCGAATGTCTGGTTGCGTACGACCCCAACTTTCCAGATCGACCCGGCACCGCCGCTTCCAATACACTAGCGCCAGGTACGCTGCTGCGGGTCGGCGGCCCAACTGGCAATTTATATAAAATCACCGACACAATTGGCGTTACCAACGGCCACGACGAGTCACTATTGATCGACATTTATTTCGGTGAAGGAAATTCCGCCCACGAGGCCGCGAAGGATGTTGTGAGATTGAATGGAACAGGGGAAGTCTGTGTCTACAAATAGAACCAAAACAGGTTGACTTATTACAGTTCACGGTCTTTAATAGTAGGGTCACGGCGTTTCGCCAAAATTTGAAGGAGTGACTACCATGAATTATGTTCTTACCCGGATTCGTTCGGGAGTTCTTTCTATCGCAATCGGATTATTTTCGGCTGTCGGGTTTTCGGGCTTGGCTTCTGCAAGCGATTCTGATTGGCAAGCCTGCGAAAAAGCAGAGCGTGCTGCACCGACGGCCAGCTGGTCTGGTAACGGTTCAAGGCTCGTCGAGCAGTCTACGCAAATTGTCAACGTATCGATTTCCGGCGGCGCGCGTGTTAATTCGCTTGAAACCCAACGCGCCAATGGCGTCTGGGATTCACACCGAGTCGATTCTTACTGGGGATACTCCATCGTTCCGGTTTACGTCGGGACTGCAGATTATGCGTACCCAGTACGCGTAACACGAGTAAACGGAGTTGTTGAGACTGGTCACCTGACGCGGTCCAGTAACGCGCAGGTTGTTCAACGCAGTAACACCGTCGCGGCAGCGCCAGTGTGGACCTCGGCACCGTCGCAGTCAGCGTACGTGCCCGCGCCACCACCAGCCCGTATCGCGTATGCTCAGCCTACGTACTCGGTGACTTCCGGAACGTCAGCTTCGGCTTACAGCGCTGGGCAAGCCGTTTCTTATGTCAGCAAGCCTCCGGCGAGTCAGACTTACACCTACGCAACGCCAACCTACCAGTCGGCGTCGCCGACTTACGCTGCTACCAACTCTTACGCCGCTGCAATCCCGACAGTATCATCTGCAGGATTTGGAACGACGTACGACTATGGCACGTCCGCGGCGGCTCATGCTCCCGCTCAGCCGACTGCAAGTTGGCAGGGTGCCCAGCAGCAGGCAGCCGTCTGGGGAGTCCGACCATCTGCCCAAGCTTCGGTTTACACACCGGCGCCAGCGGCAACCTACGGTCAGGCTGCACGAACTGTGGCCTATCCTTCAGTGACTGTTCCGTGCAACGGGCACAATGTCAATCTCGCAACAACACCATCAGGTACATTGCGGGTTTCGTACAGATCCGATCCCTCGCCGGCGGACATAAATCCAAGTCTGGGTTTCCCGTTGCTCACGCCAACGGAAGCGGTCACTCACATGATCTACGATCGCAATTCGGCTTTGTACTACTGCCCTCAAGGTGAAAAGCGACAAGTACAAGCGTTTTTCGCCAAATAACGGAGTAAAGTATCTGCTTCAAAAAGCTCCCGTGCATACGTGCGGGGGTTTTTCTTTTATCTTTATTTTTTTAATATATAAAGAAGCTAGGCGTTTCTGTTGCAATTTTAAATTAAGTTGTTAGTGTTTCCTTTAGAGCGTAAAATCTGGAAGAGGGAGATCGTCATATGACGTTAATTGCTGAAATTGTTGGTAGAAACCACTGGGGGATGCAAGCAAAAGTTACTTTACGTCGGGTAGAAACGCCCGGCGTCTGGTGGCGTTGTGGTGACGCCAGTGTGAGTCTGGATACGCTGAAGATGGGGTGTTTTAGTCTTCTGTTTCGATCTCTCTATGTCAGAGACCGCAATCGCCGTGTGCTGATTCCTGAACATCTCTTTGGCGTATTGCATTTGCTCCGAGCGTCAGGTGTTGAAATCGAGGTCGGCAAAAACGGATTGCCCTATGAAAACGGTGGAGTGCTGCACTGGGACTCTTTAGAGAGCGTTTTGGAGCAGAATCGAGATATGCCTGTTTACACCGTCTCTGAAAAAGTCTCTTTTTTGGAGGGCAGAAAAACTCTGACTTGGACACCGGGATCTGAGCCACTGAACATCTCAGTTTCGGTTCAATATCCAAAAACTGAACGCATTACAGTTCGCGTTTCTTTAGAAAGCAACGATGATCTGAGGCGAATTGCAACGGCCCGTTCTATGGGTAGGTTGTGGTTGTGGCCATATGCAAGATGGCATGGTGTTGTCGATCAGCATGTCTGGCTACGTCGTGCTCGAACCGAAGAAGGGCTGCGAGCTGTACTGAAGGAACTGGCGCTACATCGCGCTCTGGATTTACTTGGTGCTATCGAATACCTCAGACCGGCTGGCGCGCAGTTGGGCGGATCGATCGAGACGGCGTTTGCTGGACATCCGACGGATATGCAACTTGTGGGAAGGGTTGCGAATGAGCAACTCCTTGTTCACGCGAACAGTTCAGGCTAGCGCGCCTATGATCGTTCTAAAAAATAAAAAAAACGCCCTTCGTGAAAACGTGGGGCGTTTTTCTGTTAGTGAGAGAATTCCTACACCTTACTCGGTACGTAGTCGTCGGGTCGATCGGCTAGGAATTTTTGGAGGGCGTCCATTGGTAGGAGTCCTTCTTGGGCGCCGATGTGCTGCACAACACTCATAGAGTTGATTGGTCCCCATGATAGTGCTTCAGCAGGATCTTTCCCTAGGATGATTGCTGAAGTGAAA
>CALDTK010000110.1 GCA_937924035.1 uncultured Saprospiraceae bacterium | reverse complement strand
ATCACCTTGCGGGCGTTCCAGTGCTCGTTGTAGAACATGATGGAAAGGATGATAGGGATGAGGATGTAGAGGGAATTGATGGTGTATACGATTCCTAGTGCGCCGCCGGAGGTTAAAGCGAAAACAAAACCAGCTCCACCTATCGCTTGTACCACAGTTGAGACGAAGAGTATTTTTATAAATTTAAAATCTTTGGCCTCAGCGAGTTTGGTCATGATGTTGTTTTTGTGTTTCTGTAATAGAACAGAAAACGCAATTGGGATCATGGTTACTTCAACCGCAAAAATGTACATCCAGGTGTTGGGGGCGATGTCAGCGCCGTGTTTCCAGGCGGCGACTCCGATAGCGCTTATGAGAACAGTTAAGACTAGCCACCAAAGTCCAGTCCGCAGATTGATTTGCCGCGCGTCCTCAGCTTTACTGATGAGTAGAAAGGGAATACATAAGCTGAGCACTAGACCGACCCATTCGTAAGAAGAGAAATTCTCACCAAACAGAGTAAGACTAAGAATAATAATCAAACCTGGTCCCAGAACTTTATATATTGGAAAGAAGATGGCCGCGTCTATATTTTCGAGACTGCGCACCTTGGTGATGTTTGTGGTCAAGAAAAATATCGTGTTGATTGCCGCAAATAGCAACATCGGATGCCAAAACCCACTGAGATCGGAGTAGAGGAGTACCGCAATGAAAACAAACAACGAAGAAAAAAACGCGCTATAGAAAGACAACAGAACAATATCGATTTTTTCTTTGGCAGCGATTTTATACAAGAAAGATCCAATCCCAGCCGCAATAGCAGAAATGATAGCCAGGATAAACCAAGGTTCGAAGAGCATGTTTTTAGTATAGCAGTAGGGCAAGTGGTATGGTGTCGTGACCGGAGTAAAAGAAAAAGCCGCCCCACTGATGAGTAGAGCGAACTCTCTCATCTTGTGAGCGACCTTAGATTAGAACGAAGCTGAGTAGCAAAAGCGACTTGTAGTACCAAACAGTTGCGGTCAGTCTACAGTAGTCTCTCTGGCAGGTAACATATATGCTGATGATGATTAAAAGCATATATGACCACATAAGAAAACGGCCTCCCCACGGGGTAGCATTTGGAAATAGTTCTCCTTCCGTCAAGATGTTGACCGTGATCATTGGTACATAAGCTTCGAAACATAGGCCTAGCAGAAAAAAAAGACCCAAAACCAAGTACCAAGATCTTTCCCCAAGAATCACTGCCAAACTTGGAGTTGTGCAGTGCGTTCGGTCAGACTCCATGTCGCGAACGTCCAAAAGAAATTCGTGGGTATAGAGTGCGACGAAGAAGATTAGCCATCCAACTACGGTGATGTCAGAAGGCCAGAGTGCCATGGACACGACACTTATTGTCCAGACAGGCGTCGCGATTAGCGGCAGGTGCCTCTTCAGTGGCCATGAATAGATTGCAGATAGAAAGCAAAACAAGCCGTATATCTGCAACATGTCTGGCATTTTGACTGCGGAATAGAACCCTCCTACACTTAGTAGTACGAGACTTAGAAGTAGCGCTTCGGTAGAAGAAATTCTGCCAGAAGGAATGGGTCTATTCGGGTGTCCGTCTTGGTCCATGTCTTGGTCGACAAAGTCGTTCCAAGCGTAAGAGAACAATAAGAAGAACAAAAAAACCACATAGTGATCGATTCGCCAGGTAAGCGGAAAAACGATGAGGGCACCAATGATCGAACGCCCAAACCGCATAAGCTCAAGTGAGCCAGAAAGTTTAGATAGCATTTGCGCCTCCGTTATTAACCGGATTCACACTAACATATTAAAAGTAAATGGCTATTTCGGTGCGTAGCTAGCGCCCTCCTGTGAAACCGAGTGCGGCGGATTGTAGTTGCCGTTCGATTTATCGGTCTGTCCGGTATTGTGGTGGTCAGTCGTTGATTTGCCCATGATTTTCTCCTTGGGCCTGCGCTTCAAGATATTACACAACAAAATCAAAAAGATACAAGTTTTCTTGTACTCTAACTCTGCTATGTTTACCTTTGGTACACAGCGGCGCAAATTGATTAAGGGTTGTGCCGCGTACCATGCCTCCAGGTGATCACAACTCACTTGGAGGCTTTTTGTTTACCATAGTGGAACATAGCATTCAAGGAATTCTAGAAAATTTGTTAGCCTTGCTTTAAATTTCTAAAATTCCTGAATTTTTGTACGGAACTGATATGTCTCAAACGCGGCTACATCATCCAATATCGGCTGGCGAGAATGTCGAATTTTCCGGGCTGATCAGGTACGTTGTCGATCATGGTATCGGCCTAGATGCCCCTGATCCGCAAAGCGGCCTTTATCGCTGGACCGTAAATCATCCCGCAAAAGGAAAGCCGAAAACCAGAGCACTAGAGAATTGGTGCAGAGAAACTGTTCCGGGCAAAGATAGGCGAGGAAGTCTCGACGCGCTGCTCGCACGTATCGATAAAGCCGAAGGAAAAAGTGCGCCCGATTGGCGGTCTGCAATTGAGCGAGCGTACAGCGGTTATTGGCGAAAAATCGAGTATGCAAAGGGCCCGAAACAGGCAACCAGCTCTCTCGAACTGCTATTCCAAAAAGCCGGTGTTCGATCACTCTCAGGATTAAGCATGCAGAGGATCGCTTGCAGCGCCTCACAGACCTTCTAGTCGATGGCGCAATTGATCGAGCTGAACATGATACGCGCAAGCGGTCACTAAAACTCGAATTGGCTGTCCTCAAGGAAGAGCTCGATGCGGCATCAAAAGACGACCTGGATGAGCG
>CALDTK010000109.1 GCA_937924035.1 uncultured Saprospiraceae bacterium | reverse complement strand
CGCCCGGTTCATCCCCACGCCCGTGGGGAACACCTATCAGACAGACAAAAATCGAGCGTATAGCCCGGTTCATCCCCACGCCCGTGGGGAACACACTCCGTGCTTTTCTGTGCGTCCTCTCTGATGCGGTTCATCCCCACGCCCGTGGGGAACACTCTAACTAGTATCTAATTGATTATTATAAATAAAAGTGGGTCGCTAAATTGGTACCAACGAAATAAGGCCAAAACCGAAGGCTTTTGCAGGCCCTAAACCAGCCTCAACTTTATGTCTGAAGGCGTTAGAATCCAGCACATCTAAAATGCCATCACATTGCGCGGCCTGGTGGTGCATTAGCCGTTTGCCTTTACGGCTTACTTGCACGGGCTGCACATTGATGGTGGAATCTCTCACTGCCGCACCAGCAACTTGTCTGTCGAGCCAGACTCTTATTTCGTCTTCCCTGATTAGTGGCACTCTCGGTCCGCCTTTTTCACCTTTTGGCGTTGCGAGTCGTTTCACCGGGTTCACTCTGACTCTGAAGCGAAACCGCCGGTTATCCACAATAGCCGGGTCATACTCCCTAATCGCTTTGATGTTGGCCCTCTCTCCATACATAGCGGGTTCTGTGTTTGACTGCATCAATACCTCACTGTGTTCCAACCGATAAAGAAAGCATCGTTCTTGTTCTGTTTCAAAGAGAGTCCACAATGCTTTATGTATTTGATAATGATCACCCTTGCCCAGCAATTCCCGTGTTAGCTCCACTTTACTCAGAAACATACAACCCCCCGATATACTGATCCATATTCGCGAATTTACGGGTTGAACCGTAAACCGGTTGCTCACGTACCCGGCGTACAGTGTCATGAGAATCTATCGGTATCTCTGAGCATATCTGCCCGCTATGAGAGCCAGCTGCATGAAAAAGCCCCAGCACATCATCCGCTTCTATCTCAGCGTGGTATAAGGGAAGAGTAATCGGGCAAGATTTGCGGCCCATACACGGCGCAAAGATCGGTTTCTGCAGGGCCTCTTTGATATCGAACAATGCTTCGCCAATGACTAATACTGTAAATTTGTAGTCCGAAAGATATTCGCGATAAGTCTGTACTGCATCCTTTTTTACTTTTCCATCTGCCGTTCCGACATTGCGAACCGTGTGGTAATCCAGCTCCCGGATGCCGGCTTGATCGGTACGGACCGCAAACTTCACTCGCATTGATAATTCGTTTAATGTTTCGTGCTGGTGTCGTCGTATTCCAAGACACGCCGCAATTAACCCGAGTAAGCCTGAACGAGTGGGTATGGTAGAAGAGGTTCTGCGTTCGGTAATCGTGTTCTCACCCCATGCCTGTTGTCCTTCCAGTTTAATGACCAGCGCTTTCACTTTATCCATTCCATGACACCGGCGATACTATCGCTCGTACTGATTGAGTTGTCCTTACTATTCGTGCCCAGCTTTGTCCCATAATGTGGCGAAAAAACAATGGCCTTCTCCTTCAGGCCATACGCCTGGTTTTGTTTCACCCAGAAATTCTCTAGTGCTTCGATACTAGGCTCCATGTACCCGCCCTTGGTTGTCACCGGCTTTTCAAAAGCCCCACTCAAACTAATGGGTATATCGCTGCGTACGATCATTTGATAGGAAGCCAAATCATGCTGTCCATAGGTTGAGGCCTTTGCACCGGGTGATATTGTTGCAAGCATGTAGGCAACATGCCCGCATAGTTCCATGGCTTGATCGCTATCTTTATCCAGGTTTTCAGCCAGAAGTTCTGTATTAATAGAAGCATAGCGATAAAAGGTACCGCTCGAGAACTCCGCCCCCTGCAGGTGAGCGGCGCCTTCTTCAACAAGGTCATCGGTAGCAGTAAACCAGTCGATTTCGGTATCCGTTGAATGAGTTGTTATAGAGTGAGCGATACTCATTGCGGCATCCATGCTGCTTAGCCCCCAGCCCTTATTGGCGATGAACCTTCCAGATAACGCAATATCTGCTGGCGCTGGGGATTTATTTAGCCCTTCTTTAATTTTCTTTTCAATTTTTGTTCTTTCAGTTTGGAGAGTTTTGATCTGGGGTTCAATTTTCTTGTTTTCTTTATCTAGTTCTTCCTTTTTTTCTTTAGATATATTTTTATCTTTTAATTCTTCACTAACCTTCCCCTTCCTCTGTTTCAGTTTAATTAGGTCTTGGGCGATCTTTATGCTTTTGCTTGGCATCTCCTGAAAAATCTCATAGGCCTTACGGATCTCATATAATGTAAAAGCGGCTACCGCCGGCTTTGCATCAGTTGGACAAAGAATATCCATCACACTATCGAGTGCCAGTTCATCAATATCATTTCCGTCCAGCTTTGCCTTTTCAAGGAATCTGCTTTTCAATTCCGAATACTCTCGGGTTCGTATTGATTTTTCGCCCACCTCACTTTGATAATAATCGCTGTGGCGCATCCAGTACTTGAGGCTCTGCGAGGAAACACGTGTGCGTCGTACACCGCCCAGCATGGCAGTCTTTTGCATTTGCATGTCGTCTCTATTGAGGCAAGATGCGGAATGAGCGATTAGTACATGAATATTGATATAACGCATAGTACTACCTTTAACTGTGTTGAAAATAAGTGGTCATTAGTTTTCGTTTTTCCTGGTCGCCCCAATACCACAAGCTTTTTCCGAACTCCGACCAATTGGCTGTTGGTTCTATTTGCCGTAGTAGTCTGCGCAGTGCGACTAAGTCTGCTGGTGTGTTGGAACGCATCATCTGAAACATGCGTTGCTCTGATACATCTTTCAGTTGTTCACCTAACTCGGGTGCGTTCTCTTTGTGTGCCACCACCGGCAAAAATAGTGCTACACGTGCGCTTTGCATGGTGGATGGCAATCCTAATCGATAGAAAACGGGTATATCAAAAAGATCGTCAGGTTCAACCAATCGTCGTACCTGTGATTGTTCTCCCGGCTTGAGTCCACCAAATCGTTTTTTCACATCCAGAAAGTTGATCACTGTCGCTTTACCACCTGGTAGATGTTCTTATTCAGCTTTTGCCGTTCGGCTAGGATGTCTTTCATTCTTCTTGGTTCATTCATATGCGGCTTGGTCACTTCATCAAATACCTCAAGACTGAGTTTGTTAAACTGTTCACGCAGTTTGCCAGTCCACTCTTCTACCTCATCCCATTGAACTGACTTGAAACCGCGGTAGATGATTCCTTCTACTTTTCTGCTATAGATTTTTTCGGCTTTTAAAGCAGGTTTATTTGCTAAACGGGAGAATATATTCTTCGCAGCTTTGGTCAATAAACTTTGGCGTGAAAGCGCGAGTGCCACTATATCGGCTATCTCAATCTGTCTGTTCTGCCATCCTGCTTTCAGTGGCACTGTTATAAACGTTGTGTCCAGAATTTTCGCGTCTTTTACGTGAAATCCACCAACTAGCAGTTGTATAGAACCCGTCGCTCTCTCGACAGCTGGTGCTAGAATATTACCCTCCCCTCTTAATACGAATTCATGCAAATATTGCCATGATGCTTTTTCTCCCAACCTTATCTTCCCCCAGTCTTTACTTTGTTTGTACTGCCGTCGTGGGCAGTGGGGGTGGATCCAGTATCCCTTGGTTTTGGCAGCTACCCTAGGTGCCTTGTAGGCAACGGCGTATCCATCCACACGCTCTATCTCTATATGGATACGCTGATAAAAGAGGCCTCGCAACAAACCGATATCAGCACCAACAGTCTGATCAACTGTTTTCTCTACCCAGGTTGGTGTTTCCATGCAGGCTGGTGTTCCATAAGTGGGCAGGAACTCCAGTATCTCTCCCTGGTGCAGTACATTATCCCATACCATTCTACGCAGGCAATTGTTATGTACCAACGTATGTACACCGGGTCCGTCCAACGGACCACCAACATTACTGGTAAAATTGGGTGCAAATACCGCATTACAAAAAAGCGCAATCGCTAACTCAGCATCTGTTAAATATTCTCGCTCCCCTGTCTTTCCAAACAGTGTCGACTCAGAGCCCCCGGGTAGCATGACGAGTTTTTGTATGGGGTTGACTGGTGCTTTCCCAACGGAAACCTGTTGCATAAAAGGATGAAGTGGATGTGAGAGATCGAACCATTCGACATGCGGGGGGTCGTACGCATTCATCGGGTGGGTGCGTAAGTCTTGAAGCGCCACATCATCGGCTGGTGTGAATAACGCCTGTACCAAACTGATAAGCATAGTCAACGCAGCGAATTCCATATCATTCCGATCTACAGCCAGTTGATAGATGTTGGTACTGGTCAGTAACTCCTCAAGTGTAATTTGTCCTTCATTCTCGACTGGTATCCACGGATCAATTAACAGATTCATAACTTCGACAAACCAAGTTCATTCGAGTAGGTAACTTCTTCGTTACGCCAGGTATTTTTATTCGTTCGATGCACATCGATGAATAGAACACCCTCATCAAATTGCCCTTCTAACCGCCATGATGCTGGTATGGGTATCGTATAGATGTTGAGCTGTTCCAGTCGCTTCGGGCCAGCTTTATACAGTGGCTCACCTGTCAGCAACGCTCCTTCACACAGCAGGCAAACTGCTTTCCCCATTTCGCCATCTCGGGTTGAGTGTTCTATGCCTTGTGTTGTTGTTTGCTGTATGGCATAGGTATGGAGCTGGCGTTGACCTGCCAGAAAATCCAAACCTGCCTGTGTGATCTCCGAGGGTTCATTCGGCCACGGGTCTATTGCATAAACATTCTCGATAAGATCCCGGTAGTCATCGGGGAACTGTAAGTCACGCAATACCTGCCTGCTTCGCCACAGTGTTCGTGTGGCAGGCGCAAAATCATTGCCGTAGATCATGCGGTGCAAGCTGTCATCCTCCGGCAATAGTACTGTGCACAGTGCAGCTTTAAATCCGGCGGGGCGAGCTTTTGCATGGCGGAACAGCCGGCCCATGCGTTGTATTAACAGGTCTATTGGGCAGTGCTGGGTAATCATCCAGTCAAAGTCTATGTCGAGAGACTGTTCTATGACCTGTGTAGCAACAACAATATCAGCACCGGTTGTACCAGGCCCAAAGCGGTTAATAACCCACTGCTCTATTTTTTGCCGATCAACAAATTGATAGCGACTGTGGAATAACGTTACTGATACCCCCAGTGCTTTGATGGCGGCATGGACGCTCTGTGCCTCTGCTACTGTGTTGCAAATTATCGCCACATTCGCGTCGGCGTTGATGATTCGTTCTAGCAGTGCTGCATCTGGTAGCGCCTGCTTTTGCAACTCAACGGTGACTTTTTTACGCGATGAGGCTTTGGTTGTTTTAAATGCAGGCTTAACGGTTGTATCGCAGTGGGTGATAAGCGGGTAACTATTGTTAGTTTCAGGTTTTGCTCCCCAGGCTTTTATCAGAGCGCCTTTCTGATGGCTGGCCAGCGTTGCAGAAAGTAGTATCACACTCCCCCCGTTTTGGCGTTGTTCCTTTACTATTTCTTCCAGCAGGCCGGTGCTGTAAGCATCGTATGCGTGAACCTCATCCACGATAAGTACAGAGCGGGCTAGCGCAAAGCCCCGGACGAAATCATGCCGTACAGCGGTGAGCGAAGACATTAGTACCTGGTCTATCGTTGCCACGCCTATCTGTCCCAGAAAGGCTCGTTTATTGGTGGCCAGAAACTCCGCGCATTGCGTGTGTGAATTGGACAGTCGGGGAGTAAACTTCGATTTACCATGTGCAAGGGCCACGTTAGGTATGCCCTTGAAAAGCAACGGGGCAATACCTTCCACTCGTGGCAACATGGCATTTGCGGTAGCCTGGGTCGGTAAGGCGAAGATAATGCATTCCGCCAGTTCTGCAGCAAGAAGCCGTGAGGCATAACCGATGGCCGCTTCGGTTTTGCCTTCGCCAGTTGGCGCCTCGATGATTGTCAGACTCTGACTGACGGGTGCCGTATCTACCCACGCCTGTACTCCACGAGGTGTATTGGGGAATAAGCTCATTCCTGATCTTTTACTGGGGGCCCTGATTAAGTCATCGAGCACATCGTCTGCTAATGGGAGTCGCTGGGTGTAGTAATCCAGTAACCGCATACTTTCACTAGTCGCTGTAAATACATTGCTGTTGGAGCCCAACCAATCGCAGACTGAACAGAAGCCTGCCAACGTGCGTGCGTTCACTGCAGGAGGGGATTGTTCCAGGTCTACACCGAAAAGTGCAGCAAATTGTTGAATAACGGAAAGCCGATTAACACGATCATAGTCAATGACTGAGTCGGCAGCTCTGATCTTCAGAACAGCTTCATCTACTCGCACAGGAATACTACCGTGGTGTCCAGCTACAGCTGATAACCAGGGTTTCCAGTTCTCCCAATGTGGCCATTGATGATCGAAGTGCAGAAGAGAATAACCCGCCTCCCCGTGGTAGTAAGGTTCAGACGGTATAGCACTGTTGTTTGTATAAGTGGGATGTAACACCAGCGCCAGATCATCACGTCGCCGCTGGAATCTAACATCGATCTTACCAATATCGTGTATTGCCACGAAAAATAGCAGCCAGTGCTTTTCAGGTAGTCGTTTTTGCACAACGCTGGATCTATCCCACCACCGCTGGGCGACAGTAGCAACATCAAGCATGTGATAAACGGCAGGGTGGTAAGCACTAGTAGTAGTTGATTTACCCCAATACCGGAGTAGCATGTTTTCTGTTGCCTCTATCAATCACACATGTCATGACATGTGTGATTAATATATCACTATCCTGATAAAGAGTGTTATCACTATTTGGAAAAACCTTTCACATCGCTGGTGACGTAATTCCCGGCGCTGATGGTGTTCATAAGATTGCTGGTCAAATTAGTTGAGATAGCTGTCCGTAAAGGACGGGCGAGTTTGAAGGCTGAAGCTATCTAAATACACTGAGAATCTGAATCTGGCTCAATCTACTCAGCTACTCAGCTACTCAGCTACTCAACAAGGCGGAATTATCTCCATTGAGCCGCCATCTTCTTGTGTGCCCAATCTAATTTGAAACAAATGCCAGATTTTGTGGTTAGTTCTACTGATGGGCTCTACAACGCCCATCGGTAGATAATTAATCAATGTTGAGGATAGAGGTATGGATATCATGAATAA
>CALDTK010000108.1 GCA_937924035.1 uncultured Saprospiraceae bacterium | reverse complement strand
TGCACTTGCCAATTCAAAATTGGTTTTCGCGAAAGCTTGGAAATTTTCTCAACCACAGGCTACTTGCAAAATTCGATCACGTAATCGTACCTGATGTCGCATCATCTCCTCGACTAGCAGGAGACATGAGCGCCCCACATTCGAAAACTCCAACAGCCTATATAGGTGCCGTTAGTCGATTCTCACAGAACGAGCGCGAAGAACCTAATAAAGGCATGGCCATCGTCCTTTCTGGGCCCGAACCACAGCGCACTAAACTAGAAGAGCAAATCCTTCTTGAGCTAAAACAATTCCCTTACAGCGAAAAAGTATCCCTCATTAGAGGAAGACCTCACAAGGCTCCAAACCTAGACAAAGACTTGATGGAATCACTAGCTAACCTAGGGAGGGTAGTTGAGGTTTACGACTACCTAGGAACTGAGGCGTTGATGGATGTTTTGGCGAAAGCTGAGATCATCGTGACAAGGCCGGGTTACACTACTGTCATGGACCTTGCTGTTCTAAAGCGGAATGCAATCTTCATCCCTACCCCTGGACAACCCGAACAAGAATGGCTTGGTAAAGCACTGACGGCCAAGGGGAAAGGGGTTTGTGCAAAACAGTCCAACTTAGTTTTAGCGAAAGCTATTGTTCAACTTCAAGAACTCGACGAACAAGACAAATCTCACAATACTGCTGGTGAAAACTTGCTCCAAAATTGGGTCTCAGATGTGCTTTCTAAATACTAGTAGGGACGAGAAACGAACCCAGAATAGAGAAAAGTCGTTCATCTATTCACATCTGTGAGTAAGATGAGAAATGACAAGCTAAGGCAGAAGAATAACCATATCTTTGCTTTAGAGTTGACCGTGAGCAGTCAGCCTTTCTTCCTACTCTTCCAGCATACGCAGCTAGCATGAGTGATTCGATTAAGCATGAGTGTGGACTTGCCGTAGTCCGACTCCTTAAGCCTCTTGACTACTATGTCGAGAAATACGGTACACCCTTTTATGGCCTCAACAAGTTGCACCTGCTCATGCAGAAGATGCGCAATCGAGGCCAAGATGGTGCCGGTATTGCGACGATAAAGCTTAATCCAGCACCTGGGACACGGTATATTTCTCGCAAACGATCTAATGGAGATCACCCGATTAGGGAGGTTTTCAATTCGGTATTCAAGGAGTTTGAAGGTTTAAGTGCAGAGCAACTGCATGATGTAGAATCGCTTAAGGCCAACTATCCATATGCTGGTGAACTGATGATGGGCCACCTCAGATATGGCACGCATGGTCGCAATAGCATCGAAAGTTGCCACCCGTTCTTACGCCAAAACAACTGGATCAGTAGAAACTTGGTAGTTGCGGGGAACTTCAACCTGACCAACGTTCAAGAACTTTTTGGGCAACTTGTCGATCTAGGCCAGTATCCCAAAGAGATGAGCGATACGGTAACAGTACTAGAGAAGATCGGCCACTTCCTCGATGACGAAGTGTCGCGCCTGCATAGCTACTACAAGGACGAAACGACTCAGCACGACGAAATCAACAAGAAGATTTTCGCGAACATGGACATCGAGCGCATTTTAAAGCGCGCTTCGAAAAAGTGGGACGGTGGTTATGTCATGGGCGGCTTGATCGGCCATGGTGATGCCTTTGTGATGCGCGATCCCAATGGAATTCGACCAGCTTACTACTATCAAGATGATGAAGTGGTAGCTATGGCGAGTGAGCGACCTGCCTTACAGACTACCTTTGGCGTTCATCGCTCTACGATTCATGAGTTGACAAGGGGACATGCCCTCATTATTAGAGCAAATGGCAACGTTTCTGAAAAAGAGATTATCCAGCCAGAAGTGCGCACAGGCTGTTCTTTCGAACGGATTTATTTCAGTCGTGGAACAGATTGGCAGATTTATCGCGAGCGCAAGCAATTGGGTGCGCAAATGGTCGACCAAGTTCTTGACACCTTAAATGGCGATTTGAAGAATGCGGTCTTTAGCTATGTTCCAAACACTGCCGAAACTGCTTTTTACGGTCTTGTAGAAGGCATGAACGACAAACTCAACGAGATTAAGCTCGAACGCATTCTGAATGCGCCCAAAAAGATGAAGCGCGAGAAGCTAGAGAAGCTGATGTCACAAACGGTACGAGTTGAAAAACTCGTAGTAAAAGACGAGAAGCTCCGCACCTTCATTGCTGATGACGCCAGTAGAGGTGAAATGGTGAGTCATGTTTACGACACTACCTATGGAGTAGTACGAAACAACAAGGACACGTTAGTACTGCTTGATGATTCGATTGTAAGAGGTACAACGCTTCGAGATTCGATCATCCATGCTGTTGCGCGTCTGAAGCCTAAAAAAATCGTTGTTCTTTCAAGTGCTCCGCAAATTCGCTACCCAGATTGCTATGGTATCGACATGAGCAAGATGGGCAATTTCGTCGCTTTTCAAGCTTTGATTTCTTTACTAAGAGAATCTGGCAAAGAGAAATTGATAGATAAGACCTATCGCTTATGTCTCAAAGCATTGAAGGCTCCAGTTGGCTCTGAGCAGGCAAACAACAACCACATACAGACCTTATACAACACCTTCACCTACGAGCAGATAAGTGACCGAATCGCTCAGATTATTACTCCAAGTGTGGTCGAGTGCGACGTTGAGGTAATCTACCAAACCGTTGAAGGCTTGCACGAGGCTACTGGCCCAGACAATGATGGTGACTGGTACTTTACAGGCAACTACCCTACTCCAGGCGGAAATCGCGTAGCCAATCAGGCCTTTGTGAATTTCGTTGAAAATCGAAATGTGCGAGCGTACGTGTAGGCTGTCGTTGGCAATTATCAATTAGTAATTGTCAATTGGTAATGTCGTGACGCGAGCTAGATGTACCGAGCTGCGGTTGAAAGGCCATTCCACTGCTGTGGGACATTTGACGGTTAATTTCCTTAGTTGACCTAGGGACTTCTTACATGCGGTATATAACGCCGCCACCTTCAAACTCTCCAGAAAGCATTGCTTTTACATAGTCTGTGCACTTCGGGTCGTTAGGATGAGCTCTTGCAGCAATGCTGGCAAGTCGACGCATACTCTTTTGCGTATTCGTTTCGAGTAATCCAGGTTCTCTGAACTGCGCAAAAGACTGCTTGAATAGTGATTCTTCCGCTCTTAATGCGCTGAGGACATCAAGCTTTAGGTCATCGGCTGGGCCTTCGAAATAAATCTTCTTTGTGATGTAGGTCTTGTGGTCCAGTTTCTTCAAGACCGTGACATAGCTAGGGTTGCAACACGAACTTAAGTCATCATTAATTTGAGGGATCTCGCTCCAAGAAAAGACGGGGTTATTTGACATTTTAAAGCTGTGCAATAGGAAGGTCTCATTAAACTTGGCTAATGTAGAATCCTGCGAATTATCTCCTTGCTGGGCAAACAAAGCCGTGGTAAACATGAGATCAAAACTGTATCCTTTGAGTAGTTTTTGTTCTATTGATTGCTCTTCAATTTGAGTCATGTATTTAAAATACTCTACAGAACTATCTGTAAAATATGGATACAACTCATCAATAGTTTCAGCGGCCTGAATGGCTAGGTGTACTTCTTTCAATTTATCAATTGCTGGATTTGGAGACCCACACGACGCGAGTAATATTGAGCAACATAAAATCAAACAAAATCGAAATAGCATACCAAATAGTAGTTTTTATTCAAAAAATATTGCGCATCACCGTGAAAACTACCACCATCACGAGTATTATCCAGATTGCATTTAAGCCAAATAAGGATTTACGTAGGCGTGACCACCAGAGCGAACTGTCAGCCTTCCATTCTGCAATATAACCGAGCAATAAATAAGGAATTGCTAATACAGCGAAGGGGTTGGCTGAAAGTGCAGAGGTAAATCGAAGATGCATTAAATCATGAAGCGCACGCTGAGACCCGCAGCCTGTGCATTGATACCCTGTTGATACCAAGACTGGGCATTTAGGAAATATTCCTGAGTCGTAAGGACTAAAAGAGTAGAAAATGTATGCCCCAAAGCCGAGCATGATCAACCCTCCGGCAACTACAAATGGCTTTTTAAAAAGAGGAGTTTCTGCCATTAGAATACGAGAGAAAGTGCACTTAATCCCATACTCAAAATGAGTAAGCATCCCACTGCTAACAGCATGTACTTGGCATATTTACTAAAGTTTTCCGAGGTAAGAAAAAAACCTTCCCTGTACTTACTGTCTACGAGAAAAGAAAAGACTAATGCTGTGATTGCAATAGGAGCTGAAAATATCCCACAAGTGATAAGAGAAAGCACTACGGCTACTATTGAAAAGACTCTATAATTTTTTGGCTTTCCATCTATATCAAAATCCGCATCCAGAATATTAAAACTTGATGCTTGTCCTGTAGATATACCAACTGAATTTCTAGCTGAGCTCAGAGGCACCTCTTTCAAGGCAGGAAGCTTATCAGCTCGAACCCACATGCCTAAACCTTGATACCAAACTTTTGAGTCTCGCGGAATCTTAAGTCTCATCAACTCTGCGTAGGTAATTGGACCGTTCTCCACCCCATCGAGTTCATAGAAATATGCTCTCATACATCCTTATTAAAAAAGCCGCTGTGATTAAGAGCATCTCTAACCACAGCGGCTCAAGCCATCGATTGAATACTCTGCTAGAAGCTGCTTCCAGCAGCTACACCAAGCACCATGATGATCACATAGATGATTACAACTACAATACCTAATCCGCCCCCAATCTTCGTCCATTTAGCGGCCTCTTCTGAAGCACGCTGCGCGCCAGCGATATCACCTGCATAAAAGCGGCTTTCTACTTTTGAGGCATTGACGATGCCAACAATTCCAAGAGGAAGACAGCAAAGAACTGTTACAAGAATTGATTCAAGTAACCACGTCTTAGGAGGTGCTCCTCCTAACGCATCATCACCTTTAAAACCAGTTGACATAGAAGAACTTGCATCACTCAATGCGCCGCTAGCTTTTCCAAATACACCAGAAGCAGCACCCGCTGCACCTGCTAATGCACCTGTTGCAGCAGCACCTGCACCTGTTGCCAGGCCACCTGCTTTACTAGCAGCACCTCCAAGCATATCACCTGCCTTGCCTACTACATTGCCAGCAGCATCAGCTGCACCTGATGCAAGATCACCTGCCTTATCGGCTGCACCGCCAAGCATGTCGCCAGCTTTGCCTGCTATATCACCAGCAGCATCAACGGCGCCAGATGCTAGATCACCTGCCTTATCGGCCGCGCCACCAAGCATATCGCCAGCTTTGCCTACTACATTACCCGCAGCATCAGCTGCGCCTGATGCAAGATCACCTGCTTTATCGGCAACACTGCCCAATGCATCACTTGCTGCATCAGCCGCGCCAGATGCAAGATCACCCGCTTTATCAACGACATCGCCGGCAGCACCCATGGCCGCAGAACCTGCCGCAGCGATTCCACCAAGAAGTCCTGAAAGTTCAGGTAATTGACTTGCTGGAACCCAGCTTTCCATGCCTTCATACCAGACTAATGTATCTGGAGTAATTCCTGCTCCTTTGAGCTCGTCGAGAGAAACTGGACCTTTCTTATCGTCGCCAACGGCGTAGTAGAACTGCTTCATAAGATTGAGATGGTGCTAATGCTCTCAGAAAGAAAAACTTGCAACAAGTAAAATCTGAGTGACTAGCGAAATTGATTGATGTCCCCAATGATACCAAGTATTCGTGGATTTTTGATAATCGAGATCTCCTCATCCGATTAGACTGCGAATATTCGCTAGAACGAACAACTGTTCGTACTGTTATTATCTTGCACGTCGCCTAACCCATCAGTCTAGCAAACTGATGCAACCAAATAAAGCATGTCAAGTACAACCGCAGCACCTTTGAGTGCCAATGCCCCAGGGAAAATTGATGAAAACGGAATCTACCGTCCGCATCACCACGTGCGCATTGTCACCAGCGCTGCCCTATTTGACGGTCATGACGCCGCTATCAATATTATGCGTCGAATTTTGCAGCGTTCTGGTGCAGAGATCATTCACCTTGGTCATAACCGATCTGTAGATGAGGTTGTACGGTGCGCTCTACAAGAGGATGTACAAGGCATCGCAATTACGAGCTATCAAGGCGGTCACGTAGAATATTTCAAATACATGCGAGACCTGCTCAACAAAGCAGGTGCATCTCACATTCAAATCGTTGGAGGTGGCGGCGGTACAATCCTTCCTACAGAGATTGAGGAGCTTCAAGCATATGGCGTCAACAGGATCTACTCTCCTGATGATGGTCGGGAAATGGGCCTTCAAGGGATGATCAATGATGTACTGATGCGGTGCGACTTCGAACTCGGCGCACTGGAAAAGAACATCGACGATAAGGTTGTCCAACTTGCTAGAAAGATAACCTTAGTCGAGAATAACGCAGATCGTTACACGGATCTAATCGATGATGTTTCTAAAAAAGCAGCTTCCGCCAAAACCCCAGTCTTGGGAATAACTGGAACGGGAGGTTCTGGAAAATCATCACTCGTTGATGAATTGATCCGACGCTTTTTGCTTGCAACAACAAATGAGCGAATCGGCGTCATCTCTGTCGATCCAAGTAAACGCAAAACAGGTGGGGCCCTTCTTGGTGATCGAATCCGCATGAATGCCTTGCGCTCGCCACGTGTATACATGCGATCGCTTGCAACACGTCAGAGCAACTTGGCTTTGAGTAAGTACGTCCAAACTGCAGTTGACCTGCTTAAAGTAGAAGGTTTTGACCTTATCATATTAGAGACCTCTGGAATCGGTCAAAGTGATACAGAAATTGTAGACCATTCTGATGTTACGCTCTACGTAATGACTCCAGAGTACGGGGCTGCAACCCAGCTTGAGAAAATCGACATGCTCGATTTCGCTGACCTCATTGCCCTCAATAAATTTGATAAACGAGGATCTTTAGACGCACTCCGAGACGTGCGTAAGCAATACCAACGTAACAACGATCGCTGGCATGACCCACTCGATGACATGCCAGTGTATGGTACGATGGCTTCAGTCTTTAATGATGCGGGAGTAAACACCCTCTGGACAGCAGTAGAAGCAAAACTTGCCGAGCGTGGATACGATCATCTACAGCTTTCTTCAAGTGCTTCCAGCAGTCTCGAAAAACAATCTACGGAGGCAGCTTCAGCAGTTGCAGGTGCTCCATCTGCAATCATTCCAGGGGCGCGACAACGTTACCTTTCGGAAATCGCAGAGGCAAATCGTGCTTACGATGCACGTGTTTTGGCGGAAGCTGAACTGGCTAGAAAAGTGCAGCATGTTGAAGGTACAGCGGCCCTTGTAGAAAGCAATGAAGTAAAAGAACTCGCTGCTACCTTACGTCGTCAGTTACACGCAGACTCTGCAAGAGAACTTGATGGTTGGGATGACCTCGTTTCGCGTTACACGGCCGATGAGTACGTCTATCATGTAAGAGACAAAGCAATAAAAGTCCCTACATCGACAAAGAGTCTTTCCGGAAGTAAGATTCCACGCGTATCTCTTCCGAAATATAACGATTGGGGAGATCGCTTGCGCTGGCTACGTCAAGAAAATGTACCGGGTGAATTTCCTTTCACCGCTGGAGTTTTCCCGTTCAAAAGAAAAGGGGAAGATCCAACACGGATGTTTGCTGGTGAAGGTGGACCCGAACGAACCAACAAACGTTTTCACTATTTGAGCCAAGGTATGCCGGCAGCACGCCTTTCAACGGCTTTTGACTCGGTGACCCTTTACGGAGAAGATCCTGACCACCGACCAGATATCTTTGGAAAGGTGGGCAACTCAGGGGTTAGCATTTGCTCACTCGATGATGCTAAGCGACTATACTCAGGTTTCGATCTGAGTAAGCCAACTACCTCAGTAAGCATGACTATCAACGGTCCGGCAGCTGCAATAACAGCCTTTTACATGAATGCGGCCATCGACCAGCAGTGTGAGATGTATATCAAGGAACACAAACTTGAGCATCTTGTAGAAGAAGCTTACGCCAAAACCTACGATGCAAAAGGGCTCGAGCGTCCAACATATAGGGGAGAAATTCCTGAAGGGAACGATGGCTTGGGACTCATGCTCCTTGGATTGACGGGCGACCAAGTGTTACCTGCCGATGCTTATGCAGCTTGTAGACTTAAAGCGCTTACTAGCGTACGTGGAACTGTCCAAGCAGATATTCTCAAAGAGGATCAAGCGCAGAATACTTGCATCTTCTCAACGGAGTTTTCGCTTCGTCTTATGGGAGATATGCAGGAGGCTTTTATTCGTGAAGGCATTCGCAATTTTTACTCGGTCAGTATTTCAGGATACCACATTGCCGAGGCCGGAGCAAATCCGATTACGCAACTTGCATTCACGCTCGCGAATGGCTTTACCTACGTGGAGTACTACTTGAGTCGCGAGATGGACATCAACAAGTTTGCACCAAACCTTAGCTTCTTCTTCTCCAATGGAATTGATCCTGAGTATGCTGTTATCGGCCGTGTAGCGCGTCGGGTGTGGGCGAAAGCCATGCGAGAAAAGTATGGAGCCAATGACCGCAGCCAAAAGCTGAAGTATCATATCCAGACTTCCGGTCGCAGCTTGCATGCTCAGGAGATCAGCTTCAACGATATTCGTACGACGCTTCAGGCATTGTATGCGATCTATGATAATTGTAATTCGTTACACACGAATGCATACGACGAGGCAATTACAACTCCAACAGAAGAAAGCGTGCGTCGCGCTGTAGCCATCCAATTGATTATCAATCACGAGCTTGGTCTCGCTAAGAATGAGAATCCACTTCAAGGCTCTTTCATCATAGAAGAGCTTACTGATCTCGTTGAAGATGCGGTTCTCATGGAGTTCGATCGCCTCACCGAACGTGGTGGTGTGCTCGGAGCTATGGAATCCATGTATCAGCGTGGCAAAATTCAAGAAGAGTCTATGCACTACGAAATGCTCAAGCATACAGGTGAAATGCCTGTGATCGGAGTGAACACCTACAAGGGTAAAGACGGTTCGCCGACGATTACGCCAAGTGAAGTAATTCGAGCTGATCAAGATGAAAAGCTTTCACAGATTACGCGTCTAGAAGGCTTACATACTGCTTTTGCTGATAGAGCTCCAGATGCCTTGAAGCAACTCCAAGAAGTTGCGCTAGCAGGAGAAAACACATTTGATGTGTTGCTTGAGGCTGCCAAGTATTGCTCGCTCGGTCAATTGACAGGTGCGCTGTATGAAGTTGGAGGTGAGTATCGCAGGAACATGTAAGATGAACCTCATTCAGTTGCGAAAATTGCAACTGTATACTTAAGAAGTTTCATTATTTGAACGATTGTAAATTGAAGCAGTAGGTAGTATTGCTTCAAATACAGCAACATGTTCATAGTTAATACATCTCGACCTACTACTTGCCTCCTGCTATGCTTGGCCATCTGCAGTTTAAATTCATGTATCGACTCGTTAAATCCGATTGGGAATTTAGAGGAACAAAATATTACACCTGAAAATGAACCTTCTAAATCTATAGATACACTTCTACTCAAAAATCTATTTTCAGAGGCTAGCGATAGCCATCGGCATATCACGGCTTCTGAAAAAGGACGATTTATTGTGATCGCAACAAATTCAAATCAGTCCTATCAGATGAGTTATTCAACCACCGGCAAGGTTGACGCGAGCTCATATACTGCGTTTCAGCTTAGTTCTCGATGCAGAAGTACTCGAGAACCTTATAACCCACAAAACCAGAGTCCATTCTTAACTATTGATAATGGTTTTATTTACAATCCTGAAACGAGGTATTCCTCTGAGCGATATGGAGCATACCAGATGGAGCAATCATATTCATCAAAATCAAAATCCTATTTCAAATGGAGGGCTGGATTTGAGATGTCAAGGGATTATACGTTGCCGTATTCAATTGTTGCAATCGATAACAAAACGAATGAAAAAGAAGTCATTTTCTCTTCGGAAAAATTAGACAGTCTTGGGGTCACCAGCTTTTCTATCGTGGCTGTGAATGATCATGCTGTAGCTTTTACAGGGTGGAGTGAAACGTGCCCAAAGAGCGATAGTACACGACTTATTATCGCAAATAATAGCGGAGTAATTACTGAATTATATTATAACAATAAACTTAACTCATTCAATAGAAAATTCGGCCTGACGGATCAATTCTTCATGCTTGATGGCAGAGGAACACAACAGAGTCGGCTTTTTAATTTTGGAACACAAAGATTTGAGTCGGCAGAATATCTGAAGGACTATTGCGGCAGTGTTGGAAACAGTACGTCCTTCACATTCAACTGTGGTGTCATCAGCGCCTATGACCTAAACGCTGGGGCTCTGATTTGGAAAAAAAATATTGACCTGCATGCTAAACCAAGGGTGATCGTTCTAGCGAACGAAATGCTCGCCTTCGTTGGTTGTAATCGCATCGCAATCGTTCAGGCATCTACAGGCCAGCTTCTGAATGAATATTACTTTACTACAGAAGAGGGGGTAAGCACTCCTTATGTTCAAGATCTTTATTTTTATGACGGATCACTTCATGTGATTGCTAGTAATATCACGCATGAGGCAATCTCGGTAGGGAAGTTTGAGGTTCCGGGTGAGGACGGTACAGTCAGTAATAATGATCTGTAAGAGTAGTCTGTCAAATTGAATTTCGTCTTTCCATTCGGCTGAATAGCTGAGCAAGATGATGTACTTTTAACAGACATCATGTCTGTTGAAGAACCACATGTCCCCGTTGAATCCTTTCGTGTTAGACCACGATTTGAGGTCCAAGTTTCGCTAACTCCCGAGGAGGTGGCAGAACAGATCAATGCTCGGCTTCACACTTTAGCATCACCATGCAAGGGAACGATTTATACGCAGTTTGGAACGATCTATTTGCCTGTGAAAGAGCAACATTATTGGTCACCGCAACTGACGCTTCAACTAGAGCAGCAAGAGGACAAGACGTTGGTCAGAGGACTATATGGACCTCGATCATCCGTGTGGACGATGTTTATTTTCCTGTATGCTATACTCACGTTAGCCACTGTTGTTGTTAGTGTTATTGGCTTGTCTTACTATATGCTCGGACGACCAGCCAAAATCCTGTGGCTGGTTCCTGCATTTATAGTAGCCTTTTTAGCCTTGTACCTAGGCGCGCAATCTGGACAACGCCTAGGGCGGCCGCAGCTAGAGATTTTGCACCATTTCATTGAAGATTGTCTAAAGGTTTCCTGAGAAGAGATCTGGGCAATTGTAATCTTACCGTCATTTCAACGTTTTTGTGTAGCTTGTCTTCGATTCCAACAATGTGTCTCCATTTGTAACAGGAGGTTTTTTCACTTCACATCCATCAACCATGGCAGCATTTTTACCTTTTCTACTAGCAGCACTCATCCCAATGCTTGTCGGCTCCCTTTATTATTCTCCACTCCTTGCGGGAAATGCTTGGATGAAAGCAAATGGCTTTACGGAGGAAAGTTTGAAAGGCGCTAACATGCTGGTGATACTGATCCTTTGCTATGTATTTGCGCTCATGCTCACTTATCCACTTTGGCAGCTGGTGGTTCATCAATCTGGAATGATGGGCGTACTTGCCATGCAGGAAGGATTCGGTGTAGCGGGCTCGGAAGTTCAAAATTACTACGATGATTTCCTTGCGAACTATGGTGATTTGCACAGGACCTTTGGCCATGGAGCTATGCACGGCGGAGTAATTGGAGGACTATTCGTTGCACTCCCACTCATCGCTATTAATGCACTTTTTGAGCGCCGCGGGTGGAAGTACATACTAATTCACTTGGGCTACTGGATTATTACGCTTGGACTTATGGGAGGAGTGCTTTGCCAATTTGCGATGCGCTAAACTTCTTAGAAAAAAGAAGAAGTAGACATCAAAACTTTCACTACTTTGTCAGGACTTTTAACCCAAATTTCTCAACGTATGAAGCTTACACTTACACTTTTGTTATGCTGCATTTTTGCGTTTTCGGCTGAAGCTGTTACGCACAAAAAATGGCAAGACATCGTTTCTGAAACCACAGAAATCGCAGGACTCAACAATGCTGATGTTGCTCTCAACATGGATTCTTTTCTTGATCTATCGCCAAAAAAGTATCGTGAGATTACCGGTGAGCGTTTAGGCATTAAAGGATCTCTCGCTCTTAAAGCTGCTCAAAAGCAGGTTAAGAAAATGAAGAAAGGTCGTGCAGAGGATATTCCTAAAGGTCTATACATCCTTGCAGTAATTTTAGGATGGGGATTCCTAGTTATGGGTCTTATGGATGATTGGGAAGGAAACAACTGGTGGGTCAACCTTATCCTAGTTGTTCTTTGCTGGTTACCTGGTGTGATCCATGGTCTCGTCAAAATGAAAGAGTACTACTAGACTACTGTCTACCTTAAGGATTAAAGCCCATGCTTCTCACGAAGTATGGGCTTTTGCTTTTTACTGAACAGTAGTCCTAGATTGTATCTTGGCCGCATGACAGAAAAAAAGGTAAAAAAACCATTCCCAAAATGGATTCAAAAAGCTTGGCTGGTAGCACTGCTAGCTGCACCAATTGTACTTTGGATTTTACCTGCTGATCAGTTTGATGAAGGTCAATCTATCTGTCCATCCGTACTGCTATTCGATATGGAATGCTACGGTTGCGGAACAACGAGAGCAGTTCAACACTTCCATCATTTTGAATTTGGTGATGCTGTTTATTTCCACTCCTTGAGCCCACTGATCTATGCATTTTTAGTCTTCTTATGGGGTACATGGACCTACCACACAGCTGCTCGTCTTGGAATATTTGGCAAAGCAAGAGCTCAGCAAGTAGAAACAAAACTGGAACACGAGGCCAACAATAAGAGAAGACAGCAGACTTCAGCAGAATGATGTGCGAGGTGTTGTTTTGCTAAAAATTTGAGACTAAAAGGTAAGTACCCACTGCCACACCCATCTACCAATAAAGAAGAAGCCAGCAAGTGCAAAGATGGTTATGGCTATTAGTGTAACCATGCACCCCATAATAGCTGCGTACTCCTTTTTTGTGATGCGGAGTTTACGCTTTCGAGGGGGGAGCAAATCATCTCCGTACACTTCAACAGCGTGCAAATTCAAATCTGATTGTGGATCTCCGTAGACTGCTTCTTGATCTAACTCAATGATCGAGTTACCCAAAGGATTATCAACCCGTCCAAGTCCTTTTAGCAATTCGACAGCAAAAAGCACCACCCCATCACGAGTTGCCCTTGCGATAGCGTCCTCTTCATAGGCTTCGCGATAGAGACCAAAACTTGCGCGATCAGAATCTGCTTCCTGTTGAAGCTGCTCAGCGAGTTCTGCAATGCGATCGAGGTTCATGACGCTAAGGTAGCAGGGCTACACGTCATTGAAAATGGCGTTTTTAAAGGTCTCAAAAAAGCTTTTCAGGGTTCTTACAGCTGAATTTCGCTCTTATATACACTACAGCAAACTCCGCTCCATGCCCTGAGCGGCAAAGTTTTTCAGCGGCTACAGTAGAAGTCATTTCCGCAGTTATTTGCCAATCTACTCCATTCTCTGACCAATGGATACCAATACCCGAAAAGCTAAAAACACCCTTTTCATGTTAACGCTAATCGGTTGATCCTTCATGGGTTGCAAGCGAACCAGCCCCTTAGGCTAGTAAACTTGTATTGTTCTTACAGCCCAACGACATGATCGCAACATCTTTCCTTACTGCAACTTTACTTGCTCTTGCCTACGTAATCTCTTTCCAGCGACGACGCGCTCGTCAAGTTGTTACTGTTGATGATACCTGTGTCTTCGAAACTCGTATTGAACCTCCTTTTCTACGCCCTGTAGTAACGCGTCTTGAAAATGACGACCTACTTCTAGACGCGCCTGTTGTTCATGCTCGTCTTTCTGGGACCATCCTAGTACTGGACATTAAATCAGGTTCAAACAAAAGTGCAGAAGGATTTGAGATCGCTATAACCGATTTCAAGCCAACCTGGATCAATGCAAAGAGCTACAAGTTTAACGAGACTGATAGCAAGATATTAATCGGCCCTCAAGGAGATATTACTAATCGCCTGCTTGAACGTACAGCAAATCTGCACAACCTTGATCTTCCAGAAGATGCAGGTCGTTACGTCCAGGTGTTTGACGTAGATGGCGTTGTTACTGATCCAGCTGATTTCCGCATTGAGGTTCAAGCAACTCTTCCAAATGGTGCACCACTTATTGTTTCTTATGACTACTCAAGTGCGAGTGTGAATGTCCGTGTACCTGCAAGTGCACTAAAGGCTGAAGCAAACTATAGCCCACTAGGAGTGAAGTTGAAGGCGGCGTAAAACCGGAAGTTTTAGGTTCAGCAAAAAGTCCAGAGAAGCATAGCTTCTCTGGACTTTTTGGGTTCAGGGTTCGTGCAATTGACTTATGCTATGCATTTCGTCAATTGGTCCATGGTGCTGCTCATCACACGCTAAACCTTGAACCAGCAAATACGAGCAACGCGAGTATTTGATGCGAAACCTCGAACCAAACAAAATCCCTACTTGCCTGAAGCTTGAACTCGAAATTTCTGAAGTGCGAAGCACAAAGGAATTTTGACGAACCGTGAACCAAACAACATCCCCTATGGCTCGAACCCTGAACCACCATTCTGATTTTGCGCAGTAAAAGAGGAATGGTGCATCTATATTGCCCCCATGGCACATCTCCTTGGAATTGATTTAGGAAGTTCTTCTGTAAAAGTCTCGCTTGTTGATAGTAACGGAGGTAGGGTCTTAGCAGCAGCTCAATCCCCAACCAAACAAGAGCTTAAAATCAATGCACCACAAGCCGGATGGGCTGAACAGAAACCTGAGCTGTGGTGGAAGCATACAGAGAAAGCGCTCGCTTTACTTTCTAAAAACCATCCACTCACCGAAGTCAATTCCATCGGAATTGGATACCAAATGCACGGACTTGTATTGCTAGATGATGAAGGCAAATCCGTAAGACCGAGTATTATCTGGTGCGACAGTCGTGCTGTTGATCTTGGAAGAGCAGCAGAAGCTGCCATAGGAGTTGAGACCATTGAATCGACCACCCTGAATAGCCCAGGAAACTTTACAGCAAGCAAGTGGGCGTGGGTGGCTGCAAACGAGCCGAAGGTTTTGGCGAAAGCTGTAACCGCCATGCTACCTGGTGACTACATCGCATTCAGACTAACCGGAGAACGCAACACCACGGCTAGTGGATTAAGCGAGATGGTACTCTGGAATTTTGCCTCGCGAGAACCTGCCTATGCTGTCTTAGACCATTACGGCTTGGACGTTTCGCTACTTCCACCACTAGTGCCCACCTTCGGACCTCAAGGAGAAGTGAAGCATGAAGTATGCGAGCAATTCGGCTTTCGCCAAAACACCCAAGTCACCTATCGAGCAGGCGATCAGCCAAATAATGCTTACTCACTTAAGGCGCTCAACCCAGGAGAAACCGCTGCTACCGCAGGAACTTCAGGAGTTGTCTATGCGGTAACTGATAAACAAAAATACGATCAGCAACAGCGGGTGAATACCTTCTTACATGTCAATGATTCTGAAGCAGCCGCACGCCTCGGAATCCTACTTTGCATCAACGGCACGGGCAGCGGTTACGCCTGGCTTCGACGAACCCTCGGAGCAGGAGGTGTGATGCCAGGCTACAACCAACTCAATACCTGGGCGAGTGAAAGTGCAATCGGTAGTGATGGCCTGCTGTTTTATCCATGGGGCAATGGTGCCGAACGCTTACTTGGGAATTCAGAACCAGGGGCGACGATAAGGCACCTTAATTTTAACCGACATGGCGCTCCTGAAATGACCGCTGCGATTCAAGATGGTATTGCGGCTGCCTTAGCTTACGGGGGCAACGCAATGGGTGAGCTTGGGGCTCAACCAACTGTAGTGCGAGCCGGTCGTGCCAACCTCTTTTTAAGCGATCGCTTTTGTCAAGCGTTTAGTCAACTCACAGGGGCTCCTCTTGAACTCTTCGCTACCGACGGTGCTCAAGGTGCCGCACGCGCAGCTGGTGTTGGAAGTGGAGCATTTGCTGATCACAAAGAGGCCTTGGCAAGCTTAGAGCAAATTGGTGGCTTCCGTCCAAAGGCTGAATTAGCAGATGCGTATGCTGACTTTTTCGGGCGATGGCAAGAAGTCCTTTAGTGAAATAAGTATCCTCTAAGCCGGTAGCAAAAAATTGAGTGGATACAAGTACCTTTCACCCATGCCTACCTATTTCCCAACCGTTAAAAAGGTCCAGTATGAAGGACCTGATTCTAAGAATCCACTCGCTTTTCGCTACTATGACGCTGAGCGCGTTATTGGTGATAAGACGATGGCCGAGCACTTACGTTTTGCGGTCGCCTACTGGCACTCGTTTGGAGGTACTGGAGGAGATCCTTTCGGCGCAGGTACGATTTCATTTCCTTGGGATAAGGGTCGCGATGCGAAGACTCGTGCACGCAAAAAGCTTGACGGTGCCTTCGAGTTTATGGAAAAGATCGGCGCTAAGTTTTACTGCTGGCACGACTACGACCTCGTAGAAGAAGGCAAGACCCTCGCTGAAAGTGAGGACCGCATGCAGGATGCGGCCAAGCATGCTAAAGAGCTCCAAAAAGCGAAAGGCATCGATTTGCTTTGGGGAACGAGCAATTGTTTCTCCAATCCACGCTTCATGAATGGCGCTGCAACCAATCCTGATTTTCAGGTGGTGGCTCATGCCGCGGCGCAGGTAAAGACAGCCATTGATACGACGGTTGCTCTCGGTGGACATAACTACGTGTTCTGGGGTGGTCGAGAGGGCTACATGAGCCTGCTCAATACCGACCTGAAGCGTGAGCGCGAGCACATGGCAATGTTCTTAACCATGGCGCGTGACTATGGTCGCAAGAATAAATTCAAAGGCAAGTTTCTCATCGAGCCGAAGCCGATGGAGCCAACCAAGCACCAGTATGACTATGATAGTGAGACGGTGATTGGCTTCTTGCGCGAGTTCAATTTGATGGATGATTTCGCGCTCAACATTGAGGTGAACCACGCAACGCTCGCAGGTCACACCTTCGATCACGAACTTCAGGTTGCTGCCAATGCGGGAGTACTCGGCAGCATCGATGCCAACCGCGGTGACTACCAAAATGGTTGGGATACCGATCAGTTTCCATCGGACCCTGTAGAGATGCTTCTTGCAATGCGGGTCATTTTGAAAAATGGTGGCATCGGGCCAGGCGGCATCAACTTCGATGCGAAGATTCGTCGTAACTCAACTGATCGGGAAGATCTCTTCTATGCACACATTGGTGGCATGGACGCATTTGCGCGTGCGCTCATCAATGCACATGCGATGATGGAAGAAGGTACTCTCGAAGATTTTGTGAAGCAGCGTTACAGCAGCTTTGACAAGGGCAATGGGAAGAAATTTGAGGAGGGAAAATTATCCTTAAAGCAACTGGCGAACATTGGGAAGAAGCAAGGTGCTTTTGGCCTACAGAGTGGACGTCAGGAGTGGGCAGAGAATTTGGTGAGTCGGTGGGTGTAGCTGGCGTTTGACAAGCTCTGCTCGGGCCAGCGAGCGTTAGCCTCACGTAACTAACGTTTTGCTTTCTCACCTTTTCTTTTGCTCGCGCCAAAAGAAACAAAATCGCTTATTGACGGCTTCAGAACTCGCTTTTAGGCTGGCAGCACTCTTAAGCATTTCCGGTAGGCATCTTGGTCACTTACTTACCGACTACTACTCTGCTCAATGCTTAAAACTTAGTGCAGAAAGAAGCTTGAGGTAGATGCATTTTCCTTGAATGTGCATCGGTAGTCGTGCATGGTTTGTGGCTCAAACAAGTAAAGCCTACGCGAAGGGTGCGTTGCTCATGAGCACGTACACCTTGCTTGACCTTCCATTGCTACTTTCCCAGGAGCGACGGCCTTGTTTGGAACAAGGACCTTTGCGCAATAGCGCCCCTGTCGGCTGCCGTTCTGTTTGAGCACTTCCATGCAGGATTTCGATACAACCCAGATTGAATTAATGAGAAAATAAATAAGCATTAGCTAGATGCTAAGGGCAATGCACGGTAACCGATGCTCGAAATCCGTAAAAGCAGGGGTAACAACTTTATCGACGGATGACACTTGCAGTTGGTTCAACTCCAAGGCGAGTTTTTAGGCAGCCTTGATTTTTCGTTTCTTTTGTATCAAGACAAAAGAAAGGCGGTAAAGAAAAGACGGTTGGCCAGTGAAGGACCATGCATGCCTAACAGAATGAGTGCCCTTCTCACCTTTTCTTTTACTCGCGCCAAAAGAAACAAAATCGCTTTGGGGCGGCTTCGCTCAGAGCAGACTAAAGGGGATAGTTGCTTTTATCGCGGCCAGAACTTAGCTAAGGTTGGTATGCCTGGTTAGTCTGCCGGCGCTCGACTTGCTAGTAAAGAACATCTGAGCAACCAATAACTAACTTTTTAGTCGTAGCTTGCTAAGCAATACTCGTAAGATGACTGGATATACTTCTATTGGACTATTTCTACTGGCATTTCTGCTCCCTACTATAACGGGGCACGCACAAACCCATACCCTCACCCCATGGAAAGGCTCAGCCTATCATATTGACGATAAATACCTCCAAGCTGGCTATGGCCCACATGTGTTCGACGGTGAGTTTTATGGCCACATCGAATTGGAAGCGCTGGATATTGAGTTGCAACCAGAAGACCAAACCTTCCCAGGTGTATACGAGCGCGTCCAGTTTGGCATAATCGTCCGTTCCAAGTTGGACATCCTAGAGGCTGGATGCTACCAAATAAGCCTAAATTCTGATGATGGATCTGTACTCTGGATAGACGATGAGCTGGCCATTTCTAATGATGGACACCACCAAGTAAGGCGCGTAACAGATAGCATTGTGCTCGAGGCAAAAACCTACGATGCCAAGGTTTGGTATTACAATGCGTACTACGGTGGGTATGCGCTAGAATTAGATATCGACAGAATAGGTCCCGCTGAAAGTTGTCCAAATGTTGAACTCTCAGCTCCTCCTGAAGAGCCTATTGTTTTAATAGGTGCTCAGCTATTTAACCATGGCAGTTACACCATCCCACGACGAGGCGCTGAGCAATTTGGCAAACTTGCCGCTCAATTAAAAACGATGGACATCAAAAAGATCACCATCATTGGTCATACAGATGATACAGGAGAAGAAGCAGACAATCTTGTACTTTCCAATCGACGAGCAGAATCGGTCCTTAGCTTCTTACAAAGTCGAGTGAATTTAACGGGTGTTGAAATCGTCCTTCTAGGAAAAGGCGAATCTGATCCCATTGCCGACAATTCTACACGGGCAGGACAAGTACGTAACCGTAGAGTTGAGATTCTTGTCGAATAGCTTAAAGCCTAGCTAGGTTAACGGCTTCACCGAAATGTGCCAGTGGTAGCGTACGGCCAGGTAGCGAATCAAAATCACCACCGCAATCGAAATACCGATGTTGAGGTCGCGTAGCGGACTGATCATGTTGACCGCAAGAAAAACAAGTCCCCCAAGTAGACAAGCGGTTGCGTAGATCTCTTTTCTAAAAATGAGTGGTACCTCAGCACACAACACATCGCGCGTCACTCCGCCAAACACCGCGGATACGATACCCATCATTATGGCGATCACTGGAGAAAGACCGAGATTGAGTGTCTTCTCAAGCCCCATAATCGTGAAAAGGCCGATTCCAACAGTATCAAAAATGAACATTCCACGCCGAAGCTTACTAATGTAGCCGCGGCCTACATAACACAGTGGTAAGGCGATACCCACAAGTCCTAGATAAGTGAGGTCATTCATCCAGCCCACGGGTGTTTGTCCAAGAAGCAAATCCCGCAAGGTGCCTCCGCCCACTGCTGTGACAAACCCAATCACGGCAGTTCCGACCAGATCGAACTTCTTATCGATTGCAGTGAGGATTCCGCTGATGGCAAATACAAGCGTACCAGCAAGATCAAGAGCGTAAAGGATTGACATCTGCGCGCGAAGCTATGCCGTAACCTTTACTTAAGCCTACTTCTCTACCCTATTGAGGAGATGTTGATCGTCACGTCCAAAATTGTACTTTCGGCAACCCTAATCATCATCCTATGAATCCGTCTTTTTCTTTTGGTAGCGACACACTCACTCCTGAACTAGCGCTACAACTCGCTCAGGCTAAAAGCAAGGGTCAGATTACTGCTGAAGTCCATCATGGTATCGTGAGCGCGCACGATCAAATTGTCGCAATTGCTCAATCTGATTCGGCGACTTACGGCATAAACACAGGCTTCGGTCCGTTGTGCGCTACGATTATCCCAAAGGAGCAACGCGCAATTCTTCAAGAAAAGCTGTTGCGAAGTCATAGCGTTGGGATGGGCAATCCGATTCCGATTATCGTTTCTAGACTCATGCTGGTGCAAAAGCTTCATGCGCTTTGTTTTGGCAAAAGCGGAATTAGCCCAGCTGTGGTAGAGCGGATTCTCTGGCTCATCAACCACCAATTTTCACCTGTCGTTCCAAGTCAAGGAAGCGTGGGTGCATCGGGCGATTTGGCCCCACTTTCACATTTATTCCTACCACTCATAGGTGAAGGTTATCTAAATGAAGGTTTTGACGAAAGTATTCAAGCACGCCCGACAAGTGAAGTTTATGCAGAGCACGGGTTGGCTGCTATAGAGCTTGGTCCTAAGGATGGATTGGCCTTGATTAATGGAACGCAATTTATTGCCGCCCACGCCACGCTGGCGGTAGAGCGTTTGCGCAATTGTCTAGAACACGCCAACCTGATTGGGGCGATGATGGTCGACGGCATTCAGGCGGCTACAAGTCCTTTCGATGAGCGACTACACGCTTTACGACCTCATAGTGGTGCTGTTCACGTTGCATCTAGCTTACGCCAAAACATGCAGGGTAGTGAAATTCCTGCAGCTCATGCAGATTGCGATCGCGTACAGGATCCGTATTCGATTCGTTGTATGCCGCAGGTCCATGGTGCGAGCTACGATGCCTGGAAACACCTTAGCGATGTGCTCACTGTTGAGTTGAATAGCGTGACGGACAACCCCGTACTTGTTGGACATGAAGAGGTGATCAGCGGCGGTAGTTTTCACGGTCAGCCAATGGCTTTACCGATTGATTATGCGACACTTGCTGCGGCCGAGTTGGGTAGCATAAGTGAACGACGCATCTACTTGAGCTTGCTCGGAACACATCCAAATGTGCCTACCCTTCTGATGAAAGATGCCGGCCTTGACAGTGGCTATATGATTTTGCAATACACCGCTGCAGCGCTTGTTTCTGAAAACAAGACGCAGTGTTTCCCTGCTTCGGCCGATTCTATTCCAACTGGAATGGGGCAAGAAGATCATGTGAGCATGGGCAGCATTGGAAGTCGCAAGTTGCTTCGCGTCATTGGTAATCTTGAGCGCGTACTTGCGATTGAGTTACTCTGTGCAGGTCAAGCCTTAGACTTTCAACGTCCGCTAAAATCTGGAGCAGCCGTCGAGCATGCACATGCTGTTTTGCGGAAGCACATTACTCACGCCACCGAGGATAGGATCTTTGCCTACGACATGGAGAGGGCGGAAGGCTTGGTAAAGAGCGGGGAGCTGCTGAACCGTCACTTCGACTAAGCCTGACTGGCGTAGCCGTCGGTGCACGGAGAAGTCTGTTAGCGAAGCTGGGCTCTACCTGCCCAAGCGAGCAATGAGACGGTGCACGGAGAAGTCTGTTAGCGAAGCAGGACTCTATCTGCCCAAGCGAGCAATGAGATGGCTCACTGAGAAGTCTGTTAGCGGAAACCGCCTATCAAGTGGGCACAGCCGTGTAGCGGACTTGGTCATCTCGACCGGAACTGGCGCAGCCGTGTAGCGGAGAGATCTATTCCTCCAACAGATTTCTCCGTTTCGCGGCTACGCCAGCGCCAGTCGAAAAGACAGTTGGTTTTATTCTCGATACGCCTCTGCCAGATTAGCCTGCGTTGGGTCTTGCCGAAAGATGTCTTCTAGCATCCCATAAAGCTTGGGGTGGTCTTCCTTGAGATCATCAGGACGAAAGAAGAAATACTCCGTAGCGACAGCGAAGAACTCAGCCTCGTTGGTTGCGCCATATTCATCGAGTATGCTTTCTCCTTGAATAATCTTACGCATCTCTTTCTCTACTAGGCGCATCCATGGTCCGGCTAGGCCATCTTCCAAATAGTAGTCTGGCGACCCATCAACGTCACCATCGCTCATGTCGAGTAGGTGTGCGAATTCGTGAACGCCTACGTTTGAATCGGTATGTCGACCGAAGCCTTCGTGCAGTGCTGGTTTGCTTAACACCATGGCACGTTTCAATTCACGATTTCCAACCATCCCGAGAATGTTCCGGTCTGGAGAGTCTGGATCAAAGTCTCGCGCAAAGTTTGCTCGATGCAAAATCACTTCATCAATATTCGGATAGTGCCAATCAGGAAATCCGAAAAGTGGAATCTGAGCGCTCGCTGCAATAAGGAGACTATCCGTCAGTGTTACCGTAGTATCAGCACCATTGATCGTAATTTCATTGAGAAAGCCTTGGACGCGTTTGGCGAACACGGCCTGTCGTTGAGGAGAAAGTTCTCTAAAATAGCGTACCCTTTTTTTGAGTATCGCAATCCACTCTTTAGGCACTGCTTCCTCAGGTAAGCTTCGTCGGGATTTCCAAAAGAGATAGACCCCTGCCCCTATCAAAATGAGAAGTAAAACTGCAATGACTAGGTAGCGTGGATCCATAGGTTTTCAGGTTCGCGGTTGATAAAGATTCCTTCGTGCTTTGGACTACAGAAAACTTGGTTCAAATTGCAGGTATCTCATACGCCAACTCAGGCGCATAGCCGACCGTACCCCTAAAAAAGTCATGGAAAGCTCTTAAGGTCTCCTCGTAGTCTTCGGTTACCTCATACGGATCGCTCCAACGCATCGTTTTGGTGTCCCATTCAAAGGCACACCAAACGATCGGTACACCAGCAGCCACCGCCATGTAGTGAAATCCGCTCTTTATTTTCTCCGTTTTTGACCGCGTCCCTTCTGGGGTAAGACATAGGCGGAAGGTCTCATTTTCTTCAAAAATCTTAGCGACTCCGTCCACAAAATTGGTATTACCCGTTCGAACAACTGGTTTGCCTCCTAACCACCGCATAATCCATCCGAAAGGAGGTTTGAAAAGCGTGTGCTTCCCAACAAATCCAATATCAATTCCAGTAACCTCTCGAAAGAGTACGCCTATCGGGAAGTCCCAATTGCTGGTATGTGGGTAGACTACTACCAGGCATTTTGGTACATCATAGGGCAAAGGTCCCTCTATAGACCACCCCCATTTCCTAAAAACCCAGGAAGATATGCTTTTGGTAAGGGACATGAGCTGAATTAAGAACACTAGATTACATCAAACTAGCTAATTAGAAAACCAGCTAGATGACCATTACGTTTGAAGCCTATGCGTTTAAATCCATTTCGTAACCGCTTGCCCGAAACGGAGGCAGAGCAGCTTGATGACCTTGGCTTTGGAGAAAAGGTATCAGAGGAAGGCATTAAACTGGTGAACAAAGATGGAAATTTCAATGTAGAGCGTACGGGATATGGGGATCGTTTTGCCTACCAGTGGTTGATCGAAATGCCATGGTGGAAGTTCTTCGCTTGTGTACTTGCTTACTATATCATCGTCAACTTCGTGCTTGGAGGGCTTTTTTTCTTGCTTGGCTCAAGCGGCATAAGTGGACTTTCAGCAGGACCATGGTATCAAACACTGCTTGAGTGCTTCTTTTTTAGTGTCCAAACGTTCACAACAGTGGGTTATGGCTCAATGTCACCGATTGATTTACCTCACCAAATGCTAGCTGCACTAGGTGCATTGGTTGGCTTGATGAGCTTAGCACTCGCTACAGGCTTGCTCTTTGCGCGTTTTTCAAGACCCAGTAGAATTATTATTTTTTCCGAAAACGCACTCATTGCTCCATTCAATGAAGGACTCTCTTTTCAATTTCGACTTGCTAATAGGTCTTCAACCAAGCTCATAAATGTATCAGCACAGATTGTCTACTCCTGGATTGCTGAAAGCAATGGCAAACGAAAACGAAAATTTGAATCGCTTGACCTTGAACGAGCTGAGGTAGCCTTGTTACCGCTGAATTGGACGGTGGTGCACCCTATTGATGATACCAGCCCGCTTCATGGACTCACCGTTGAAGAAATTCAAGCGACCAATGGTGAGTTCATCGTTCAGCTCAGTGCTTTTGAAGAGACCTATGCTCGTCAAATATTCGAACACACAAGCTACTATGGGAGCTGTTTGAAGTGGAACCATCGTTTTGCTCCAATGTATCATGCTACTGAGGAAGGGCAAATGTTATTGCACCTCGATAGAATTAACCTGAGCACTCCAGCATGAAGTCACAATAACCAGTGCCGAAAAATTAAACCTTACTCCTTTCATCTCGTCCAACCAATGTGACATCGATGACTGAATCTGAAATCGTACATGGCTTATCACTTTCTAGCGAGAGAGATGCAGCTATGCGTGCGCTTACGGAACAGTTCGGACCAAGACTCTTTCAGCGCATAAGATCTATCGTGACTGTCGAGGCAGATGCAGAGGATGTTTATCAAAATGCGTTGATCAAAGTTCTTAGAGGAATCAAGTCTTTTAAAGCGGATAGTTCTTTGTACAGTTGGCTCTATCGGATCGCTTCTAATGAAGCACTCGATTTTCTAAGAAAGCGAAAACGCAATGCTTCTGCACCTTTCGGCAAAACCAACGACGAGCAACTTGGAATTCAAGACCGAGTATCTGAATCTAATGGGTATAACGGCTCGGAGATCGAAGAGATTCTTGCAAAAGCCATTGAGATGCTACCTCCTCAGCAACGCAGCGTGTTCAAGGCAAGATATTTTGCAGAAACCCCCTATGCTATTCTCGCGGAAACCTTCGGAAAAAGCGAAGGTACTTTAAAAGCAAACTACCATCATGCTGTTCAAAAAGTCACTGCGTTTGTCCAAGAACATGCTCCAATTTCAACACCATGAGTAGCAACACACCACATCAAGACGTTCAACGCGAACTTGAAGGACTTAGTCCTATTCTTGCCCGTTTGCGAAAGCAAGGTGAGACAGAAACTGCGTCTTCGACAGATATGGATAGACTGCATAGCCTTGGAAGTGCTGCTCTTCAAGCTGTGCCACTCGATGATTCTCCCAAGGTAAGGCCAGAGTCTTCGCTACGTGTGGTACATCGTAAGCGGACATGGATAAAAGCAGCCGCGGCAGCTATCGCACTTATGATCGGTTCACTTCTTACATTCAGCATTTATTCCTCAGCTGAATCTGATTCAAATTATGCGAGGACGAATGCAGCTATTTCAGCAGAACTTGTTGCCAGTTTTGAAGCTGAAACAGCAGACCCTTTGGCCTTTTTACTTGACGATGAGTCGTACACTTTTGAAGATAACGAGCTTATGTTTTCACCTGTCGAGGATGTTCTTCTCGACTGGGCAGATGACGGCCAGGTAGATGAAGCGTTGTCTCAAGAGGTCATCTTCGATGCTTTGAAGTAGACGACTCTTTACGGTCCTTTGATAATCAATGTACCTAGTAGCTAGACTTTTACGTTTCTTTGTGGTAAGGATGCGAACCACGTGTCCCCATACTTTTCAATACCTTATAGAAGGTAAGCTTACCCCCAGCAACGGCTATTGGGTTTTGGCGAAAGCAACGTGACTCCTTTCAAAAGGGTCTTGGTGATGAATTCTCTTATGAATTCCTTGATTGAATGTAACGCACAGGTGAGCCCGCACAAGGAAATTATCCTTCTGCAGACTTGGTTAACATCAATCCCATCCGAGAAAAGAGTAACGACCTAATCGACTCAACACAAGCTAGTTAGCAGAGGAAGCACCTATATAAGTATTGAACTTTCGATCGCCGTCCTACTTTAGCCAAAAGCTACTGAAAGGGCTCGGCGTATCATCCTTTGCTGTCATGCGCTAGCCGTGAGACAACATACGTCAATACTTTTTTGTGCTCATACTTCGGTTTTTTCTCAGGATCTATAACCTCTACTTCTCGAAAGACAAAAATTTGGCGCAGCGCGTTCGCCAAATGACAGGCTTTGTGCCTGCCCGACTTTCTATCTTCAAGTTGGCCTTCTCTCATAAGAGCAATCAAGCCACAAGAGACTTCGCCCAGACCAACAATGAGCGTCTTGAATACTTGGGTGATGCTGTCCTAGGCACCATCGTCGCTGAATACCTCTTCAAAAAGTATCCAAATGGAGACGAAGGTTTTCTAACGAAAATGCGCTCTAAAATCGTAAAGCGTAAAAGTCTAAATTACATCGGTGACCAAATGGGACTCGATGTCCTATTGACAGAATACAACCGCACGCGGCTTAGCTCCTCTATGCTTGGAAATGCAGTAGAAGCATTGGTCGGCGCAGTCTATTTGGAGAAAGGTTATAGAGGTACTGAGCGATTTGTCATTCAGAGAATGCTTAAGCTTTATGTAGATATGCATGAGCTAGAAACCGTTGATGACAATTACAAAAGTCAGTTGCTAGAGTATTGCCAGAAAAACGGGATGCAAGTCACTTATAAGTTGCTCAATAAATTCAAGCAAGACCGTCGTGACCGTTTCAAAGTGGCTGTTCTGGTGAATGGCGAGCAAGTTTCGTTAGCCGACGACTTCAATAAAAAGTCCGCCGAACAGCTCGCTAGCCTGCGAGCTCTTCAAAAATTGGGTCTTATTAATAAAGTAATTTCTAAAGAGGATGGGCTTAAATCCCCTTCCACGAAATCAAAGAAAGAGCAAAAGAAGCCTACAAGGGCACGTTCAGAAAGACGTCCTCAAGCTCCTACCAAAAATACTACTGACAAAAAAGTAGCAAGTAGATCAGCCGAAAAACCAGTAGCAAATTCGTTGAAAAGGCAGGCTACCGATCGACCTACCAGAGGAGCTTCTAATCAGCCTAAAAAAGCTGTCACTAAAACTCAAAAACAAACCTCTCCGCGAGCTAAAACTACAAGCGCTGGATTTTCAAAACCAGCACGGAAACAACGGCGCAACAATAGCAGACTCGGTCGATCTATCTGGAATGGCATACAGGTCTCAGGGACATCTATAGAACTTGTTGATGAACTCTGGTACTTCGCAGATGACACCAGTTCAGCACCTATATCATCAAGCATCAAACAGAATAAAGCTTCCGCTAAAACCAAGCAAGGCAACGATACAATCATAGCTTCTGGTCCAAAAGTATCTTCAAGGGTCAAGAACTCACCTGAGAAGAGAAAAGAGAAAACCTCAGCCGCCACTAAGACTAAAAATACGCGTGTTCGCCGACCGATTCCTTTACGTGTCTTAACTCCAATTGTAAAGGACGCATCTGCAGTTATGGCGATTGACTTTGGGGGATTGTTTGGCCTCGAAAAAAGCCCTAAGCCAAAGAAGGTAGCTCGAAAACCAAGAAGGAAACCGGCTGGAAAGCAAAACGAGTCTTCCAAGCTAAAATCTAGAGCTACCAAAAAAGAAAAGGAAGCGAATTGGGAGGATACTCCTCTAGGACTCTCTGGTCAACACACTCCAAAAGTCAGCAAAGAAACTCCTGTGAGAAAGCTGAAGCCTAAAGGCAAAAGGACATCTGGAGCTAAGACAAAATCTAAGGTTGTCACTGAAAAAATTGACGAGTGGGAAGATACGCTCTTGGAAGTCAACCAAGAGACTGAAGCTATCGCCTCTAAACTCCCTAAGATGTACAAAACATCAAATGGAAAAGAACCAGTGGGCCGCAAAAAGCCTTTTCACAGAAAGCAACCCTCCAAGAAAACAGAAGACTAAGAACCTGTTCAAGAAGTTCTAACAACCTGACTGCCCTCTGGCGGTTTATAAAGCTAGATAAACACATCATCATGTCCGCTACTACAACGAAAAGTCCTGTAATGCTTTACACAGAGCAAACTCCAAATCCGGAATCTCTGAAGTTTGTAACGAATCGCATGCTTTATACAGGCACAGCCGATTTTAGAGAAGTTGAATTGGCTGATGAATGGAGTAAGCTTGCTTCTGAACTGTTTAAGCAACCTTACGTCAAGGGTGTTTATATCTGCAACAACTTCGTAACGATTACGAAAGAGTTCAATTACGCTTGGGACGATATCATGTTACAAGCCAAGTCCTTCATCAAGAAGTGGATCGAAGAAGGCCATGAAATTGTCAAGGAAGGTTTTGCGGAAGCATCAGAAGCAATGGAGGCTGAGCGACGCGCCAATTACGAGTACTCTGGCGATGATGAAGCCATCGTCACGAAAATCGAGGAACTAATCGATACATACGTCCGACCAGCAGTTGAAATGGATGGAGGTAATATTGCCTTAAAGAGTTTCAAGGAAGGCGTGGTAACCGTAATCATGCAAGGCAGTTGTAGCGGCTGTCCTTCTTCAACAGTAACTTTAAAAAGTGGTATAGAATCTATGCTAAAGCGTATGATACCTGAGGTCACAGAAGTTAAGCAAGAAATGGGTTAATCTAATCTATTTGAAAAAAGTGGTTCTCTCTTTTAAGCCCCGTACAACAAGCGTTGTACGGGGCTTTTCTTGATGTAGACTATGCTCAAGAAAAATCTAAAAATTCTACATAACCCGCATCTGGTATTTACATCTACATGCTTAACGGGCATATAGTTAGTTTTCGGGACTTTTATTGACGTAAATAGTTAATTTTTCGCCAATTCCCGAAGCCAGATGTTAGCTCTTTCATACTGATAATCAATCAACTACCCTATGCATGGGACGCCTTCGCAGGATACCTCTATTAACTTTGCAATCTCAATACAACAAACTTGCGAAACCTTCTCCATATGCAATACACCAAACTAATTGCTACAATTCTGTTAGCTACCATTAGCCTAACTCTATTTGGTCAAACTACTTATTATGTTTCTCCGAATGGTACAGGAACTGGCTTAGACTGGGCTAATGCTTCTGGAGACTTAAGCGCTATCCTACTTGCCACTACTGCTGGCGATGAAGTATGGGTGATGCAAGGAACTTACTATCCAACAGAATGCGTCGCTGGATGTACAGAAGCAGAACGTATGACCGCATTTACATTGAAAGATGGGGTTGATTTGATTGGTGGTTTCATTGGAAATGAGACACTTCGCACTCAAGCCTCTCCGAGCAACCTTACTACCTTATCTGGAGATATCGGCGTTACAAACGACGACTCTGATAATTCGTACAACATCGTTGTTTGTAACAGCTGTGGGATTAACGCAGGACTAGAAAATTTCACTATTTCTGATGGAAATGGAGATCGACTAGCCAGCTCAGGTCCAAATGAAGTGGGCCGCGCAGGAGCTGCATTGTACTTGAATGGTACAACTGGACAAGCAAACCCAGTAGTCACAAATTGTACTTTCTCAAATAATAAAGTTATTGGACGCGGTGCCGCGGTTTTTTGCAACGGTTCTCCAGGAGAAAGTTCGCCAATCTTTCGCTTCTGCACTTTTGACAGCAACTCGTCTAATGGAGAAGGTGGAGCAATCGCTCTAAATGGCACAAACGGAACCGCAAATCCTAAATTCAGAGATTGCCAATTCACGAATAATCAGACTAGCTATGCGCCTGGTGTAACACAATCAGGTGGGGCAATTTATGGAGTCACCCTAGGTGGTAATGCTGTGATTGATTTCACAAGATGCTTATTCCAAAATAACAGTGCTGATGCTAACGCAGGCAGTGGCGTAAATAATAATACAACAGGCCTTGGCGGGGCAATGTATTTTACTTCTTCAGGTTCTGGAATTCTACAAGTCAATCTCGAAAATTCGATTCTTGATGGGAATACGGCTTTCTCTGCTGGAGCGATCTACAACTTAGGAGGGAACACCAGCTTTGAGAATGTAACGATGACCGATAACACCGCTACCGGAACTGGTGGTTCAGGCGGGGGGCTTTATGTAAATGGCGGTGTAGCCGATATAATTAATACCATATCTTATGGTAATGAGGTTACTCAAAATCCGTTTGGTGGAAAGGATATCCGGTTTGTAAACGGAACAGTAAATATTTCTTACTCACTTGTTGAAGCAGCAAATGCTATAGAGTTATTAAATCAGGCATCGACGAGCAACTCAGACGTTCTCAATGAAGGCCCAGGAATGATTTACGGTACAGATCCTCAACTCACTTCGAATGCAGGTTATCCTGAAATAGGCTCTGCTACATCTGCTGCGATAAATTCTGGACTGAATAGTGGAGTTACAGCAACTGGTGGGGATTTTTTAGGAGCTTCTAGAATCTCTAATGCAACCGTCGACCTAGGAGCAGTAGAAAGCGCATTTGCTCCACTACCTGTAGAGCTCATCTCCTTCAATGCAACAGCTCTGAAGGCTAGCATCCGCCTAGACTGGGTGGTTGGTTCTGAGATTGACCTTGCTGGTTACAGACTATTACGCCGAAAGCCGAGCGGCGGATTTGACGAAGTTGTTTTTGTACCAGCAATGGAAAACGGTTCTTACTATTATGAAGACGCCGCGGTTATTCCTGGAGAGACTTACTACTACCAGCTGGTGAGTGAAGATTTCGATGGCACAACATATGATTCAGACCTAGTTACTGCTCGCATAAAAGCTGGAACCAATGAAACCATAGTTTCAAACCTATATCCAAACCCGACCGACGGAATACTGAATGTTGAACTCAAGCCACGAGAAGGTGCAAGAACTGTATATGCCACAGTGCTAAACATGAATGGACAACGCGTAGTTTTTAAAGCATACACGCAAGATGGACAGTACCAGCTAAACCTATCAGACTTACCAAATGGTAATTACGTTGTCAGACTTTCTGAAGGTGAGCGCACCCAAACTGAAGCGATCACCATCCAGCACTAAGAATCATAAAGAATTCCCTTCGCAGGGATGTATTGAGAAGTGGTACGGATCGTAGCGTTGAGCTGCCTCCACCAATCAATGATCTCCAAGATCAGCGTACCCTAGCTACACTCGCCTCTTAGACTTTAGGTCTAAGAGGCAGTTGTATTTTATATGCGTGTGAGCTTTGCCCATTGTCGAGTTGGAAGAACAAATGAGTTCACCAAAGGAATGGAATCATTTCGAATACCATCAACTGTCTCAACAGAAATTACTGTATCTCCAGTAGTTGTTGCACCTGAAAGCGGTCCTGTAATAATTTCATGATAAAGTGTATCTCCCTTCAATTCATCTCGCGTGAATAATAAATTATCCATCACTTCAAATCTATTAAAGAACACATTCCCATGCACATAACCATCAAGTAAAATACCATTGTGTTCATCTATAATCCAATGCACTAATGTGGTAGTATCAGTTGGGCACATAGTATATGGGCGGTTGTCTGACTTACCTTCACCATAAGAGATTCCCCAGGTGTAGCAACCGTTTTCCAAAGGTTGAATACTCAAATTAAAAGGTGTGCTCATCACCTCCTTCATTCCGCGTTCTACCGATAAAGTTCCATGCCACTCTCCAACCCACGCTGCCGGAAAAGATGGTTTCTCAATTTTAGGCGACTGTCGTATTGATGTTCCTTGTTCTCGTCTTTGAGCATCAACGGTGTTGGTGCAAATCGCTAGAAACAAGGTGAGGGCAAAGATTCGGATAATCATAGCCCAAATCTACCAAGACCCTCACACTTCAAAAGCGAGCCAAGGCAAGAACCGCTACTTTAAAACTCGCCGGTCTTGCAGGAAGAATAGCCCTGCCCAAGGCCTCCAGTGTCGCTCCAGTGGTCATGACATCATCGACGAGTAAAATGTGTTTTCCCGTAAGGAAATGAGATTTTTGATTTGTTTGACCCTGACTGTTTGGACTACGAGCCAGCTCAAAAACGGCCTCTACATTTTCCATCCTTTCAAACTGTGATTTTCGCGTTTGGGTCTCTGTAAACTGCTTTCGCACAACAGCAAATGGAAGGCATTCCGCATCAATTTCTTCTGCAATTCCTGCCGCTACACGTTCTGCTTGATTGTAACCGCGTGTTCGAAGTTTTTTCTCATGTAGTGGCACTGGTATAACATAGTCTACTTCTCCAAAAACAAACGAGTGTTTAATCAATTGACCTAACCAAGCCCCTAATTTCACGCCCACTTCGGGTCGATTATCATACTTCAACAACCACATTAACCTTTGAGCGGGAGTACCCTGACTATACGGTAGTAACGCTGCTGCTCGGTCTACTGGAAGTCGTCCCCAAAACCGATCGGTAATCGTATTCTCTGGTAAATGATGGAGGTCTAGAGTTGTCATCGTAGCCCTGCAGCGAACGCAAACAAATCGAGTTCCCGCTGGAATAGACCTACCACAAACAGCACAGGCTTCTGGGAATATAAATTCCGAGAAGCCTGCTGTAATTCTATTAATTAATGATGCTTTTTGTACTGCTTCTTTCACCAGCCAAAAGATAACCAATTTTATACTCTTCGCTCCTTATTTCTTATATTTAGCCAAGTACAACTTCTTATAGTAGTCCGCAGCCATACGGTCACTTCCAAAGAAAGGAACTACATCATTCATACTCTGCTGTACGATAGACTTCCACTTCTTTTGTCCTCGCGAATAATAAGCTGGCAAAATCTCCTTTTCAAGGATGTTGTACATCGCCTCAAGGTCATGCTTATCCTCTTCAAATTCACTTTCAAAACCTTCTGAAGGCGGAACAATCACAAAGCTGTTTTTACCATGCTTTGCGAATTCAGGTATCCACCCATCATTGGTCGACAGGTTAACTCCAGCATTCATCGCAGAAGTCATTCCACTTGTTCCAGAGGCCTCTCGTGTGATGCGAGGATTGTTGAGCCAAACATCTGAGCCGCGTTTCATTAACGCACTCAGGTGGAGTTCATAGCCACTGAGCACCGCCATATTAGAAAACTGACGACTCATATTGACCAATCGATCCCATACACTCACAGAATCATAGTCCGTTGGGTAAGGCTTGCCAGACCATATGATTTGTACTGGGTGCTTCGTGTTGCTTAGTAGTTTCTCAAAACGCTCTTCGTCTCTTGTAATAAGGTCTGCACGCTTGTATCCTGCAAATCGTCTAGCCCAAACCAACGTGATGGCATTTGGATTTAAGAGTTTCCCTGTCTGATTCGCTACTTCTCTGAGCAATTCAATTTTATGAGTATTTTTAATGGACATCACTTCCGACATGTCACCAGCTTTATGTGCTGCTGCGATGTCTGGGAGCTGCCAGTACTTGCGTTCTTGCGCATTGGTTATATGTGTAATCGGGCACACACCTTCGAAATCGCCCCACATTTCTCGAGCAACTTCTCCGTGCATTTTCGATACCCCATTGCCAAGGCGACACATGCGGAGCGTTGCCAGCGTCTGGTTGAAAGCATCTCCTTCTACACTTAATAGCTTTCGAACCTTCTCAGGTCTCATTTTTCCGAAAAAGCTAAGCTTATTAAGCAGTCTAAAAGAATGTACTTCATTTCCAGCGACCACAGGCGTGTGGGTAGTCACTACACATTTCGCCTTCACTTTCTCTAGACTATGCAACTTTCCGAAGAGGTGGAATGCCGCAGGCAAAGCATGGGCTTCGTTAAAATGATACGTCTCTGGCTTAACTTTAAGCTTCTCAAGTAGTACAGCACCACCTTTTCCGAGCAGAATATATTGAGCAATCTTAGCCTCTACATTTGAGTCATACAGACGTTTAGATATCTGCCTAGCGAGATAATCATTCTCTGGAATATCTGTGGAGAGTAGAAATATAGGAGCAGTCCCAAAAGTCTCTGGACTAAGATAGAATGCCTTTACCTTGACAGGATGATGGTTCACTTCAATCTCGAAAATGATTCCTGTATCCTGGAGATAGTCGTAGTGCTTTTCGAGAAATTCGGCCTTCATCGAACCGTCTTGATTTCTCATTTGATCATAGTACCCCCAAGTCCACTTTATGCCAATTCCAATGACGTTTTGCTTTAGGTTATACGCCGATCGCATATGGCTTCCTGCCAAAAACCCAAGCCCTCCTGAGTAGATTTTGAGCGCTTGGTCGATCCCAAATTCCATACAGAAGTAGGCTGCTGAATGGTCGTATTTTTTGGCAACCTTATAAGGTTGTTTAAAAGGAATTTTGAACGATGATTTTGACATAAGTATCTGTTTAGCCGCGGCATTTTTTCGGTACTCGCGAACCTAATTAGAAGCGAAATACTATGCCATATAAAATCTAAATCAATTCGATTACAGCGGCAATCCCTTGTCCACCTCCCGCACACAATGTGACTAACCCAAGCTTCTTTTTACGTTGCTCCAGTTCATCTACGATAGTCCCAACCAACATAGAACCTGTTGCTCCGACAGGATGTCCAAGGGCAATGGCGCCACCATTCACATTTACATTGTTGTCTTTAAGCCCGAAGTGCTTCATGAACGCTAAAGGGATAGCCGCGAAAGCTTCGTTAACTTCGATAAGGTCAATGTCTGAGATACTCAGCCCAGCTTTCGCCAAAACCTTTTCTGTTGCTGGAATCATCCCAGTCAACATGATAGTAGCCTCCGAACTCGCCACCGCGACTGCCTTGATTCGCGCGCGTGGCTTCATGCCTGTTTGCTTAGCAATTGCGTCATTACCAAGTACTACGAGGCTTGCACCATCTACAAGCCCAGAACTATTACCTGCAGTATGCCTATGGTCTATTGCGGCTAAGATTGGGTATTTACGAAGTGCAAGTGCATCAAACCCGAGTTTTCCTGTTTTGGCGAAAGCTGGAGAAAGCCCCCCCAATGCTTCGAGCGTTGAAGTAGGCCTAGGGTGCTCATCTTGATCTAATAGCACGATCCCATTTTCATCTTTAATAGCGATCAGCGATTTCTTAAAAAGCTTCTTTTTGCGAGCAGCTTCCGCACGTTTTTGAGACTGCAATGCATATTCATCTAACTCTTTGCGGCTCATCTCTTGCAAAGAAGCGATCAGGTCTGCGCTGATTCCTTGTGGAATAGCTGCCGTTTCCAGAACAAGTGAAGGATTATCGAGCAGCGGACCACCATCACTCCCTAGAGGGACGCGACTCATCGATTCTACTCCTCCGGCTATGATTAGATCATCCCAGCCTGCAGCAATTCGAGCAGCGGCACTATGAATACTTTCTAAGCCACTGGCACAGTATCGATTCACCTGAGCACCAGCAACTCCATCTGGCCAATTCGCAGCAAGAAGACTCGCCTGAGCGATGTTATATCCTTGATCACCTACAGGAGTTACACAGCCCAACAGTAAATCAGCCACGTCTGATGGATCGAGCGATAGTCTATCAGAAATCGCGTGGAGCAACTTAGCTACTAGACGATGTGGGGCTACCTCATACAGTCCACCACCTAATCGTGCTCTCCCTCTTGGAGTGCGAACACAGTCAAAAATCAGAACATCTTGCATACTAATCGCGAAGGTAGAACCTCTTGGTCGACGATGCAGCGGCTCCTCGTCGAAACTTCAGGTCATTATTGAACCTTAGTCTTCATCTTGCAAACATGAGCTTCATAACCGAACCTATCAACTTACTTGTAGACATCAATACTTCAGGAATTGGAGGAGGATTGACCGGAATAGTCATCAATACACTCGTACTTATTGGATGTAACAAGTACATCAATGGCGTCTCTATCGCCACACCTGTTAGTGCGGCGATCATGGCTGTTGTCGTAGGACTACTGACGTGGGTTTTCGGAATCTTCAACTTTGGATTCTTGAACTTCCTTACACTTGGTGTATGGTCACTCCTCATTACAACTGCAGCGATTATGGTCGCAGACAAGCTGATGGAAAGTGTTAAATTCGAAGGGTTTACAACCGCGCTAATGGTTGCTTTTATTCTAGCAGCTGTCAATTGGCTACTTAGCGGTCTCTTTTAGCGAAGGAAGGGGCTCCTCGTCCTCAGATAAAAGTGTATCAAGGTCATCAACAGGCTTAGCGGCTTTACGCGCAGCTTTCATTGGAATTCCGATGCACTTCTTTTCCATGTAAAGCATCATACGCTCAATCAACTCTAGGGTATCCCCATCGAGATCGGCTAGTTCACGCTGAAAAACAACGCGCATTGCACGTTTTCGAATAGATCTTATCTCGGCTGGAACATCTTTCATCGCACGTTCAATGCGACGCTGCTGAACACGTTCCCTGAAGGTTGCCAATTGCTCTCCGATGAGCTTTCTTGCCTCGGTGACTTCACCTGCTCGGAAAGCTAAATTTTCCTGAGCCAGTTGCCTCAGGTCATCAATTTGGATATACGTCGGTGAGGACTCCTCAATTACAGCCGCATCAACATTATGCGGGATTGACAGGTCGACGACTACTTTATCCTCTGCTTGTTCGCCATTAAGTAATCGCTCAAACAAAGCAGTATCTACAACTGCCTTCGTCGCACCTGTACATACAATGAGCAGATCAAACCCTTGATCGTATTCACCAAGTAAATCTAGAGAAGTTGCGTAACCGTCAAAAACCGCTGCTAGCTTCTCAGCATTGCCAATCGACCGATTTGCTACGGTTACGTTTTTAAAACCTTGCTTCTGCAAAAACTTAGAAACGAGCCAGTTTGTCTGACCTGCACCAATCATCAATACTCGAGCTGTTGCCGGGTCAAGGCGCTGTTGGCGAATACGCTGGGCAGCCAAACTCACTACCGAAACGGGCTTCTGACCAATCCGTGTTTTGTGATAAACCGTTTTGGCAGCAGCTACAGCACTTTGCATCAAAATGCGCAAGTGATCACCACTATGACCACCTTCATGGCAAGCCAAATAGGCTAATCTTAATTGACGCAAAATTTCCCGCTCACCAACCACCATGCTATCAACCGAAGCTGCAACATCGTATAAATGTAAAACAGCATCTGCACCGCTTCTGAAGAGGGGCTTAACTACGCTTGCATTTTCTGAAATTCCAAGCGCACGTTGAAGTTCGGCACTTGTTGTTGGATCGCGATCTTCTTCATAAAAAAAGAATAAGATACGATTACAGGTCGCCAGGTAAAACACCTCCTCCCATCCAAGTTGCTCACGCAAACGCAAAAGCGTGCTATCCATCGCTTCCGCTGGAATCACGTAAGGCTCAAGCTGATCTAGTGAAGCTTGGCGGTGGGTTAATGTAAAAAGTCTGTAGGCGCTGAGCATGAATAAGTCTAGAATACAAACATAGCCGATCCAATGCTGTCAACGCTCGTCTTCGTGTCAACATCCAGTCACTTGCGAACCAGAAATCATCTTTTTTCCATCTATTAAGAATCACTCTAACTAAAGGAGTCTAATTACCGTTGAATCTAGCAATGCAAGTCGCGATTAGACTTCCTACTTTCGCGGCGCTAAATGCAGAAGTTGAGGATTCCTCCTCTTAAAGCTTTCGCCAAAACTTGCCTTCATTATGTACCGTACGCACACTTGTGGCCAATTACGTATCACCGACGCTGGAAATGATGTGACCCTAGCGGGTTGGGTCCAAAGTAAACGTCAATTCGGAAGCCTCATCTTTTTAGATGTGCGCGATCGTTACGGCATTACTCAGGTTGTGGTTGATCCAGATTCAGGGGCAGCTATGCAAAAGATCGCTGATTCGCTCGGTCGTGAATTTGTAATTCAGGCAAGTGGTGCTGTTCGTGAACGGGAGTCAAAAAACGCTGATCGGGCAACGGGCGAAGTTGAGGTTTTTGCGAAAGCGATAACCATACTAAATGCAGCTAAAACTCCTCCATTTACTATCGAAGATGAAAGCGATGGTGGTGAGGACATCCGTATGCAGTACCGGTATCTCGACTTACGTCGAGGGCCACTGCAAAATGCAATCATCTTCAGAAGCAAAATGGCGCAAGCCGTACGTGGACACTTGAGTGGTCAGGGATTCCTTGAAGTTGAAACGCCAGTCCTTATCAAATCAACACCAGAAGGTGCACGTGATTTTGTGGTTCCTAGCCGCATGAATCCAGGCAACTTTTACGCGCTGCCGCAAAGTCCACAGACCTTCAAGCAGCTGCTCATGGTGAGTGGCTACGACAAGTACTTCCAAATTGTGAAGTGCTTCCGTGATGAGGATTTACGTGCAGATCGTCAACCTGAATTTACCCAGATTGATTGTGAAATGGCCTTCGTCGAGCAGGAGGACATCCTAAATACCTTCGAAGGACTCACCCGTCATCTTTTCAATGAAGTGCTCAATGTTGAGCTCCGTGAGTTCCCTCGTATGCAGTACGACGAGGCGATGCGTCGCTTCGGTTCAGACAAGCCAGACATGCGATTTGGTCTAGAGATCATTGATCTAAATGCTGAAGCAAAAGGTAAGGATTTCAAGATTTTTGATGAGGCTCCACTCGTTGCAGGTATCTGCATTCCTGGCGCAGCCTCTTACACACGCAAGCAACTAGACAAGCTTACCGATTGGGTAAAACGTCCTCAGATCGGCGCCAAAGGCATGGTGTATGTGAAGTGTAATGACGATGGAAGCTTCAAGAGTAGCGTAGACAAGTTTTATGATCAAGATGCGCTCACAGCTTTCGCCAAAACAGCAGCTGCTAAACCAGGCGACCTGATTCTTATTCTTTCAGGAGAAGTTGACAAAGTGCGCAAGCAACTCGGAGAGCTTCGTCTTGAAATGGCAAACCAACTTGACCTCGTAAAACCAGGTGACTTCAAGCCACTCTGGGTCATTGATTTTCCGCTCTTAGAATGGGACGAAGACGGTGGTCGATTCCATGCGATGCACCACCCTTTCACCAGTCCGAAACCAAGTGAGCGTCACTTAATGGATTCAACTGATCATGAAGTGCTCAAAAACCTTAAGGCCGATGCGTATGACTTAGTCATCAACGGTTCTGAGATTGGAGGTGGTAGTATTCGTATTCACGACCGCGCGCTTCAATCACGCAACTTTGACCTGCTCGGCTTCTCGAAAGAAGAGGCAGAGGCACAGTTTGGATTCTTAATGGGTGCCTTCGAGTATGGTGCTCCTCCACACGGTGGCATCGCATTTGGCTTTGATCGTCTATGTGCTGTAATGCAGGGCAAGACAAGTATTCGTGACTACATCGCCTTCCCGAAGAATAACCAAGGTCGCGATGTTATGATAGATGCACCTGATACGGTAAGTGAGGAGCAGCTTGTTGAATTGGGCTTGAAATTGAGGGAGTAATCCAAAACAAATTGTGTTGTTACATTTGTCCTTTAACCCATTAGGTTGAAGCACTACCCCTATGGACTTCGTCGCAATAGATTTTGAAACCGCCAATCGCAACTGGGCCAGCGCCTGTGAGATAGGAATGGTAGTCGTTGAGGACGGGAGAGTTGTCGATACCTACAGAAGGTTGATCCGACCTACACCCAACCAGTTTGACTTTGGGAACATCCGCATACATAAGATCACTCCCGAACAAGTGATGCACGAGCCAACATTTGAAGAGCTTTACGACGAGATGTTACCCTACTTCGAGAACAAGCACATGGTAGCCCACAACGCCAGCTTTGATATGGGCGTTTTGCTTGGCTCAATGAAGCATTATGGATTACCAGTACCTTCACTCACATACTCTTGTACTGTTCAACTAGCCCGTCGTGTATGGCCAGATGCCCCTCGCTATGGTTTAGGAATCATTAGCGCTTACCTTGGTATTGAGCTCGAACATCATCAAGCACTTTCAGATGCAAATGCGTGTGCACAGATTATGATCCAAGCACAACAGATGTATGGAACACCGCATGTTGACGAGCTACTGCGTGAAGTAGGCTTACAGCCGCGCAGTATTGATGATTATGGGCGCTCTACCAAAAAGAAAAAGAGCTCGCGATCAACAAGAACTTCGAATAGAAAGGCTGCTATAGCAAAAGAAACCAAGCAAAGAACACAGATTCACAATTGGCCAAATCATCCCAAAATCAAGGACATCCTCTTTGACGCTAGTGATGCACATGAAGGCCACCCAGTGTATGGGAAACGCTTTGTTTTTACCGGCGAACTCACTACTTGTAGCCGTGAAGATGCGCAACGCAAAGTGCTAGAACTTGGTGGAAAATGCACCACCTCCGTTAGCAAGTCGACTGACTATGTCGTACAAGGCGTACCAACATGGAGAAGAGTAACAAGCAAGGTGAAAAAGGCACAAGAATTGAGTGCTCAAGGCTTACCTGTCAAACTGATTGACGAGGAGACTTTTTTAGAGCTGTGTGGCTGATTGGTGGTTCAAAACCTCAGGCTCTAGCCTCTAACTTTAGCTACAAATTTCCAAAGCGACCAAAAGGTGAGTAGCGTTATTGGTAGGCCATGCATCAGCAGGTCAAACCAATCCTGTATGCCCATCCCTTCGGCACCTCCCATAACCCATCGAAGCTTACCAAAAAGGTGTGGTTCTGGAGTAAAAGGAGCTAAAGCAAGGCCAATAGCTGCTACGAAAAGGAAGAGCATACTCGAAGATGACGCCTCTTCTTTTGATGCTGACATACTAAGCAGTGGGTTTTGAGGTTTTGGCAGAAGCCTTTGATAAACGACGTTGTTTGTACCACTGCTTGTCGGCAACATAAAGCTCCCGCTCAATCTCAGCTACGACATCGCCATTTTTATCTTTCCATTGCAAGGATAACCACTGCGTCCACTTATGTTCTGTACCAACAGTTGCTTTGATTTCGTCGATCAGCCCTTGGTCGAGCTTGATGTGCATACTCAGTTTAGATCTTCCAGGCTTCCTAAACCGGATTTTAGCCGCTTTATCCCAGACCACGTACTTGTCTTTACCAAGCACATTCATGAGCATAACCATCAAGAATGGATCGTTGGCAGCAAACATTGAACCTCCAAAAATGGTCCCAACGTAGTTATAGGTGAATGGATTTAAGCCAAGTGTGAGTTTAACCTCACGCCAATCGCTAGCAATGTATTGGATACGTCCTCCCGTACCGAAGTACATCGGATAGCAGTTCATTCCAAACCTAAAAGTGCGGGTCCACCACGACTCACCTGGATGCTTGAAAAGCCCCATTAGCCGTTAACGTCTGCCGAAGCTGTCAAATCTGGTTGCTCGAAGTTGAGCTTAAAGCCAATTTTCTTTTGGCTAGGCTCATCGTCATCATAGTCTTCCCACTTCGTCACTTCTGTAATCAGTTCCTCAACATGACGATGGAAAAATGGCGTACGAAGCTCTTCTGGACGGTAAATCGCAATTGTTTTGGGTGGTTGCGGCTGACCATAATTTTCAATAAATGGATATTGAATAATAACGATCACTTTCCCATTGAAAAGCTGCTGGTACAAGAGACTTCCGTTGTGCTTGATCAATTCTCGGTTTACACCGTCGGCTACTTCTTGAGACATGCCTGATTTCACATTGCCTAGGGACATTGTTACTGCAGCCAAATTATTAATCTCCTCCTTCTCCTCAATGATAGCTGTAAGACCAATAGCCTCGGTTATCGCTTTGAGTTCACTGATAATTTGAGCGCCGAGTGAATCATCCCAGATTTGGCGATATTCTTTTGTATTGGCAAGTACAGCCTTGTAGTCAGCGACTTTGCGCTTTAAGTTTATTAGGTTAGCCATGTCGCCAAGGTAGTAAGTGATTTAAATCTTATGATCATACTAATTTCACCTTATGAAATCGCACCTCTTTCACCTCGCTTTTCACGTTCGCGGCCTTGCTTCTACTCGTGATTTTTATGGTCGAGTACTTGGATGTACTGAAGGTAGAAGCACCGAAACGTGGGTAGATTTTGATTTCTTCGGACATCAAATCAGTTGCCACCTAGGAGAGCCTTTTAAGACTACAAATACAGGGCTTGTCGCTGGTCTAGAGGTCCCTATGCCCCACTTGGGTATCGTACTCGACCTACAAACTTGGCAAGAGGTGAATGCTCGACTCGAAGCTGAACCGAATACAGTGTACGTGTTTCCAAAAATGCTACGGTATGAAGGTGAGCCTGGAGAGCAGTGGACGGTATTTGTGAAGGACCCCTCAGGGAACCCAATAGAGATCAAAGGATTTAAGGACATGTCAGGTCTTTATGCTGTCTAATCAGCTTCCTATAAATTCGACAATGTGACTTAAGACTTGCTTGCCTTGAAGTCTATGCCCTTCACTTTCAAATGTGGCGAGCTTAGCTTGGGGCCAAGCTTCATATATCGCCAAGCCTTCTTCATATGGACTAACCAAATCATCTGTACTATGTACCACCAAGGCTTCAACTTGATGTAGTGTTTTAACGGAAGCTACATTTGAAAAATCCTGAATGGAAAGCTCTTCGTCAAGGTCGCGATTTACCATACCAATAATGTGGCTATCGAAAGCGACACGCACTCGATTGCTGAGTCCTAACATTTTTTGATAACGGTCAAAGACATGGTTGCTCTCATCAAAAGCAGCCATAACCACTGCCTTAGCAGGCTTTCGGGAATCATTGAGGCGAGCACAAAGCTGCACTGCGACCCCACCACCCAGGCTATGCCCGATCACCGAATCAAAAGGACCATATTGTCGCTCCACCTCTTGGATACAATCGATGTAAAAGTTGAATGGCGTTTCCTTGCCACCACTTTTACCTGCAGCAGGTCCATCGAAAGCAACCACTTCAACTCCAATCTTACGCAAGCGTTGCACCAGTGGCACCCACCGCCCTGCATGACTTTCCCAGCCGTGAATGAGTAAAACGCGCTGCTTTGTTTCTCCTTTTGCTTTCCAGTAATACCCCACCAAAGGATGCCCCACATCAGCATCAAGACGCTCAGCTTTATTTAAATATGCTTGAGCAGTTGGGCGGACTGGAATTCTTCTTGGGCGAATAAAAAGACGTACGGCTATGTTGCCTGCTAGTTTTGGCGAAAGCAGCGCTAATGAATTTATTGCTTTGCCTAAGGCATGAAGTTTATTCAAACCGCATCACTTGCGCGGACGAACGGATTATTAACGCGTTCAAAAGCAACTGTAGTTTCGGGTCCATGACCAGGCCATACGACGGTTGCTTTTGGCAAGGTATAGACTTGCTCTTTGATACTTTTCAGCAAGGTAGCATGATCACCTCCGGGTAAATCGGTGCGTCCGATAGATTCCCTAAAAAGCACGTCTCCACCTATCAATAGCCCTTCGCTTTCACAGTAAAAGCAAATACTTGCTGGAGAGTGTCCTGGCGCAAGTATGAGTTTTAAAGTAGCTTCTCCGAATTTGAGCTCTTCTCCTTCTTTAAGGTCAAACACAGGCTCGGGAAGTTGACGCAAAAGCATCCCATACATCGCGGCGACTTTCGGATTGGCTTCATAAACAACCTGTTCGCCTGGATGCATTCTAGGTTTTAAGCCATAGGTTTCAAACACGTGGGCTAGCCCAAGCACATGGTCAATGTGCGCATGGGTTAGCCAGCAAGCGACTAAAGTGAGGTTATGCTTTCGCAAAAAACTATCAAATTCTTCGCATTCAGAAGTGTCGCTCATGCCCGGATCAATGACCGCTGCTTGACCTAATTCGTTAGCGAAAATGTAGGTGTTTTCTTGAAAAGGATTGAAGATGATTCGGTATAGCACAGCCACAAGGTAAGACTACAAGCCAACCAAATCATGGAAGAAAGCGTACTTGCTACGATGCGCTTATTTCTAATCCTTACTGTGCTTTGTATCGCGGGTGTGGTTTATGGCCAAGGTCCAATTGATGGCTATTTAAAATCTAAAGGCGAAGCAGACATTGCTATAGGGGTTAGTATAACAGGTGCCAACCAATTTATTGGCGGTGATGGGGCGGAATTCGACCTGCCTTTCAATGGCCAGCTCTTGAGTGCATTTGGAATCTACGGCATCAGCGACAAGCTCAACGTCATCGCAAACATCCCTTTTGTAATCACTGAGTCTACTTCTGGGCTTCAAGATGGCGGGTTCTATCTCAAAGGCCTATTGAAGCGATGGAAGTTCGGCGAAAATCAAGAAAAGTCATTTGACTTTCTCGGATCGTTTGGAATCAGTCTTCCTTTAAGTCAATATGAAGTTGTTGCTGCAGGAGCGATTGGTCAGCGGGCGCAAGTTCTGCAACCAAGGCTAGTGGCGCAGTACAACCAACCAGGTTTTTTTGCCAGCACGGTTCTCGGCTACAACTATCGATTTGATGAACTAGACTTAATCGCGTTGGAGGAAATTCAGCGAACACGACCAGCCTACTTTCCAGAGCAGCCGAAAGATTACGTGTCAGGATTACTCCGACTCGGGTTTCCTAGTAATCGTTTCTATTCCGATGTTTGGTTGGAGGTGCAGCGCACCCTTGGAGGCAGTGACTTCACTCCTGATGTTGAGGAATTACCGCAAGCGTATCGTGTCGATTACCAGCAAATTGGTGGTACCGTTTATTATTCTGAAGGTCCGAAGTGGGGCTTCGCAGCAAGTGGCGCAGCTTTCTTGGGGGGTGAAAATACCAGCCGACTTTGGCGTGTGAGTGGGACTTTGATACATAAGATCCGGCCTTAGGCAAACCGAAGGCTTAGGTGTGTTGTTAAACTCACATGCCAACATACAATCCTACTTTTTCTCTCGGAGATTTTTCTATAAATCGACTCGGCTATGGTGCCATGCGTATCACCGGTGATGGCGTCTGGGGACCTCCAAAAGATAAACGAGAGGCGATTAGGGTAATACAACGCAGCGTTGAACTCGGGGTCAATTTTATTGACACCGCAGATTCCTATGGTCCTTTCGTAAGTGAAGAGTTAATCGCGGAGGCTTTGCATCCTTATCATGATGGGGTACTCATCGCCACGAAGGCCGGGCTCATGCGCGATGGACCAAACAAGTGGCGTCCAAACGGTCGACCTAAGCATCTAGTAGAGCGATGTAAGTCAAGTCTCAAGCGACTGAAACTTGACCGAATTGATCTTTTTCAATTGCATCGTTTCGATGATAAAGTACCCGCTGATGAATTTTTAGGTCAGCTCGCGGAGCTGCAGCAGCAAGGGTACGTGCGCCACCTTGGACTTTCAGAAGTCACCATTGATCAAGTGAAACAAGCTCAACAACACTTCGAGGTTGTTAGCATTCAAAACAAGTACAACCTCGCCGATCGTGCGTGGGAAGGTGAGCTAGATTGGTGCAAAGAGCAGGGTATTGGATTCATTCCTTGGTACCCCTTAAATGCCGGTGCTGTCGATAATGAGGCGCTTCAAGCTGTCGCCAAAACCCACGGAGCAACCGTCTATCAAATTGCCCTTGCCTGGTTGCTCCACTACAAAGAAAACTTGCTTCCAATTCCAGGTACCAGCAGTGTGAAGCACTTGGAAGAAAACTTGGCCGCAGGTAAAATTGAGTTAAGTGAGGAAGAGATGAAGATGTTGGTTGCGTAGGTTACAGTCCTACTCTCCACGCGTATACTTCTCTTTGTACTTCTTAGCGAGTTCGGTCTGTCGGCTACGTAAGTCAACTTCTCTCCCACCTATCCAGGCTTGCTCTAGGATATTAGTGCGCATATCGAGTGCATCACCTTTACTTATGAAGAGTGTAGCGTCTTTGCCCTTTTCCAAACTTCCTACGCGATCCGCTATGTTCAGCATTGTCGCTGGAGTGAGGGTTAGTCCTTTAACGGCCTCTTCGTACGGCAAGCCAAAACCAACTGCGTGCCCAGCATTGAGTGGTAGGCGACGTTGCTCCCAAGCTCCACCAACACTAAACGCAATAGGAATGCCCGCTGCATGTAATTGCCCTGGCGTTTCAAATGGCTGACTCACCATGTCATCTCCTCGCTCAGGTAAAGCGTGTACCGGACCAACCACTACAGAAATGCCTTTCTCTTTTAAGAGGTCTGTGAGTAGGTACGCATCCTGACCTCCAACCAACACTGGTTTCAGCTTATAGTGTTCTGCAAAAGCAATTGCATCCTCTATTTCTCTGGCAAAACTAGCGTGGATATATAGCGTTTGGCTGCCCGCAAAAACTCCCTTCATACTTTGAAAACGAGGGTTATCTACTGGACTTGCAGTTTTGGCGTAAGCCTGAGCCTCTTCAAAGTACTGTTGGATTGACTGTACTTGCTCATCGTACTTCTCATTCTTCTTCATGCCGCCTGGTGCAGCCCACCAGCCTGTCATTCTAAAATCGCTAGGCCAGTGCAAGTGCATCCCCTCATCCATTCCGATGACTGCATCTTCCCAGTTCCAGCCGTCCATTGACATTGCACTACTCTGACCAGCAAGCCCCCGACCATCGGGTGTCACCTGTGCTGTGAGGACACCAATATTTCGCACCGTCGGAATGATCTCTGAGTCGGTATTGAATGCAATAAGTGAGCGCGCGTTAGGATTGAGATACCCCACCTCACGCATGTCATCCGTTGCTCGAACCGCATCGATTTCTACAAGGCCCAATCTGGTGTCCATTGCGATAAAGCCAGGATAGATGTCCTTCCCTTTTGCATCGATTACCGTATGCCCTGCCAGCGAAGGTGCGCCAGCTTGTGGACCTACGTAAGTAAGCTTACCCTCGGCAAAGGTGATAACTGCATTTTCAACGGCTAGTCCTGTGCCTAAGTGAGCTGTTGCTCCAGTAATTGCAATGGGCTTCGTCTGCTCAGCTCCAGGGATAAATTGAGCTTGAAGTTGAGTGAAAAGAAGGGAAAAAACGAAAAAGAAAAACGTGCGCATGGTTGAATTCTTGAGGGTGAAAAAGAGGCTCTAATACTGATTAGTGGACTGAGTCACATTCATAGTGCTCACCACCATGCCCTTCTACAGGCTTGGTACGTTTTCCAGCATTCTTTTCGTCTAGCATTGCTTGTGCCAGGCGATTGCGCTCCGTGCGCATGGCCTGCTGCCGCTTTTTCATATCTGCTCTATCGAAGTAAAGTGTGCCATCTACCCAAGTCATTTCAGCACTTGCATACACACTCATTGGGTGGGCGTTCCAAAGCACTAGGTCGGCATCCTTGCCAGCTTTGATCGACCCCATTTCATTGTCAAGATGAAGCAACTTCGCAGGATTGAGGGTCACAAATTTCCAAGCGTCCTCTTCGCTCAAGCCGCCGTACTGTACAGCCTTACCTGCTTCTTGGTTGAGGCGTCGACCTAGCTCTGCATCATCTGAATTATAAGCTACGGTCACCCCTTGCTCATGCATCATCGGTCCGTTTTCTGGAATCGCATCCCAGACTTCGAATTTATAGGCCCACCAATCACTGAAGGTCGAAGCACCTACACCGTGTTCCTTCATTTTATCAGCCACTTTGTAGCCTTCCAAAATATGGGTGAAGGTGTTGACATTAAAGTTGTGGCGTTCGGCAACCTTCATCAGCATATTGATCTCAGACTGACGGTACGAGTGGCAAGAGATGAAACGCTTTTTATTGACAATCTCTGCGAGCGCTTCAAGGTCTAGGTCTCGCCTTACCGATTTATCTCCAGCCATACGAGCTTTGTGATAGGCCTCCGCACGCGTGAAATAGTCTTCATAAACCTGCTCAACCCCCATGCGTGTTTGCGGATAGCGCGTGGTATTCCCGCCCCAGTTACTCTGCTTCACATTTTCACCGAGGGCAAACTTGATAAACCCATCCGCTCCATCAATTTTGAGCTTTTCGGGCGTGTGACCCCAGCGCAACTTGATAAGCGATGACTGGCCCCCGATTGGATTTGCAGAACCATGCAGTTGTTGAATGGCAGTAACACCACCAGAGAGGTGACGATAAATATTGACGTCTTCAGAGTTGACAACATCACCAATCCTTACCTCAGCTGTCGATTCTTGCGAAGCTTCATTTACTCCGCGGGAGATTGCAATGTGTGAATGCTCATCTATAATTCCAGTAGTGAGGTGTTTGCCAGTTCCATCGATTTCTTTTACCCCTTTAGGTACTTTTAAGCTTTCGCCAAAACCAGATATTTTTCCATTAACCACGTAGACATCAGCCTTCTCGAGTATACCGACATCTTCATTGGTCCAAACGGTTGCGTTGCGCACTACGAATGATTCGCCTTTCGGCAAAACTGTAGATCCGTATGGAGCGAAGGGTTTTGGCAGCTCTGGAAGCTTGTCTATTTGGGTTTTGGCGGGAGCTTTATCCTCCTTCTTTTTCGCCTCGTCTCCAACCAACATTGTATCGTCGTACTTCGCCGACCAAGACATCCAATTTCCAGCAGCGTCATAGCCTTGTCCTGCCCATTTACGTGCTTGTACCAGGCCTCCTAAGCGAATCACAGCTGCTTCTTTCACTGTATCTGAGGGGAAAGAGAGGGTGATACGATCAACAGTGCGCTTCAATTTAGCATCGACGAAAGCCGAATCCCCTTTTACACGCACTTTGGCTTTACCCTTGCCGTCGACTTGCATGAGGTAAGCCATATCACCGACAACAATGCGATAGTCTCCTTCTGCGATTTCCTCACTGAATGGAGCGAGTGTAAAAGGCTCTCCTGAAACCCAGGTTTGGTAAACCTTCGTTTTCTTGGCTACTGGCCATTCATCTAGAATGATAAGGTTGGCGAGTTTTCCATTTTCGAGAGATCCTAAATCTTGACCCATACCTACGTACGCTGCCGGTACAGTAGTCAATGCGGCAAGCAAATCTGAATCGCTCATCCCTGCGCCTCGCACACGAGCCAGGCGCTCAAAAAACGACTTTTCATCCTTGCCTAGACCATCAAGTGTGAAGGCAACTTGGTGACCAGCATTCTTCAAGTAAACCGCATTGGCATCGGCTAATTCCCAGTGCAATAGGTCGGCATAATCAGCCATTTGAGCATCATATGGATCGGTGACGTCGTACGCATCAGGAAAGGTGAGCGGGACAATAAATTTCTCGTTTTGGCGAAAGCCGTCCAGTCGTTGATAGGTGTCGCCGTCTCCTTTTATGATGTATTTGGCGTTAAATTCAGTACCTAGATTCAAGGCCCGAATCGCTTCAAGCTTGTCTCCTACAGCAAATATCTGAGGTAAGTTTTGCAGATCAGACCATGACTCAATACTGAGGTTAGTGACTTCTTTTTTGCCGTAACTATTATACCACTCCGCGTCTAGATAGGTCTGTCGCAACAAAGCAATCATGCCCATCAAAGAACCCGGATACATTTGTGTGCTCGTTCCCTTAGAGAAACTAAGCACGTGCGCTGCTTTTCCATTGATCACTGACTCTTGCGGCGACTTGTCACCGAGAGAGACCATTGCTGCCGAACCTCGAGAGATTCCGTCAGGTCTATGACTCAGCACCGTTGTAAAACCAAGCTTACGAAGCTCCTTTGCGCGCTTTTCATTTGTTGTAAAATGCGCAGCAGCATTGTACTCTGATTTTAACGCTTGGTTCCAACTGAATGGACCATCGGTTTTGGTCTCATACTGTGGCCTACTCCAATCACGCTTAGTCTTTTCGAGCGCAGGCTGGCCATAGTCGCTCATCAGATCTATAAATCCAGGAACGATAGTCTTTTCTCCTGCATCCACTTGAATTGCACCTGCTGGAATGTTGATCCCAACACCCACGTTTACTACGCGTCCGTCCTTGACAATGACCGTAGCATTCTCAAGCATTCGCTCTGGGGTGATATACACCTTAGCTGCCTTGATGGCATAACTGTTAGGTCGTTTGTCTGAGGGTGCCGAAACAGGATTTGTCCCTTGCGCAAGTGCAAAGGAGCAAAAACCTATAGATACAATAAGTAAGAGGAGAAAGTGACGCTGCATTGCGCCAAGTTAACCACACAAAATAAAAACTACATCTTGCAAACACACCAACGCAATCGGCACTTGGATTTCAGATCACCTGTAAACCTTTCCATCACAGCCTTCTTTAAAATTAAGAATGTGTACTACATGATTTTTTGATTTTTTATCGAATAGTAAAACATGAAGGCCTTCTCCTTTCAAAGAAATATCATTTACTAAAAACCGTTTCATATCGTATCTGCCGATACTTGTTTTTTGATTCAATTTTTGATCTCTAAATTCAACATAATAATAGAATGGCTTTCCTTTAGGAGGTCTATTCTCACCAATAGGAAAACTAATCGCAATATACCCACGATCATAGGAAATTAATTTTTTTATAGAAAAATCTCTGTAGTCTGGCACCTCCCATTGTAAGACATCAACACCTTCTACATTTTGAACAAGGGCGTCCTTACCATTTGAATATAAAAATCCTTCAGAATGTTTTATTCCACCAGGGAAATGTGTAAAATAATTTGGTCCCTCAATATATTTCAATTTAGTAAAAGGACCATTGTATATCCATTTATCATTTTTCAAAGAAAAATGAACAAATATACTTTGGGCTGAATCCAAACCATCAATCTCCTCAGTTTTTAATACAAGATCTTTAGCTGTTGAGATTCCATTCACTAGCGATAAAGAATGTGCAAGAACGGAAGAATCTTCTATGAGAGTAGATTTACAAATATTTAAATCATAATCTACGTCAACTGTAAAAAAAGCATTTTCAAATGCATACCCATACCTAACATCTACGTTTTCGACTATTACGGACAATTCAATTCGAGCAAGTTCCTGTCCTTCAATCCGCCTCAACCCTCTAACATAATAGACTGTTCGCATGCACAAGACAGAGTCCAGCTCTGTCAAAGTTCTCTTCACCTTTGCTGATGCTCCGTGTTTTTGTTTGGCATGGAGGTCTGCAATACTGTCGATCTTGGTATAATCTAAACCTCTGATTATCCCACCTTTATTATCAATTAAAAACACATCGAGGTGTCCAATATTAAACAAGCTTCTCACCGAATCTAACACAATGAGAGTTCCTGTTTCAAAACCTGAAGCACGCTTTGCATAGGCATCAGCATCTAAGTCGACTTTAAATAGCTGACTAGAACACTCGTCACTACTAGTTTGGGCCACACCTACCGATGCAGCCCAAAAGAGTAGAAATGCTACAATAAAATAATTCATTGTAAAATTTTGGATGGCTACGGTCTATTGTAGCAAATCGCAGTGTTACTTGTCCAACAGTGGTAATCAAGACCACCATCATTATTAGGCTCTGGAGCATCGTCATTGCCCTGAGGATCTACAAAGCGTCTACCTTTGATTGGTGCTGCTCTATTTTCGAGAGTTGATCCAGAATCGCCAAGGCTTTCTTGCCCTTCGATGATATTTGATCCGTCACTTAAAAAAGAAACAGTAATGTTTTGGCTTACACTCCCATCTAAATCGTATATGGTTATGTTATCAACACTAACAACCTCTAGGGCATTGGCTCCAAGAACCAGATCATCTGTACAACTAGTTGTTGTCAGGGAAAAGGCAAAGGCCGAAATGAAAAAAAAATATTGAGAATCTCATTTTAAGAGAATTTGATTACATTTAAAAAGTCATAACTTCTCACGTACCGTAAACATACACGAATTCCTGAACTAATTTCACTCCCTAAAACAAATTATCAATCATTATTCAAAACCATTACCCTCGGTCAATATCAGATCCACCACTCGCACGCACGTCAATCTTAGAGGCGGTTCCGTAATATTCGATATCGCTTCCGCCATTTGCGCGGGCCTTCAACGTTGTTGAGACATTCAATGAAATATCTCCAGCTCCATTTGCAGTTGCCTCTGCAGTTTCTGTCATAAGGTCTTCCGCTTCAATGTCTGCGCCACCGTTCGCTACCAGTTTAGCTTTTCTAGCGCTTCCTGAAAGGTAAATGTCCGCACCTCCATTGGCAACGACTTTGATACTTTCAACGTCGACGATCAAAGTGAGGTCTGCACCTCCATTACAGGTAGCAGAAAAAGAATCTCCCTTCCAGACATCTTTGCTCACAACGTCGCTCCCACCATTGGCGAGAACTCCGCTGAGAGCTGGGGTTGTAATCGTCGCCTTAATACCCTTACGAAGCGCCGACTTCCTCAATTGATTCCATTCTTTTTGATCAAAAGAAATCTTCAATTGATCTCCTTCTACACGAACAACCACCACATCGAGTACAGATTGGTCTGCTTCGATAGTAACCGCGTGCGTATTACCCTTTTGAATGACAGCATCTATTCCATAATTGACGCCGACCATGTCAAATGCTCCTGGATTAAAGGTTTTGCTTTGACCAAAAGCGGAGAATGCTATGAATAAAGCTGCGAGGAGTAAGGTGATGCGAGTCATGTTGTAGTTTTTTAGGTCTGCTCAAATGACAACATCTGAGACAGTACGTTGCATCATCATCCTGATAATATCTATCCTTCTTGCAATCTTAGCGATATGCAGTCTACCCTCCTCCATCAGCTTTTCACAAGTATGACCCTTGTTTATGTTTCAGCAGCAGTGATCCTCGGCTTGTCTGCTTGCGCCAAAACCCCTGACGAGCGTGTGGCCGATCAACTCTTCATCAACGGTAAAATTTACACCGTTGAAGAAGACAAACCTTGGGTAGAGGCTATTGCTACGAAAGGAGATCGCATCGTTGCAACTGGTTCGACTGCAGAAATTAGCGCTCTTAAAACAGATGCAACAACGGTTATCGACCTTGAAGGACGCTTTGTAATGCCGGGCTTCATTGAAGGGCACGCTCACTTTGGAGGGTTAGGAAACTCCCTATTAAACCTAAACCTTCTAGCAACTACCTCTTGGGCGGAAATCATCGATTCTGTTCGTGTTCGGGCCGAGCGCGCCAAACCTGGTGATTGGATATACGGGCGAGGCTGGCACCAAGAAAAGTGGACCGACACGGGCTATGAAACCGTTGATGGATATCCACTCCATGATGCACTAAGTGAAGTTTCGCCCAACAACCCAGTAGTCCTTACACATGCCAGCGGACACGGAGCTATGGCAAATGCAGCAGCAATGAAAGCAGCAGGCATTAGTAACGAGACTTCAGATCCTGAAGGAGGTCGTATTCTTCGAAATGCGCACGGGGAGCCTATCGGTATTTTCGAAGAACGCGCTACAGCACAGCTCTACGAAGCATTGCAAGCTTACTATGCGAGCTTACCTCAAGAACAGCGAGTAGCAGAACAGCAACAGGCTTGGAAACTCGCAAGTCAAGCCTGCATCAAGCAGGGAATCACAAGTTTTCAGGACGCAGGTACCTCCCGGCTAGATCTAGATGCGCTAAAGGTTTTGGCGGAAGCTGACTCACTCGATGTTCGACTTTGGATGATGCTACGTGAAAGCTGCGCTGAAATGGAAGGGTCAGATGGCAGCGCCAGTGGACTCCCTTGGCTCGACGTTGGAAACCACAAGCTCACCGTTCGAGCAATCAAAACCGAACTCGACGGTGCCTTGGGCAGCTATGGAGCTTGGCTTCTTGAAGATTACAGTGATAAGCCCGGATTTCAAGGACAGAATACGACAACGGTTGAAGAGGTAAAATGCATTGCGGACCTCGCCTTTTCGAAAGGAATGCAGCTCTGTGTACATGCCATTGGCGACCGAGCCAACAAAGAAACCTTAGACATCGTGGAGGTCTATTCAAACCAAGTCGATACTGCTTTGCGCTGGCGAAATGAGCACAGCCAGCATATTGCTGTAGAAGACATTTCGCGATTTGCCTCAACTGGAACTATCGCGAGTATGCAAGGGATTCATGCGACGAGCGACGCTCCATTTGTAGTTGCAAGATTGGGCGAAGAACGCGCTCGTACGGGCGCTTACGCGTGGCGCTCACTCCTCGAGGCGGGTGCTGTAGTGACAAATGGTACAGATGCTCCGGTCGAAGAAGTTAGTGCTTTGGCAAGTCTGTATGCGATGCTTACGCGTAAGCAAAAACCTGGTGGTGAAGCTTTCTTCCCAGAACAAGCACTTTCTAGAGAGGAAGCCATTTACGCATACACCATGGCCAACGCCTATGCAGGCTTTGAGGAGAAGTTAAAAGGAAGCATAAGCGTAGGAAAACTAGCTGACTTTATCGTGCTTGATCGAAACTTGGTGAAGTGCGAAGCTGACAGTATTCCAAGTGCTGAGGTTCTACACACTTATATTGGAGCAGAAGAGGTGTACTCCTTTTAACGCAAAAAAAGAGGTCTAACTGATTGACAGTTAGACCTCTTTTTCTCTTATTGACTAGCAGTTACGCCATACGCACTCGCTCGCGGCGATAATACTCTTTGAATGTAATCATTCGAGCAGTCTCTTCGTCCCACAACTTATTAAACATCATTGGGAGACTTTCGAAGAAAGTAACTGAGGTCACGTACTTCTGGAGAATCGGATTCTCTTGGGCGCACTTACGAAGGTTGTAATTCGGGATGCGAGAGCTCAAGTGGTGAATGTGGTGAAAACCGATGTTTCCAGTAAGGAAGTGCATGAAGCGTGGCAGCTTATAAAAAGTCGCTCCACGGATTGCTGCTAGTAGATAATCCCATTGCTTTGTCCAACGCATGTAGGTGTCCTCGTGTTGGTGCTGCACGTAAAAGAACCAGAACGCAATCACACCAAAGAAAAAGACAACAGAGCCTTGCACGATGAGGAATTTCTGCCAACCTACCAAGTAGCCCAATCCGGCATAGATTGCTACCAGTGTGATGTTATTGATGTGCTGTTTGACGTGCACTTTTTTCCAACCTGGGAATGTAATTTTTGAGAGCCTAAGCATTACTCCTAGGTAGATCACAGGAACGATACCGAAAATCACAAGCGGATTACGGAAAAGACGGTATTTAAACTTATCCCACTTGCTCTTCACGCGAAACTCATCTACAGTTAGAAAGTCGATGTCTCCAATGTCGCGATGCTCTAGCTGCCCTGTATGCCCGTGGTGATAACTGTGAACACGTGCCCAGTAGTTATAAGGAATGGTGGAGAAGTAGGAACAAACCCAGCCGATTGCTTCGTTGGCTTTACGACTCTTCGTAAACGAGAAGTGGCCACAATCATGCTGTATAATGAAGATGCGTACAAGGAAAAACGCATTAATAACACCTAAGCCCATCGTGAGCCAGATGCTGTAATCAACGCTGAAATACATCGCCACCCAAATCGCAATGAAAGGACCAAAGCTGTTGACAAGCTGCCAAATAGCCTTAGACCAGCTTGGCACTTGATATTTCGCTACGATTTTCTTCCAATTCGCAAGCTCCGTTTTAATAGTAGCTTCGTTGAGGGTGTTAAATGGGGAGCTTAATTTTGTCATTCAAGGTCGATTAGCGGCAGTCTAAAGGTAGCTCAGTCTATCAGAAACAAGGTAGAGCTGTAAATATAAGCACTTTGAGTTGGCAGATTGTTGTGCCTATACCTGCACAAATATGATAGGAATGTCACTATTCGCTGGCCGAATTAGTTTTTCCGATCAAAAAACCAAAAGGAATTTGATCTTTGGAGCTCTACCTTAACCTTAGTATTCACCTAGTGTTCACACAACTAAGGGGTTCACTTGAACGTAATATGACCATGACTTATTTGCGCGTACTCCTTTTTGCAAGTTTTACACTGAGCCTACTTTCTGTTTCCGCACAGCAAGTCACTGTTAAAGTGCCCAATTGTGAAGATGCTATGTACCAATTCCGCTTCAATGGCGTGAATTTTATCAAAACGAAGCCGTTGGAGAAGCAGGCTGACGGTAGCTATACTTTAGCCAACGATGTAGAATTAACAGGGATAACCTACATAGGACCTGAATCTGGGAATCCTATTCCTATCGTTTTAGACGGAAAAGAGTCCTTCAACATCAATGGAAACTGCCGAAAAATGGCAGCTGCAATCATGACTGGTTCTGCCGTAAACGATGCTTACGGAGAGCTAAAGAGAGAATTTCAAGCGCTGTCTAAGAAAGGGCAAAGTCTTACGCAAAGTTTGAGTGTAACCAAAAGTGGAACTCCAGCTTTTGAAGCAGCGAAACTTAACTTGAAAGCAAACGACGACGAGAAAGTAGCTAAGTTGGAAGGTCTTCGTGCTGAGGGTAAGGATTTCTTTGCTTCTGTAATGGCAGCAAACCTGTACACCAGCTTTACGAACAGTGAAAAACCATACACCAATGAGCTGATGTACTTCGTCAATGAGCGTTTTCAGTACACAGACTTCTCAGAACCTGTATACGTAGGTAATCCATGGGTTTTCGAAAGCTACCGCGACTTCACGAAGACACTCGTGCAAGCCAAAGTTCCTTCTCAGCTGCTCGGAGAAAGCCTGAATACTCAACTAGATCTCGTTTACAACTATCCTTCTGTTCATAAGCTGGCTCTAGGCGGAGTAATTGCTACCCTGAAAGGAGCGAACAACCCAATGGCAGCTACGTTTGCCAAGCAATACCTGAAGAAGTATGGCGCCGAAGAACCAGAGTCTGTCGCCCTACTAGAACAAACTATCGCTCGCTTAGCCGCCTTTGAAGATGGAGCTGTGGCCCCATCATTCACGCAAATGTTGATCGATAGCTCTGGTAAGATTGGGCCTGAAGATTACCGAGGTAAAATTCTACTCATTGATTTCTGGGCCAGCTGGTGTGGACCTTGTCG
>CALDTK010000107.1 GCA_937924035.1 uncultured Saprospiraceae bacterium | reverse complement strand
AAAGTATAAATGGACTGGGTCGACTTCTTTAGGCCAATACTTAGTCTCTAATACTTCGAGTCACTACGATTGGGCTTTAAAATTGATTAAGCGCGGAAGGAAGATTAATTAGTAGTTGATGCTTGTCAATTGATAATGTTCATGATGGCCCACCACCTCGCTTAAAAGAAGTGACGTAACTATAAGTGCTCATGAGTCTTTCCTACGGACTTCTTCGTGCACAGTCTCGTTCCTCGACTGCTAGTCGAAGTGACGATGAAGCTTAGGAATATTTTATGCTTAGCTTTCAGGCTTACTATGGAGCACTCTACCCCACTTCCACATCGGCGCGGCGCATATATCACTTCATCCTCAATGCTGTTCGAACGAGCAGCCTATTATGGGGTAAGATCACTCCTTATCATCTTCATGATCGGAGAAACAATTGGTTACAGTACTCCCGAAGCGATAAAAGTCTACGGCATTTTTACTGGTGTTCTAGTTGCTTCCAAAATAGTAGGTGCACTTATTGGTGATTTTCTAACGGGAAGCAAAATCTCAATGATCATCGGCGTGTTTACCCAGGCACTGGGAGCCTTTTCGCTTAGCATGAATGCACCTGTTTTCCTTTATGTTGGTATGGGACTAATCGTTCTCGGAGGAGGCTTGTATTCTCCAAACACACTTGCACTCTTTGGCAAGCAATACCTGGATCGAAAACGGCTCCTCGACTCAGGTTTTATGCTACTTTACCTTGCTATCAATCTTGGAGCAGGCCTTGGAATTTACTTTTTAAGTATTACTAGCGAGTACTTTGGTTTTAGCTTGGGATTTGCCTTAGCAGGTGTACTTTATATTATATCTGGCGTATTTGCATTTTATTCCAATGAAGCCAAAGATATCCCCGAAGAGAAACAAACCTCAACCGTTACCAAAAGAACACTCAATGTACTCGCAGCCATTTCGATCGCCGCGTTCTTTTGGTTCATATACGAGCTCTCCTTCATCAAAACTAGAGAAGTTCAAGCAAGCCTAAGCAGCATTGCTGACAATCCGATCACAAATGAAATGTGGCAACAGTTAAATCCTCTCACAACCATTATAGGAGGCATTATTTTAATATTTGCTTGGTATAAATTGAATTTGGCTCATTATCTCAAGTTTGCTGTTGGCTTCATTCTCGTCGCCTTAGCTTTTTCGATTGTCTACCTAATCTCACCTTCACCAAGTTCAATACATATTTTTTTCTATGGGGGGTCAATGCTACTCCTCTCTATCGCTGAATTATTTATCGCTCCTATCGTGTATTCTTCGATCGCACAATACGTCAACCGAAAATACATGGCCACCGTTATGGCATTTACCTTTATTCCAAGTTTCATTTTCACCTCATTCATTGGAATCTTTGGAGAAACATTTTATCAAAATCCAAGCGCAGTCCTTTTGGCTTGCATTATCGTTACTGTGCTCGCAGCAGGAACAATGATTGGACTACACTATTTACTAAGAGATAATTCTACTCTTTCAGTATAGAACTCAAGAAGCCTTACGTCCCGTAAATCCATCCATCGTTTTATAAATCCCGAGTACGCTCCCTGTGAACCAATCGAATACGCGTAGCGGCAAAATAGCTTGCGCAAAACGCGTGACGCGATAGATGTATCCTGGAAGCGTAACCATCGTCTTGTTCTTTTCGATGGCTTTTACAATGGTCAACGATGCAGCCTCTGCATTAAGAATGGGGATCAAAGACTTGACACCATCAAACATTCCAGTATTGATGTAATACGGCATAATCGTCGTGACATCAACATTTTTACCTTCTCTTTGAAGTTCTATTCGTAAGCTATCCGACCATCCAACCAGCGACCATTTACTCGCTGCATAAACGGTCATTTTCGGATTACCTAACAGTCCTCCCGAAGAGGCGATGTTGCAAATATGTCCCGAGTTTTTCGCGAGCATATCTGTCAAAAATTCATGCGCGATCAACATTGGCGCAGTCGAATTCACCTCCATTGTTTTAATGATATCGCTCGCGGTATGCTCACTAAATTTCTTACCGACAACAATGCCTGCATTATTAATCAAGACATCAACGCTCCCTACTTCCTCCTTGAGGGTTTTGGCGAAAGCTGCAACTTGCGAAGGATCCGACACATCAATTTGATAGCCTGTAATGCTTCCTATTGAATCTAAGTCCGCTATGGTCGCATCAATATTCGGCTGACTGATATCCCAGATTACCACCTTGGCATTTCGTTCCAAGAAAAGACGAGACATGATCTTACCAATGCCTGAACCACCTCCTGTGATGAGGACTGTTTTGTTTGCGAAATTTTTCATGTGGCGGGCTGAAGTACGATGTTGTCGCAACATACGGCGCTAGGTAGGATTGTGGTTGCGTACACTTTCCTTCCTTTCCTGCGACCCGGTGATTGGCAGGACAATGGGCCTATTTCACAGAATGGGTGGCGCTTGTATCGCGCCTTGCCCAGTCCATCAAGACGACCATTGCCATGGTGTCTTGTTCGCAATATTCGAGTAGCTCTTTACGAACTTGAGCCACTTTGCCAGTAGGAATTTGTCCAGTCGACAACAGGTGCCAAGTATAACTAGCAGTTTCCCCTTCTCCGATAGCTAAGTCACTATAACTGAATTCAGGAACGAGTGCAGGAAGTACCTTTTTAATACTTGCACTTCCGTAAAACTTAGGATCTTCTACTAAATCGCCTTTATAAATTTCCATTAAGTCCCAAACTCGATCATTAAGTCCATACAGATATGCACTAAATTGCGGATACGTTTCGGCCATATCGCTATTCACTGACTTCTCGAATCCTTTGCTCCAAACGATGACCGTTCCACCCGCATCATGAGGTATATCCTGTTGAAGTTGCTCGAGTAAAGGGAGCATTCCTTGGCTGCGGTCTTCAAGCAAACATTCACGGTGCTGCAAGGGGCCTCCTGGCTCGTGCTGTATGTGTAACGAATACTGAAAGGCCAAACGTTGATACGGCCACATACCTTGTACGTCAGGCACAGCAACCGATACCGTTTCGTAGTCGAGGAAGAAATGCGGGTATGGATGCTTCGCCAATTCAGCATCGATAGCTGGCTGATCACAAGATCGAATGCCTTGCTGGGCGACGGTTACTTGGCGTTTCATCGTTTTGGAGAGCATAAAGCTCTCTGGGATATCTCGGACGTCAAGAATTCGGTTATCTAGCAAACCTTGAAGAAGCTTTCTATTTGCCCGAGAGAGATTAAAAATGCTATAATTTGGAAGCTCAACTGTTCGATGCATCCATGCGCAAGCACCTTTGTTGGCACACGCCGTATAGTTCCAAGCGGATGGTTCTGGACCTTGTAAAAAAGCTAAGGCCTCAGGTGCAAGTTGGAAAATGTCTGCATGAAGTTCATCCGTGTGCGGAGTGACTTCACCATAAACAAAAAGCTCTTCGAGGTCTAGTCCGCGAGTGGGTGAAAAACGGTACTCTTTTGAAAGAAGCAATAATCCAGTTCGTGCAACTTTGATCCCTTTTGCTTCCAATACGAACTGCTGAAAAGCGAGGTCTGTGATGTGCTGACCTTCCGGTTTCAGCTCATCCTGTTTATTATATTTCGCGGTCGTTCCTTTTACCTCCACCAGTGTTACTGGACCACCATCAGCTGGATAGAAAACGACATCGGAAATGACTTTGTATTTGCCCTCAACCACAAATGATTCTTGCAAAGAAACGCGACCTGCTTGGCCAAAGAGACGCTCTACAACTCCCGGGATATTCAGATACTCCATCGCGAGTTGATCGACCTGCCGCCCATCTTCAAAGGCAAGTTGTAGTAGTGGACTTGGTGTTTGCGTTAGAGAAGGTTCGTTTCGAGCATACCACGTTTCTTCTGGACAATCTACGTAAGAGAGGAATTGGGTTTTGGTAATGGGTTTGGCTATCATTTTAATACGGTATTGATGTATTTGGAAATGTGAAGGTACTTGGAAGTCGTGTGGTAAGTTTTGGCGAAAGCCCAACGTCTGCGTAGACCCTCGTATTTCGCACGGGACTGAATACCCATACAATAGACCTATTTTAGCCTCTCATAAACCTAGAAAGTTACGCGATGGCCACCTCAAAAATTCTACTCTGCTCGCTAGTGCTTGGTATCACAACAGTGACAAACACCTTTGCTCAAATTAGAGAAACGCCTGTTGATCCGACCGAAATGCATGACGTTACGCTTGTAGCATCGGAAGACCTGATCTTGCCCTATGCAAAGATTCAGGCGCCACCTGCAGACTATACCTCGGGCAACTTATTGTCGAGGATGATCGACGGACTTGGCTTTCGCTACCATTGGGTCAGTGAAGGCTTACGCGCTGAAGACCTCGCCTACAGGCCGAGCGCAGACGCACGAACATGTCGAGAAACCTTAGAGCACATCTACGGTCTTTCAGATGTTGTCCTCAACGGAGTGAAAAATGCACCTAATGTGCGGCCAGTTGATTTTTCG
>CALDTK010000106.1 GCA_937924035.1 uncultured Saprospiraceae bacterium | reverse complement strand
CATACTGATCATATGGAATGGCAATATTTTTACTTATTGGGGGACTCACTGCAACTGACCCTCTCTGAAGCCACCCTACGCTTTTCTCCTCGTCACTGACTAGAAGAGGCCCGCTATCAAAAGCAGTGATGTGCAGAATATGCTTCGTGTGATGCTCGATTAAGAGATCCGTTGCACCCAGGATTGGATCTGATGTAACCAGCCAGTGATATTCTTGGGTACTTCCAGTCCACATAGATCTGTCCCTTTTTTCGCATAACGCCACCATCACCCGTAGTTTATGCGGTGGGCATATTGCCGTAAAGTGTAGCGCAGCGGAACGGCAATATGAACACCGCGTAAACTATCGGCGTGCATGGTTTTGTTAGCTTACTTTGCATATTCGATAAGCCTCTCTCGCCATTCGGACACCAAATCACAATACCTTGAGTACCCCAACTCACGCTCAATAATGTCACTTACAACATTTAGCGGGAATTCTACCTCTGACGTGATTGAGTAAGACTTCAAGGTCCGTGTTGTTAAATTATTTGGCCAATGGCTGCCCCACTCATCTCGATGTTTGAAACAATTTGCTCCTGCATTTAATAGTTCGATTGCAGAATACTCATTGATCGAAACCCCGTGAACACGATACGCATCAATTTTATTCAGCGGCTCTAACTGATTGTCATCTCGTATTGTATTGATATCAGCGACACAACCAACGCAATAAGCCTGGCACGCAACAAACAGAGCCCCAACAAGAACCTCACCATACTCGTTCATCCACAGCCCATCAAACCAAGGCTGATCCTTATTTCTCACGAACAGTTTATCGAAGCCCGCGCGGACCACATCTTCAACGTCACTGAGAGGACCTATACCGTAGTCAGCCTCCAAAATATGATGCATTTAGTGCCCTTTTTTAAAGCTAACGCCTCGGTTAGGCGCAATTTATAAGCTACTCGTTTTGCTGTAAAGTGGAGCGACAGCGACACAGCAAAACGAGTAGCTTGTAAATTGTCGCTCTACACCGGATTGTTAGCTGCGTCATCCGAATAGCTCTCTTTTAGCCTCTCTTGCCATCTTTATTTCGAGGTTTTGAATTTGCACTACTGACTGGTCAAACGCTGCTTTTCCTGAGACATTTTCAATACCTTTTGTTGCTGTTTTTCGAATCGCTCTTATCTCTTCACTTTGCGTATTTGAAAATACTATCTCTGCTAGCGCTTCTGTTTTAGCCATATTCGAAAATATTGACTCAATCTTTTCACCCATTCTTTTGGATGCATTGCTATCCATCTCTTTTTGGAAGGACCCATCCTCTTGAAATAGTGTTTTGGTCATTTTTTCAATCTCTATACGCCAACCAGCTAAAGATTCAAGCACTTCAGTATAGATGCTAAATTTTAGTTCCCACTGTTTGGTTGACTTTAAATTTTTATCAGATATCTCTGCCTTTACCAACTCTGTGGCAGTTGTTAACTCTTTGGTTTGTGTCTTTAGATCGTCTAAATCTTCTTTTGTAGCATAGTTCTTACCTTTCTCTTTCATATACGAGGATAGAGAAGACCCCAGAAAACCAGATGCGAGTCCGGACAGGATAATCAGAATGTAAGTCGTATTATTTAGTGTTACTCCAGCTTCCAAAATAGTCTGTATTTCCTCCGGCTTCATAAATCACTCCCAGTCTCTCTTCCTTCAGCTAACGCTGCGATAACTCGCAGTGTAGCCGATGGGCGTAGGTGTGACAAAATGGGAGGTACGACCATTCACACATGCGAACAGCGGGTACACTGTCGGGTTCATTGCTTTGTTAGAATTTAGAGATCTATACACTACAACTACTCTCACGGCGGGAACCTGAAACTGAGTTTACAGACTACTATAGTACGATCCAAAGACACAACGTTCTCGGTTGCCGTTTCACAACCAACCTACTCTACTAGCCTTGATTCTTTGATCACCCGAAGCCCATTAACACTTACGGGCTTTGTACTTGTTGGGCTAAAAATAGCCAACAAGAAACCTTACGCTAAACGCCCATAATCTTGTGCGTCACTTGAGGAATTAGTCCGAGCCAACCGACATACAACTGTTTAAAGAATGCTTGTACAAATTAGGACACGAACTACACAACACCAAGATCTTTTTACTGCCACACAATAAGCTTTTACTTTCAGGGTACTTTTTAATTCTAACGTCCACTTCAGGCGCAGTGCATGTGATGGCCGTTTACGTGTGATAATGGGAGCCTGCGACCATACACGCAAACGGACAGCGCGTGCCCTGTCGCCTGGAAGTGCTTGTTATATCTATTTTGCTTTTCTTGCCTCCATAATAACCGATGGCCACAGCTCAAATCGTATCACCTGTTTTTTACTGCTCTGAACATCATATACGAGTACACAAATATAGAAACTGGAACTGTAATTAGTACTAGAACCAAACTCCAAATGTAAGAGGCAAATAGAAAACGTTCCATATTAATACCATAGTTCTCTTTCCATTCCAGGCAAAGCCCTGTCATATGACTCTCATATTCGTGGCACCCCAACATCTTTGCTAGCAACCCGCTCAAGACCAGCACGACCAATGGTCCGTTCAGTAGAACATGGAAATACCCTTTTTTAAAAAGTGAATTCATACTACATCTGTCACTATAAGCTCAAGGTCTCTTTTGGATATAACGCCGCAGTCAGTCGCATTTTATGCGGGGTTTGGCTTGTGGTAAAGTTGAGCGACAGCGAGACCACAAGCTAAACGCCGCGTAAAATGTCGGCCTTCCGGGTAAAGGCACCGGTTGCCCGGTGCCCTCCCCACAGATCCGGACGTGAAGATTTCCCTCATCCGGTTCCTCGGTCGTCTAACATTTCCGAAAGACAAACCAGTCAGGCGACACCCCGACTGGCGCATAACTGTTGC
>CALDTK010000105.1 GCA_937924035.1 uncultured Saprospiraceae bacterium | reverse complement strand
TTTGACGCCTCCGCATTTTACCTGCGATATGCTAATCGCATTGGTATTCGAGAAGTGCTGCTCCCTGATCCAGTCCAAGTAGAACGCCTCGTCAGTCTGCGCACAAACATCGGCGCAGCGAACATCTACGGCATTGAAGCATTTGGTGAAATCGACCTTGCTGCTTGGCTAAAACCAGATGCAAAAGACTGGTCGGTGAAACCATTTCTCAATGTGAGTCTTATCAACGGGACATATCGCTCAGGTGGACCTGCAGTCGTTGGACGTGATGTTGAACTTATTCCACCGCTTTCGCTCAAAACAGGTGTTGCGGCAGGCTACAAAAAGCTGCGTGGTCAATTTTTAGTCACCCACGTTTCTGAGCATTTTTCGGATGCGACCAATGCAATCCTTGTTGCTGATGCTACTCGTGGTCTCATTCCAACGTACACCGTTGCAGACTTAACACTGAGTTACTCTTTTGGGAAATTTAGAGCTCAAGTAGGTGCTAACAACCTCTTCGACATTCGTTATTATACACGTCGTGCACAAGGCTATCCAGGACCAGGAATCATTCCTTCTGAAGCTAGGAGCATCTATGGAGGGTTGAAGGTTACGCTTTAAATTTTTGAATTGGTTTAAATAGTCACGCTACGATATTATTGAAGATCGAAAAGCGAAGCACTGCGAGTATCGCCGCACATAGCATTGGACTTAGCTCACCTTTGTCTAAACTTATGAGCTAATTCTGCTACCGTCATCCCTTTGAAACTGATGGAGTCTTGATTGAGGGAAAGCGAAATTATCCGTTAGGCTACCCTTGTCAATCCATTGTACTGTACACCAATAAGTAGGCTCTTTGAATAGTGGTACAACGCTAATGGCGTTAAAGCGCACTAAACCGTACCTAGCGAGCAGACCTCACGTGAAGGTTCTTAAGGAGACGTCAATATCACTTGACATCCAAAATCAATAGTACATTCACACTTCAGTGCACAGACTATGATTCTACTAATTGTTTTTTTCCTCGTTTCAATTGTTTTCTCCTACCTCTGTTCTCTTTGGGAGGCTTCGCTATTGACGATCCCCCCAAGCTATGTGGAGACTCAGTTGCAGACGGGTTCTGAGTATGGCCGCCTACTAAAAGAGTACAAAACTAATGTCGATAGACCCTTAGCAGCGATCTTGACCTTAAATACAGTTGCCCACACGGTTGGTGCAATTGGCGTAGGAGCTTCAGCGACTAAAGTTTGGCCAGGAAACGAGCTAATGACAGGTGCAGTCGTACCTGTAGTCATGACCTTAGCTATCCTGATTCTTTCCGAAATTATCCCAAAGACCCTCGGTGCTACACGGTGGAAAGCAATGGCACCTTTTACCGTAAAGAGTCTCAAACTCATTCAGTGGGCAACAGCTCCTCTTCTTTGGGTGATAGAAAAAATCACAAAGAGCTTGAAGGGAGAAAAAGAATCTGTAACGGTCAGCCGAACAGACATGGCAGCACTAGCTTCTCTAAGTCATCGAGAAGGCGTTCTTGACACATCAGAGAGTACAGTCATGAAGAATTTACTGTCATTCCGCGATGTCAAAGTGAAAGATGTGATGACTCCACGCACCGTAATGGAAGCATCAAATGCAAACATGAGCATCAAAGACTTCTTAGATTCACACGCAGGTCTCCGCTTTAGTCGTATTCCTGTGTACAAAAGCTCTAAAGACCAAATTGAGTCTTATGTTCTCAAGGATGACATTCTAATTGCTGCTTACAAAGGGAAAGACAGCGAACCACTAAGTACGCTTGCTCGTCCAATCATGGCAGTGGCTGATGACCTGGCTATTCCGACGCTGCTCAATCGCCTCTTGGAAAAGAACGAGCACATTGCTTTGGTCGTAGGTGATTTTGGCGGTACTGCAGGTATCGTTACTCAAGAAGATGTGATTGAAACGCTCCTCGGACTTGAGATTGTAGACGAATCTGATGATACCACTGACATGCAGGCAGTCGCTCGTAAGATTCGAGAAAATCGTGCGAAGCGAGGTGGTATTGAAGTTAACAGCGACGTAATTGATAAGTCATCGCCAACTCTCGGACTCACTGGAGAAAGTGTACCTCCTACTTCGGAGTAAAGTGCTAATTAGAAATGGACTGTTAAAAAACGGTTTTAGCGAAAGTTATCATTTTAGTACTTCAACCGTTTACCAACTATGGACTACTCAGCAGCCGAAAAAGCAGCTCTCTCAACTCGTGAAGCAGCGCTATCAAAACTCAAAGAAACATCCTTCGATGTACTTGTTATCGGAGGAGGAATCACAGGCGCGGGAATAGCACTTGATGCCGTTTCTCGTGGCCTGAGTGTTGGGCTGATCGAAAAAGGCGATTACGCTTCAGGTACGAGTTCAAAATCTACCAAATTAATTCACGGAGGTCTACGCTACCTCAAGCAATTGGAATTAGGTCTCGTCAGAGAAGTAGGTAAAGAACGTGCAAACGTCCACCACCTCGCACCACACCTCGTCCAACCTGAAAAGATGTTCATTCCGATCATCAAGGATGGACAAATGGGAAAGATGACCACCAACATGGCACTGCTAGTCTATGACTACCTCGCCGATGTAGATGATGAGGACAAGCGCAAAATGCTTGGTCAAAAAGAAGCGATGGCTGCAGAACCAATGCTGCGCGATGATTGGGTAACAGGTGGAGCCATCTATGCAGAGTATCGCACTGATGATGCGAGACTCACCGTAGAAAATCTAAAAACAGCTAGTGCTCTCGGTGCTATTACTGCCAATTATGTAATGGCAGATGACTTAGTCTATTCAGGAGGTAAAGCTGCAGGTGCCAAGGTGCATGATGCCTTGACAAAAGAAACCTTTGAGATCGATGCAAAAGTTGTGATCAGCGCTGCCGGACCATGGGTTGATTTGATTCGAAAAAAAGATAAAAGCCTCAACGATAAACGGATTTTCCATGCGAAAGGCGTTCACCTGGTTGTACCACGTGAGCGTTTCCCAGTCCAACAGAGTATCTACTTTGATCTCCCCGATGGAAGAATGTGTTTCGCGATTCCACGTGATCGATGCACTTACTTTGGAACCACTGACACGCCCTTCAAAAAAGATCTAGACCATGTTGGTATAACAGCCGATGATGTCATGTATTTGCTTGAAGGGGTAAACCGAATGTTCGAAGGGTTGAACTTGAAAGCCGATGAAATCGAAAGTTCGTGGGCGGGCTTACGTCCATTGATTTTCGAAGATGGAAAGTCGGCCAGCCAAATGAGTCGAAAAGATGAAATTTTCGAGTCTGATAGTGGACTACTATCCATTGCTGGAGGTAAGTTGACAGGCTATAGAAAAATGAGTGAGCGCATCGTCGATAAGGTCGTCGCGAGGCTTGGTAAGGGTGGAGAGACTAAGACTCAATCGATAGCTCTTGGTGGTAATGGGTTTAAAGATTTCGACGGTGTCATAGCATATCGTAGCGTGGTCGAAAACATACTAAATGAGATGGATTTGCCGCAAAATCGTGCAGCATACCTGGTCCATCTCTATGGCAAACAAGTAGAGTCAATCCTAAAGCTTGTACCTCCTGAAGGAAACGCAGAATTACGCTTAGCAATAGCAGAACTAAGGTTCGCCATAAACATTGAGCAAGTGATCATGCTAGAAGATTGGGCAGTGAGGCGCACAGGAAGGATGTACTTCGATAAGACCATTCTTGACGAACTACTTCCACAGCTTTCTCAAGTATTTGCAGAGCTGAGCAATCAGTCTGAAACAGACCGTATAGCTTCACTGACTGCTTTACAGCAGCTCTCCAGAGCGCACCAAGATTTTGGAATACCTATTTCTGCATAAGCACGTATACATGGGTGATTTACTCCTTGTTTCCAACTGCATCACTTTATGGCTACTAAGAAATCCAAGCCACTCCAGAGCCTTGACATAAACCGTCGAGCGGCTATCAACAGTGCCGATACGGATAAGATGTCCAGACACCCAGATGTCTATACCAAGTCTACCTGCGGCCCTGTTAGCCAAGTTCTAGCTTCCGCCAAAACCTGGTATGGATCCACAGAGGCTGGCTGGGTCATTGAAGTTGCAAGCTTTCGCAAAAACGTATTTCGTCTTCGATTTTCTCCGCATGCCTATCTCGATGAAACGCCGACCTATGCTCTTCCCGAGGGCACGAAACAGAAAGGCGAGATCAACGTCCGCGAGGATGCAAGTCACTATCGCTTTAGTGTTGATGGAGGAGAGCTGGTTTTGGCGAAAGCTGATGGAAGCTTTTACAGTCAAGATACGAAAGGGCGTAAAACGCTTTCAACCAAGGCTGGACCAGAGGTAGTTTCCAGTATTATGGCCGGTACCACGGAGATTGGAGTCGACTTTCAAATAGTTAAGGACGAAGCATTTCATGGCCTCGGTGATAAGCCAGGACATCTTGACATGCGAGGTCGTACCTATACCATGTGGAACACAGATGCCTTTGGGTACAGTGAAGGGTCTGATGAAATTTACAAGTCTATCCCTTTTGTGATCGCCGAACGAGGAGATCGTCGTCAAGGTCTATTGTTCGACAATACGCACCGCGCTAGTTTCGACTTTGGAAAGAGTAATAAAGACACCTTTAGTTACCGTGCAGAGGGAGGTGAGTTGACCGTATTTTTCTTCTTTGGAGAAGACCCTATTGAAATTTGTGCTGACTATTGCAAGCTCACAGGGACGCCGCCGATGCCACCGATGTGGGCCTTGGGTTATCAGCAGTGTCGCTGGAGTTACTATCCAGAACAGCGTGTCAGAGAAGTAGTCAAAGACTTCCGTGAGAAGCAAATTCCATGCGATGCAATCTACCTCGACATTGACTACATGGACAATTACAAGTGCTTCACAGTGAGTGAGACCTTGTTTCCTGATTTAAAGAAAATGATCAAAGATTTTCGCAAAGAAGGAATGCGAACCGTCGTCATGATTGATCCAGGTATCGCAGCAGAAGAAGGCTATGATGTTTATGAATCAGGTAGCGATAAAGACGTTTGGTGTCGCCGGACAAACGGCGAGGTAATGCGCGGACCGGTCTGGCCAGAGGAATGTGTTTTCCCTGATTACACCGATCCCGAAGTTCGAGATTGGTGGGGCAAACTCTACAAAGAATTGTACAAAAAAGTAGGCGTTAGCGGCTTCTGGAATGACATGAACGAACCGGCTGTTTTCAGTGTAAATCGTGCAACATTCCCTGACGAAGTGATGCATAGCATGGATGGCTATCGTAGTACTCATGCGCGTGCTCACAACATTTACGGATTGAAGATGACGGAAGCTAGTTTTGATGGCTTGCGCAAGATTCAACCGAAGGTGCGTCCTTTCCTTCTCACTCGTGCTACCTACGCAGGTGGGCAGCGGTACGCCGCCGTTTGGACTGGGGACAACACTGCAAGTTGGAGACATCTACAAGTGGCCAACCATCAGTGCATTCGCTTGAGTTTGAGCGGTTTTAGCTTGACTGGAAGCGATATTGGAGGATTTAACCAAGACCCTGACGGTCAGTTGTTTACACGTTGGATGCAGCTTGCGATTTTCCACCCAGTGATGCGGACGCACTCGATGGGCAACAATGCTGATGGAGCAACTCAAACCGACAAGGAAGCCGTAGCGAAAGCCATGGAAAAAGATCGTCGTGATCAAGAGCCTTGGAGCTTTGGCGATCCTTTCACGGAGCATTGTCGTGAAGCGATCAACTGGCGCTACCGATTGCTACCGACTCTCTATACAGCCATGGAAAAGCTGCACACCGATGGTACGCCGATCCTTGTGCCAAGCTATATGGACGACCCGAGTGATAAGGACCTAGTAAATACCGATGCATTCCGCTTTGGGGAGCACATTTTCGTTGATCCATGCTTACGCGAAAACCAAAAAAGTCAGACAACGTATTTCCCTAAAGGAACGTGGTATCACTTGCAATCGGGCAAGGTGTATGATGGTGGTAAGAAGTCACGTCTTACTACTCCACTCGATTACCTTCCAGTGTTTGCGCGGGGCGGTTCAGTTATGCAAGTTGACCCTGTACGTCAGCATACCGCCGCGAAATATCCAGAGGCTCCAGAGCTTCGTATTTATCATATTAAAGGCAAGATGGAATCCAGTCATTACCTCGATAAAGGTGAAGGCTATGATTTTGAAAAGAATGGCTTTTTACGTTCAGAGTTTACTTACAACGGTAAGGCGAAATCAGCGACGGTTTCAGTAAAAACCAAAGGCAAGTTCAAGCCTCCGTTCAAGGGCTACAAGCTCCGTTGGTTTGTAGGTGAGATAAAACCAACTTCTCTCAAGGTCGACGGTAAGAATGTCAAGTTTGACTTGGTTGATGGCGTTGTGGAGGCGAAGATTGGGCTGGGGGTTAGGAAGATGGAGGTGGCGTAGCCATAGCCCAAATTCAACTTACTGTCTAGTTAGAAGTGTGACAATTCCAAAGTTTTAAGTGTTCCGTAACGCTTAAAAAGTTAAGCGTGTTCTATTTTTGAAGAATAGTATTTTTCTTTCAAAAATCACAGCTCTATGCAATTACAACATGCCTTTAGTGTACTTCTTCTCACAACATTAAGTGTAGCCTGTAGTATAAATGTTTTCAAACCATTAGATAAGTTTGAGGTTGCACCTTACGCCCGTACAATGGATTCTCCATCAGTCTTCGGTGAGAGGATTACAATCGTCCTTGACCCAATGATTCAGCAACTCCAGCTTACTCACATGGAAAATGGATCATTTTCGGAGAAATTCAAGTTCGTGGACTATCGCAAAAGTATTGAAGCTAGTGTCCAGAATATGCTTAATGGAAATTTTGAAGAAATCATATTTAAAGAAGAAGCACCCACCGAAGGATTGGCGTTACAAATTCATCGCATTAAGCCTAAAGTAAGAGAAGGTGAGTTAATTGCCGAATACCTCTATTCATTAGAGTTTCTTTTCGATTACGATATGAGTCTTATTCAAGATGGAAAAATAATTTCGAATGCTGCCGAGTTAAATGCGCATCCCGTCAAAGTGTCAACAAGGGTACATAGTAACTGGTCAACAGCTGCTCAATCTTCTCTGAAGCTGGTGTTGGAAGACTGCTATAATCAGCTGTTTTTGAATGGGATGGCGAAGCAGTAGAATTTATAGTTCTAAGATACAGCCCCTTGCATCGCAGCAACGATGACTCGTACAACCATACGCCATCGTATCATCTCACAGCTGGCGAAGCCGCGGTCTCACAACTCACATCCAAGGTACGGTCGCGAAGTCTCGCTACGCGTGGATCCACATGCTAGCATGAGACTGACCTGATTACCTTCACCCCATGCCCAAAAACCTCCCCGTCCGACTCACAGCTCAAGGAGAACGCCACTTACGGGCAAAGCACCCTTGGATTTATTCCGACAGTATTGAGTCACTCAAAGGAGAAGGTGAAGCGGGTGACCTAGCCATCATCTTCGATCGGAAAAAGAACAAGTTTATAGGGATAGGTTTGTATGATCCAGACTCACCGATCCGGATCAAGATGCTGCACGCAGGTGGTCCAGCGAAGATTAATGCAGAGTTCTTCCAAAAACGCATCGCTGAAGCGTATGCACTGCGCGCGACACTCTTAGCTACGGACACGAACAGCTACCGACTCCTCAATGGAGAAAACGATGGCTTCCCTGCGCTGATCGCGGATGTATATGCGGAGGTGCTTGTAGTGAAGGTGTACAGCTTGGTCTGGCATTCGTATTTCGACGAAATACTTTCAGCACTTCTAACTACATCAGGTTGTACGACCGCAGTGCTTCGTTTAAGCCGCAACGTTCAAAAACATGCAGCTTGTCCCGAACAGTGGTCAGAAGGGGCCATTATACATGGGACACTACCCGACTCGACTATCCTCTTCCAAGAACATGGCATTACGCTAAGTGCTGATGTCATTCATGGCCATAAAACAGGTTTCTTCCTCGATCACCGTAACAATCGCAAACGCGTAGGTGAACTCTCAGCAGGCAAAGAAGTCCTCGATATCTTCAGCTACGCCGGAGGTTTTTCGGTGCACGCACTAGCTGGAGGAGCTCGAGAAGTGACGAGTCTAGACATCAGCGCCCAGGCACTCGAAGTCGCCCGCGCCAACGTTGCGTTGAACTTCCCCGATGCACCACACAAAACCATCGCAGGTGATGCCTTTGAAGTGATGGCTCAATTGCAAAAAGATGGGAAGACTTACGGTTTGGTAATCGTAGATCCGCCCTCCTTCGCAAAAAAAGCGAGTGAGGTCGATGGAGCACTCCGTGCCTATCAGCGACTCACAGCGCTCGCCGTACCACTCGTCGAAAAGGAAGGCATCTTACTGCTTGCTTCCTGCTCAGCAAGAATTGATGCAGAAACGTTTTATGACTTGCAAAAGCAAGCGTTGAATTATAGTGGAAGATCTTGGAAGGAACTTGAACGCACCGCACACGACGTAGATCACCCAGCAACCTTTCCAGAAGGGCGGTATTTGAAGTCGCTGTATGTGGAGATCGCGTAGCGATCGGTACTTTGGATTTCGGATGTTGGACCGCTACGCTGCTGGATGCTATTAGGGACGCACCTGAAATATGCCGTCGTACTTCTTGGGCTAGCTGGAACCTTGAACCAAAAACGCCCACGCAAGC
>CALDTK010000104.1 GCA_937924035.1 uncultured Saprospiraceae bacterium | reverse complement strand
CGACATTTACAATTATCAACTAACAATTGTCAATTACTCTAAATAACGCGACGCTAACCACGTCGCGTTTTTTTTTACCCCTACCCTCCTGCCGAATCATCGGATTGAAGACACGCACAAGGCGCAGCCGAGCAACGCAGCGACATTAACAATTATCAACTAACAATTATTAATTATTACCTCTCCCGCACCAACAGCACAAAAGTCTCAGCCTCAGCATCATCAAACGTGATCCACTTTTCAGGATCCTGTTGACGAGCAAAAAAATTGACCATCGCAAAATCACCAAAGCATCCTTGGGTGTGCATAGCTAATAATCCATAAAAAAACCACCACCAAGTACCAGTAGAGCCAGACAATCCGAGCACCAATAGTAAGGTCAGGACGACAAACGGCGAAAGCGCGACAACCAACATCTGCCTAAAGTTGATCGGATGAAAGGGTGCAGAAGCATGAAAGACCAACTTCGTCCAATCCGCCCCATACACAACCTTCTTCGCTCCAGTTGCTTTATAGGCCATTCCATGAATAAATTCATGTGGAATAACCATGAAAATCATCGCTAGCATACCTAAGCCAAAAGGTAGTAGCACACCTCCAAACCAAGCAGCTCCGCCAGAAATATCCTTGTATGAAAAGTAAATCCCGAACCCAATTAGAGCTGTGAGCAGAAGTTGAAAGCCATGCAACCAATAGCTCTTGCAAGAAAGTTCTTGACGAATAAATGCCAAGACATCCTTGATCTTCCAACGCTCACTCACGTAGTAGCCTTGCCCGATAAGTTCCTGCTCGATCTTAGGATTCATAACAGCGAAGATGGGAATTGAGGCTGAGACAAGAAGTGACGAAATGTGGTCAGACATTCTCACAGTCGAAAAAGGTCAATAGAAATTCAGTTCCCCAACATTCGATTGTATACCCCTTTGATCTTTTCACTATCAGTACCTATCCGCCACAAGAGCATGGCTACGGTATTGGCAAGCTGTACGTGCAACCAAGACCTACCTTCATATTTCCGAGCAGATACAATCGTCTGCCCTTCCATCAAATGATAAGAGACTCCCTGTCTTTTGGCTTTTTTGAGCAGATCATACTCTTCCATAATCTTCATGCTTTCGCTAAACCCCCCGAGCTCTTCGAAGAGTGCTCTGCAAACAAAGATTGTCTGATCCCCGCCTCGCGTAGACATCACATTAAACTTTGTCATGTAGCTATTGAAGGCAAGCATTTTGCGTTGACTGTCCATCTCGAAAGCATAACCTCCTAAATGTGAACCGTTTTGGTAGGCCATCCAAACCCCGTTCAAACAGTCAATAGGCGGCCGTGTATCCGCGTGGACGAAATAAAACACGGTGCCTTGAGCTTCACGTGCACCAACATTCATTTGCACAGCCCGAGAAGGTGCCGATTTTATAACACGAATCTCAGGCGCTGCTTCGCAAACAGCGCAGGTCCCATCTGTACTACCTCCATCTACGATGAGTAATTCCCATTCTCCATCGAAACGACTGCCTGCCTCTCGCAAGACACGCAACAATGCCGGAATCTCTTGAACCTCATTTATGCAAGGCACAATGACAGATATATCCAATTTGGACTCCTGCAATGAATATGGATTAGAAAGTTTCGTCATCAAAAATGGCTACTCCGCGATCGGTTGGTGTTACAAAGCCACGATACATGCCCGGAGTGTTAAACGGCATGTGAATCGTTCCTGTTTTATCAATGCTTATAACTCCTCCATCGCCACCTGCTTTCTTCAATTCTTCCCGTATCACATCATCACCAGCGTCTACTAGACTCTTGCCGCCGTGAAGCATTCTAGCCGCAATGTCGTGCGCAACTGCATACCGAATAAAGTACTCCCCATGGCCTGTGGCACTCACTGCACAACTGCGGTCATCGGCATAGGTTCCCGCTCCTATGACTGGCGCATCTCCAATTCTTCCCCAGCGCTTTAGTGTCATCCCGCCAGTCGAAGTTCCCGCTGCGAGATGGCCATCTTTGTCTAGTGCCACACAGCCAACTGTACCAAACTTCCCGTTCTCACTCATTTGCGGTTTTGCATCTGCCCTAGCACGAGCTTTCTTCCATGACTCATAGCGGCGGTCTGTATGGAAATAACTTGGGTCCACAATTTCCAGACCTTGCTCTTTCGCAAATGTTTGAGCGCCATCTCCACTCAACATGACGTGAACGGATTCATCCATCACTTTTTGCGCGAGCTGAATCGGGTGCTTTACACCAGTCACTCCACTCACTGCACCTGCAGATAGGTCTTTCCCTCGCATGATGCTAGCATCGAGTTCGTTGGTTCCTTCATAGGTAAAGACGGCTCCTTTTCCTGCATTGAATTGCGGCGCATCCTCTAAATAAGAGATGACCGTGATCACTGCTTGTTCGGCTGGCATCCCCGCTTTTAAAGTGTTTTCACCAAGTTCTAAGGCTTTCGCCAAAACCTCCCTCACTTCTGCTTCATACGCTTCGGTCATGTTCTCTCTCCTAATCACTCCAGCACCACCATGGATTGCAAGTCCGTATTCTAGCGGCTTTTTAGGCACTGAATCCATTGTCGACTTAGAATCACTAGCGTTATCACTAGTCGAAGTACAAGACACAAGCAATGAAACAGCAATCAGAAAAGGGAGTATAATCCTCATAAGCCTCGAAAATTGACTGTCGTAAAGCTATCACGCCGAATGACTATAAAATTGGAGCTTTTACCAACTTACTTTTACCAGTAATTGTCAATTGACAATTGCTATTGGCAATTACTGATCATGAACATCCTCATCATCGGCGGCGGTAACATGGGAGCAACCTACGCGCAAAGTTTCTTACGCTCACATGTGACGAGCCTCGAAGGCATGCGCATCCTTGAGAAAAATGCCGAAAAAGCGTCCTTGCTTTCCACTAAAAACATTGGAAGCGTAGGTTCTGATCCTGCCCTTCTCGTCCCTTCTAGTGACCTTATTGTCCTTGCGGTAAAACCTCAGGATACGAAGGCATTATTCGCAAGCCTCAAGCCACATGTCAATGACCAACAGGTTTTTGTAAGCATCATGGCTGGAGTAACCATCGAGACGATTCAACAATCGCTCGGTGTTCTAAAAGTCGTGCGTGCTATGCCGAATTTGCCAGCTCAGGTTGGAAAGGGCATGACGGCATATACCTGTTCCAAACAGGTGACAAGATTAGAACTCGTCATGGTCCAAAATCTTCTTGCAACGACTGGCAAAAACATCTACGTCGAACGAGAAGACATGCTTGATGCGGCAACCGCCATTTCTGGTTCAGGTCCAGCTTATGTATTTTACTTCATGCGCTCTATGATGGCTCGCGCCGAATCACTTGGTTTTTCCAAGAGTGAGGCAGAACTCCTCGTATTGCAGACCTTTGCCGGTGGCATTAGCCTATACGAGGCCAATGACCTAGATTGCGAAGAGTGGATCCAACGCGTAGCATCCCGAGGAGGCACCACCGAAGCAGCCATGAAAAGTTTTAGCGGAAGCGAACTACAAACCGCCATAGAATCTGGCCTCCAAGCCGCTTTTGATCGAGCTGTTGAACTCGGTAAAACAGAGTAATTGATACTTGGAAAATTGTCAATTGGTAATGTCGTGACACGAGCCAGAACCACATCCGAGGCGAAGCCGAGCTAAGTCCCGTACGCAGCTCGTGGATCCACGCGCTGCGCGAGGGACATCTCGGCATTCAAAATTCTCGGGCATTCACTCATTGACAGTCATTCTAAAACTACTCACGGCTCTACCCCATCCATTTACCAAGTTGGCTTCGTCAGGATTATTGGACCAGGCATATGCAACTTCCTGTGGAGTAACGCCAACAGGACCAAGTAGCCGGACGCGATCCTTTCCTTGTTGTGTTGCTTCGGCATCATACCACTTCCCGTCCGTACCCTTCACTGCAAAGCCTTCAATAGCTTGTCCTCTTGAGGCTTTTAGTCCGGTTCCAACATGGTCAAATTGAACAACGAGCGAATTCCCCATCTGGAGTAATTCAATGGCCTTACTAAAACGAGGACCATCCTCTACACCATAGACCATCCGCATCGCCTCATCGGCAATCATTCGACTTACAGGTCGTTTATCTCTTGGATGGATGTCCTCGGTATCACCATAACCAAGGGTCACAATGACCGATGTGTTCGGCTCCGACAGGATTGATCGCTGTGCTTGGCGCATCATTGCCCAATGCGCATATGGCTGAAAATTTGCCGCACTAACCGGAAGCCAATCTGGAAGTTCAACGACAAAGAAAAGAACCTCTGGCTGTCCCGTTTCCGCTCTAAACATGCCGCAAAGTTCTTGAAGTTGAGTGACGTAACGCCTCGTTTCACCTTCATCTCCTGTATTGCTCTCTCCTTGATACCAGAGCACACCACTCGTCTTCACCCCCCTCAGTGGGCGAATCATCGCATTATACAATTGTGCAGGTTGGTGTTGAGTTTGCCCCATTGTATCTACTTCAAGATATTCAGGACGTGCGCGCCATCCATCCCCAAGCGGAATTGTTCGCGTTGCAGTTTTCAGAAAAATCTCTTCTGGAGTCGTCACCAAGCCACCAGCACCACCTTTGTCTGTTACAAGGACACTCAAGTGATTCATGCCTTCTTGCATACCGTTGACAGGTACCTCATAAACGCGAAGTGCATTGTACGAATCTGTCTTTCCGATGGTCAATCCATTGATATAGGTATGATCCATATCATCGATAGCGCCGAGATGAAGCTCCGCTGGTGTTTTCGTTTCAGCTTCAGTGAGCTCTACTACCCGATCATACCAGATCCGGCCGTTGATGTCTGGAAATCCTGTCCATTCCCACTTGCGACCAATGTCGATCGGTTCTCCATTTTTACCGTGTGGCAATAAGCGTTCACCATCGCCTTCAAAAGCTTTGGGATACTTCTTTTTCAAATCTTTCCAAGCGATCAGCATTTCAGCAGGAATCTCTTTTCGAGGACCTTTTCCATTAGCATCACTCGGCAGCCAAGCTTCTATGCGACTCCCTCCCCATGAGCTATTGATAAGTCCGATCGGAACACCAGGATTTTGCTCCAAAAGCGCCTCAGCGAAGTAGTACCCTATGGCTGAAAAATTCTCTGTTTGACCGGGCTGAGCATATTTCCAAGTAATGTGCGGCAGGTCAATTTTTTGAGTCCGACTTGCCATCAAAGGCACTTTGAAATGGCGAATCAGAGTATTGGTTTTGGCGGAAGCTGAAGTCCCCATGTTCGAATTCGATACCAACCACTCCATGTTACTCTGCCCAGAAAGCAGATAAACGTCTCCGATATAAATGTCCTTGAGTGAAATTTGCTCGCCAAGAACATCCTTCCCGTCAACCTTCAAGGCCAACGTAGCCGAGTATGGACCCCCTGCTTCATGGGCGCGAATATTCATTTGCCACTGGCCGTCTTGATTGCTGACAGCCATGCTCTCACCTAAGTCTTCACTTGCAAATGAAATTCGGGCACCAGCAGGAGCACTTCCCTTTAGTTGTACCGTCTCATTTCTTTGCCAAACCGAACCATCCCCAAACACGGGATGAATACTAAGTCCGACGTTTTGAGCAGAAATCGAGAACGAAATCAGCATACCAAAAATCACAAAAAGTCCTCTGTACAGCATACTGCAAGAAACGATGCGCGGAGCAAATGCAGTACAAGAAGCTATCAATTAGAACTTATCTTTGAATTGGATGTCTGACTCTTCTTCTGCCCCCGTGTTAGCTTCAAGGATTGCTACCTTCTTGAAGCGTTTTCCTCCGTTTAGCTATCTCTCTACGAGTAATCTTGAGTGGCTTTCTGAGCGCATAACCATACGGTATTTAGCGCCTCATACGATCATTTTCAAGCAAAATGACGATCCATTCAAGGAGTTTTACGTGGTAAACAAAGGCGCTATCGATTTAGTCAGGTCTGATCAGCAAGAGCGATTAATTGACCAATTAGATGCTGGCGATGTATTTGGAATGAGACCAATTATTGCAAAACAGCAGTATGCGGTCAGCGCAAAGACGAGTGAAGAGACGCTCTTATTCGTCATCCCATTTGCGCTTTTTGAACCCATCATTGATGCGAATCCACGGGTTGCTCGATTTTTAGCTACCAGCTTTGCCGCAGGAGTGCGCAATCCACTCAAAACGGAGAGTCAGGGTCAAGGTCGGGTACTCATCGAATCTGAAGTTGACACCCTTGATCCACTACCAAAGGATCCAAAACGTGAACAGCTGCTAGATCTTACCCGAGTTTCGTTATCGCGAAAGGCAGTGACTTGTACGCCGAGCACTTCTATCAAAAAAACAGCCGAGTTAATGACGGAGACTAGCGTCGGCTCAATTGTTATTGTTGATGATGAAGGTCGCCCAAAAGGAATCGTAACGGACCGTGACTTTCGTAAAAAGGTAGTGACTGGCCTTTATGAAAATACCCAAGCGATTAAGGAAATCATGGTTTCGCCAGTTGTTACAGTTGCTCCCGAATTGCGTTCGGTAGACGTACAGCTTGCCATGGTATTGAACCGTATTCATCACCTCGTTGTGACTGAAGATGGGACCCTCCATTCGAAGGTGCTCGGGGTAATCAGCAACCACGACTTGCTCATGGCTTTAGGGAGTAGTCCGGCTGCCATTGCGGTAGAGATTGCAACTACTACGACTGCGAAAGAGTTGGCGCGGCTGCGAAAGCGGGCAGAATATTGGCTACAACCGATAATCGACCAGCGGGGAAGCACCTACGCCGCTGCCAGCATTATGAATGAGATTAACGATCGGATCACCGAGCATTGCATCGAGCTCTCGATCGCTCAACTTGCGGAGGAAGGCTACGAGTCACCTGAGTTGGCTTTTTGTTGGTTGGCGCTGGGATCTCATGGTCGTAGTGAACAACTTTTGCGCACCGATCAAGACCATGCGATTGTGATCGCAAACGGTGAGGAGAAAGTAACAGCTTACGCCAAAACCTATTATGTAGAACTCGCGAATCGCACAGCGAACTTGCTCGCGGATGTCGGATTTGAGCGTTGCGTTGGGGACATCATGAGCGCTAATCCTGATTGGTGTTTAACACTTGATGAATGGACCAACAAACTCGAGGTATGGGCCACTAATCCAACAAGTGAAAGTGTTTTAAACGCCAGCACCCTTCTCGATCGAAGACCTGTCTATGGAGATATGGCGCTAGGAGAAGAACTTTCAGCACTTTGTAGAGACCGAGTCAAAAATGCCAACTTGCTACTTGCCTATATGGCGAATGCAGCTTCTGATAATCCACCACCACTTAGTTTTTTCCGCTCATTTGTTGTAGAACGTGGTGGTGGTCATAAAGACCAATTTGACATCAAGCAACGCGCTATGTTACCCCTCGCCGATGCTGCCCGAGTACTGACCTATAGTTTGGGAATTCCTGATCCATCCAATACAGTTGATCGCTTTGATCGACTGCGCGAAGCCGAACCACAAAATGCGCACATTTATTTAGAGGCTGCTCAGGCGTATGATACGCTTATGCTCTTCCGAGCACGCCAAGGCTTGAGCGATGGAAGTGATGGCCGCTACTTCAAAATTGCTGAATTAAGCAAACTCGAACGCCTACAGCTTAGAAATACATTCCGACCAGCGCAAGAGCTTCTTACGGTCCTAAAAATGAGGTTTCAACTTCAAATGCTCAACCAGTGAAGCCGCTAGATAAATTTAGAGGGCTGACGCGTGCGTGGCGTGCGAGCAACGGAGGAGACCCCACCGATGCTCCTGCTTTTTTTCAAGTATATCTACAAGCCTTAGAGCAACAGCAGCCCTTGTCGACTCCCCTTCAGGAAATTGACTTCGTAGTGTTGGATACTGAGACTACTGGCACTGATCCGAAAAAAGATCGAGTCGTCTCTTTTGCCGCTTTGCATGTGCAGGGAAATGAAATCAAAGTATCCTCTGCTGTCGATTGGCGGATTCGCGCCCAGCTTCCTTCTTCTGGAACGAGCATCGAAATCCATGGGGTGCTGAATCAAGAATTGGAGGACGGACTCACTGAGTCACGATTTGTGGAGCAATTAACCAACTACGTTGGGTCTTCAATCATCGTAGGATACCGTCCTGGATTTGACTTGGCCATGCTCAATGCTACAGTCAAAGAACAAACGGGCTGTCGCCTCACCAACCGAAGGTTGGATGTGCATGAATTGGGCATGCGCATAGATCATCCCATTAAGCCACCTTTCCTCAATCCTGAAGATTATAGACTCGATAAGCTTTGTGAAAAATTCGATGTAGACCAGCTTGATCGGCATACTGCGATGGGAGATGCATATGCGACCGCAATCCTCTTCCTAAAGCAATTAAACAGATTAGAGCAACAAGGGGTCAAAACGATGAAGGAGTTGATGCGGAG
>CALDTK010000103.1 GCA_937924035.1 uncultured Saprospiraceae bacterium | reverse complement strand
GTTATGGTGCAATTCAAAGCCATTCAAGTCTTGAGGACAATGTCCTTGAGAATGGATTTTATGCGAAGACAAAAGCTGATGAAAAGCCTAATCCTGGGCTATTTGTCACCTTCATCGACCGAATCGTCGATGCTTCTGATGAAATATTACAAGGCGTATCTTTTGACATGGATGAAGCCGAACGTCGTAAACTGATTCAGGCAAACACAAAACGCTACAAGCAAACGTTCACGCTGGGAGAATTTGAAGAAGTGCTTGTCAAGCCTTTTTACAACGGCAACCAGTACTTCGCCTTCGTGACGCGTAAGTACAACGATGTACGTTTGGTTGGTACGCCACCGAATTCAGTAGGTAAGTTTGGGGCAGATACGGACAACTGGGAGTGGCCACGCCACACAGGTGACTTTTCACTTTTTCGCGTCTATGCAGCTGCAGACGGAAGCCCAGCAGAATATTCAACGAGTAACGTTCCGTACACACCGAAGAAGCACCTAGAGGTTTCGACTTCTGGTGTGAAGCCAGGGGACTTTTCGATGATTTTTGGATTCCCTGGTCGCACAGATCAATACCTCGCTGCATCAGCTATGCGTCAACGAGTAGAATTGATCAACCCGATTCGTATAGGAATGCGTGACTTGAGCCTAGCAGTCATTGATAGTGCCATGCGCACAGATGCACAAACGAAAATTGACTACGCAAGCAAGCAAGCTCGTATTGCCAACGCTTGGAAGAAATGGCGTGGTGAATCAGAAGGTGTCAAGGCTACAAACGGTATCGCCTTACGAAATGGAACGGAATTTCAGTTTAAGAAGCGTCTCAATAAAGCGATGATGCGTGCCGCAGAAGTTACACCTTCAGAGCGCCTACGATATCTCAAGCTTCTTCCTCAATTGGATAGTCTTGTCGCTTTACAAGAAGGGTTTGCGAAGTCTAGAGCGTACACAGGCGAACTGAATTATAACGTAGACCTGTTCCGCATCGCCAATATTCTTGCCCGTCGCGTCAAGGTGTATGATGCCAATGGTTTCGATGCTTTTAACGAGCAGGTACCTGGTTTGATTGGATACCTAGAGGGCTTTTATGCGCGCTATAATCCAGCAATCGACCAGCAAGTCGCAGCGTCTCTACTCAATGAGTATTTCGAAAAAGTTGAGATTGCTCACCAGAGTAAGTTTTGCCGTGATCAACGTGCTTTTGCGGGTTCAACTTCTACCTTAGTTGATTATATTTTCGGACAATCTTATTTGAGCCATGGGGAGCAATTGATAAAGGAACTTAAGGACAACCCTGAAGGTTTTATTGAATCAATTAAAGGTGACCCAGGTTTTCAATTTGTTCGTTTGCTTAATGGTCATAATGAGCGCTTTGTCACAACACCTTATAACGAAGTCGCTCAAGCAATGGCGCCGTTGCAGCGCGATTACATGAAGGCCTTGATGCAAGTTTTCCCAGACAGAAAATTCTATCCAGATGCGAACTCAACTATGCGCGTGAGCTACGGAAAATTCGAAGGTTTTACAGGGTTGGATGGCAAGAACAGAAGCTACATGACCTATCTCGATGGTGTAGTTGCGAAGTACAAACCAGGTGACTACGAGTTTGATGTTCCGGCTAAAGTCATAGCCCTTCACAAGAAGAAGGATTATGGGAAGTATGCCACCGCTGAAGGCAAGCTTCCAGTCTGTGTGCTCGGTTCGAACCATACCACAGGAGGAAACTCAGGTTCACCTGCACTAGATGCCAATGGCCGTCTTGTCGGACTAAATTTTGACCGTACTTGGCAATCGACGATGTCTGACATCAACTACGATCCGAGCATCTGTCGCAACATCATGGTCGACATTCGTTACGTACTATGGTTGATTGACAAAGTTGGTGGCGCTCCCCATTTGGTGGAGGAGATGACATTGGTGAAGTAGGGCGATGTTAGCGATATAGCTTAGGCTTTCGCCAAAACCTAACCCTCATATATTAGGGAATACCGTAAAAAAAGCGGGAGCAAATCACTTTGCTCCCGCTTTTTTATTGGTATGTACGGCCCTGGTTGAGTGCGCTATAAGCCTCGAAAAATATTCTTAGGTTTCCTAAAGATTTGACCGTAGATCAATCTTTTAGCTTGCGGTGCTGGGGCTTTTGACACGTTGGCCAAATTCAATTTCTTTTCCCTTTACCTCATCGTTGAACGTGCCATTGTCATACACCAGATTGCCGTTCACAAAGGTCTGCTTGATGTCAGCATGAAACGTAGTTCCTTCAAGGGGAGACCAACCGCATTTGTAAAGAATGTTGTCCTTGTTTACAGTCCACGTGCTGTCTAAATCGACCAAGGTTAAGTCTGCATAATACCCTTCTCGGATAAACCCTCTTTTGGTCATGCTGTACATGATCGCCGGATTGTGACACATCTTCTCTACTATTTTTTCTAGAGAGATGAGTCCATCCTTATAAAATTCGAGCATGCAATTGAGTGTATGTTGCACCATTGGTGCACCGGACATTGCTTTGAAATAAGTCTGTTGCTTTTCCTCTAAGGTGTGGGGAGCGTGATCGGTAGTTATGAAATCGATTCGATCATCGAGCAGCGCTTTCAGAAGACCCTTTTTGTCCTCTTCCGTTTTGATCGCAGGATTCCACTTGATAAGCATTCCAAGACGATCGTAATCTTTATCTGAGAACCAGAGGTGGTGGACACAGACCTCGGTGGTAATATTTTTTTCTTCTAACGGAATGTCATTTCGGAATAATTCCGTTTCCGCAGCAGTCGTTAGGTGTAAAATGTGAAGTCGAGCGTTGTGCTTTTCTGCAATAGAAATTGCGCGCTTTGTGGCTTCATAGCAGCCTTCTGAACTTCTGATTAGCGGGTGAAATTTCGCAGGAATATCCTCTCCGTACTTCTCTTTATAGGCTTCTTCGTTTGCCTCAATGATTACTTCCTTTTCAGAATGAATAGCTATAATTGAGTCCCCACAATTTGCGAAGAGCTTCTCTAGCTTCTCTGGACTATCAGCCAGTAGGTTTCCTTTTTTCGTAAAATACAGACCGTCATCAGATACACCAATAAACTGACTGGTGTCCATCTTGCTCACTTCATCGATATTGTCTCCATTTACGCCGAGGAAGAAAGAGTAATTGGCTAAAGACTTTTGAGAGGCGATTTCATATTTCTCTCTCAAGCGTTCTACTGTCAATATGTTCGGTACCGTATTGGGCATGTCAATGAAAGAAGTCACCCCACCAGCAATAGCGGCTTTAGTCTCTGTATTGAGGTCGCCTTTGTGTGTCAGTCCAGGATCTCTGAAGTGGACTTGACCGTCAATGACCCCCGGAAAAAGGTGTTTTCCTGTTCCATCTATAACGTTGTACCCTGGTTCGGTTGCGATCTCTCCAATTTTTTGAATAAGCCCATTGCTTATGAGGACATCTGCGACAAATGATTTTCCTTCATTTACAAGGGTAGAATTCTTAATTAAAATTGGTTGAGTCATCGTTCAAGTTCTGTTAAGGGTGTCTAGCTTTCAACGGCTTTGGGTGGTAGAAAAGCTGTGCGTGAAATTAAACATTTTCTAGGATGAGGTGCTTTTTTCTATCAAAACTGATAGCATTACTTACCACGCGCTTGCATACGTAATGCAAGATGCTAAGAAGTAAAGGGACAAGCCTCAGTAAAAAGCGTTTACCTAAAAACAGGATTGTTCTGATTGATCAAAAAGCCAATCGTAATCGGTTCAAAAAATCCTTTGACTAGGCCAGTGGTATAGATGGGGCCTTTTCTTGCGATTAACTTAACTTTCGCATCTACAGATCCAACTACTGCGTTTTCAATTGCTTTGATCGTTTCTTGATCGTGCGCACCAGGGTAATACGTAATATTTATAATTGGCTCACCAATAGTTGATGTTTCCGCTAGTGTATAGTCGTTCAGGTTGATGGATTTTTCCATTACTTTTAAAATTGATTTAATATTTCGACTAATTATTTTATTTCCAGTATTAAATTGAATTGGCGTTTTGAGCGTGTCTCCCGTTTTCATGAGATTCGAAGGCGATAACCTTTGCACATGATGAAATCTATGGCCGTCAATAGTTTTAGGGTACTCAGCATCAATTTTTGAAATTTGGAGAGGTAGGTCCATTGGCAATCCTACGCACTTTATTGGAAATCGAGATGGGAATTTGATGCACGGTAATTCATGGGTACTGTTTCTGAAATCGATAAAGTTTAGCTGGTAGCTGCTATCTTGAAGCATCACGTACTTGTAAGTGATTGAGGCTACAAAATTATTATCCTCGTTCAGGAAGTAGTACCCATACCTGTCTTTTCTCTTAAAATTGAAACTATCCTTATAAACTACTTTGGTGAAATTATTTTCATTCAGAAATACGGAATAGTCATGTACGGTTTTTTTAAAGGCTTCCTTGTCTAATTTTTTACTGTTGTAAAAGTTGTCGATGATCGACTCTGAATTATTTGATAAGATGTCGTTTAGTAAGTTTTCACTTGTATATTCTTTGGTACACGACGTGATTGCTGCAGCAAAAAGAAGGGTGCACAAAAATAGGTGTGATTTAATATTCATGAAATGCGAATTATAGAAGATCAAAAGCATGTATCGTGAGCTAATTTATACAATGATGCTAGTTGACTCGCCTTCAAAATCCTAACAACGGTTTAGTACCTTTTTACCTCCTCTCTTTTAAGAAGGTGTTCATCTCCCGAAAGTCCAACTTTCCACGCACTTCTTTTAAATACTCTACTATTCCAACAGCTTTCTTGAGGCGTGTTGGTTCACCCTTTGGCTTGGCAACGATGTACATGAGTGCGCGCATCTTGCCAGGGGTCAGGGCGTGGAAATACGCGTCTACTTCGCTGTCCATACTAAGGAGTTCGCCAAGCTCGATTGGCATAGGCATCCCGTATTCACTTTCGTCTGGTAGCAGGGTAACGTGGACCTTAGCTAAGTCTACGTTGTTTTGCCGTAAGGCCTTGACACGTTCCTTGTTGATGATAATGAAAAAATCGCCCTTGCCGCTCGGAATAAATGCCGCATGCCATTCGATCGTTTCCGAGATAGAGATGATTATACGTTTCGAACCATCATTGGTCGCCGCCATCTGCTCAACGGTATCAGTATCGACGTAGAGCTTCCCCGAATATCCTAATACATCATCTGGTTCCTCCGCAATAGCACCAATAAAAGTTACCTCTTTTGACATAGTCGAAAGGTAAGGGTGTTAAGCTATTTGAAAAGCTTTTCAAGGTTCATACAAATCTGCTTGTGCTACGTACATCGCTCATTTGGTTCAGAGTTTAACCTTCAAGCGTTCGCCTGAATCCTTACAGCGTAGTCAATTACCGAATCCCTTTCTACTTCGAAATCATCAACGTCTCCGTCGATTGGGCGCCAAATCGATCAGAAAGACGAACCTGATAGATGCCGTTGGGCCAGTCGATAGTTGTAATCGTCTGCGAGCCAATTAATACTTGTTCCGAAATTTGCTGGCCGATAGAATTCACAACCTGAACAAGTAGCGGTTCTTCACTCGAAGTATTAACGGTGAAATAGCTTCGTGCCGGGTTCGGTGAAATGCTAAAGTCTACATGCAACTCATCTGTGCTGACTACCCCAGCCAAACGTATGTTGTCAATGAAGGTGTAGTCATACTCTTCGTAAAGAGGGTCTGCGTTTTCCCAATTCGTTGGACTTCCAGAGGCGTTGTAAATTGTAAAACGCACCAAGCCTGTATGGTTAGCCGGTAATTCAATTTCTTCATTACTCGTAATACCATCTGCTCTAGAATCAAGAATTACTGGGGCGAACGAATTGTCTACCGTCGAGACGGACATACCTCTATTTGATTCTACTAATCCCTGATAGTCTGGATCACCATCACCATACAGCTGTCGAAGATCGAAGGCAAGCTTTGGAGAAGACTCACTCTCGAAGTCAACACACATGTCGAAGACACTTAGGTCGAAAGCAACTTCCAAATTCGTTTCTGTTTCTAAGCAAGCCAGGCGGAATGGGGTAGTGTAGTAGCCTGTTGTGCCCAACCAGTCACGATTGCTCTCAGGCACAATTCCCATGTGACCTCGCGAATCATCAAGTGCTACAAAACGTTCTGCTTCTAGATCTGAGAATTGTACAACCCTAGTTGTGTTTAACAACCTTGGTCGGCCGAGTTGAGCACTGACGATATTATCCTCAGGAAGCGGATCATTCGGTACATCATAACGCATACCGACAGATCCTTCTAATTCATCATAAGAAGCGAAGAATGAGGCGAATTGTATTTCGCCTGGTGGTAAAGTGATATTGCCTGCATTAATTGATTTGATTACCATGCTATCAGCATCAAAAATATCAATGACTACGGGACCATTATATGTCTCACATCCTCGATTAAGTAGATTTACAAAGATCTCTCGTTGATCAGCAAAACAATCTAATTGCTCAAGATTGATGCCATCAATTTCTACAGCATGGGGGGCTTGTAGAACATAGGCTGTTTGTGAACCACTGTTGTTGTCTAAATTGATATCATTAGTAATTCCTACGGTTACCGTTGCCAAATACTCAGCAGGTGCAACATCTATTGGGAATAGGATGTCGAAAAAGTTAACCTCCCCACCAAGGAAATCTTCATCGAACGTTCTGTTCACAACACTCGTTTCTGAGCCAATCTCGGCTGTTAGGGTGTATGGAGTTCCCGCTAGTATATCGTCACCTCTATTTGACAATACAACCACAAGTTCTACCATATCCGTTGGGTGACAGAAGGTTGGGTCATTCGAGTTGAAACTGAAAATAGCAAGGTCAACTCCTGAAGTTGGTCCAGTGCCACCTCCCGTTGGTAGGCCAATCGCTTTCCAGGCTTCAGCAAAACTTGTATACGTATTTGAATTGAGTCCGAATTGATTTTCTACAAGGAGCATGCAATTCGTAAAGGCATCTTGGTAGCCTGAAGTTTCTGTGAGATAATCTCGATTGAGCTGAAAGGCGATGTCGAACGCCACGTCTAATCCAACAGATTCGACATTGTAAGCCGTACCTAAATCATTGGTACCATTCCCGCCTTCTACCAATAAGTAGAACCAATGACCAAGTGGCCCAGAATTCGTGTGTACGCCAGCACCCTCGTTCCACAAGTTGCCCCCGACTACTTTGGGTTTGTTGTAAATGTTAGGATCGCTCATTGATCGGAATGGAGTAGCGTATTCACTATCCGCAAAGCGATTTCCAAGCACCCAGCTGAATTGGTCAGGCTGTTCGTACAGCTCTAGAGCTTTCCCGTAAATGTCACTCATACCTTCATTAAGTGCTCCTGATTGACCGCCATAGATTAGATCGCTTGTACGCTGTGTAATGCCGTGCGCAAATTCATGACCTACTACATCAAGTGTTGTCAAGGGCGTATAGTGACAACTCCCCCCGCCAAAGGTGGCGCGGTTTCCATCCCAGTACGCATTTACTAAATCCCTCTCACCATCGGATACGATCGATTGGAAAGACTCGCCTTGACCATCGACGCCAAGCCAGCTAAACTTGTCTTTTAATAAGTCATAAAAACGTGAGCTTCCGTAAAATACATCGTTGGCCATGCCTCCTTTCCCCCCAGTAAGCAATGGGAAGCTTGCAGTTGAATTTGTAATTTCGGTGAGCCGATTATTGTAAACGAATATTCCTCGAGTAGAATCTATCAGACGGAAATTGGCTGAACCATCTTGTTCGACCATAACATTCTGAGTCCCATAGTACCCTGTCTCGACAGTTCCTGGTACCGTGGCATGTGCCACCAGTGGAATGGAAGTGACTAGTCTTCCCGAAAGGGCATCTATGTAAATGGCACGCCTACTAGAGGCAGGACCTACTTCCACTTCGTAAGCAAGTAATAGACTGCCGGTGTATGAAGGGAACTGTCGATCAATGTAGACCAATCTCGAGTCACTTACGTTGGCAAGCAGATTTGAGCTTAAATCAAGTAGAAGTGGTCTACCTGTGAAGTCATTTTCTAAGGGTTGTGTGTGCTGTCTTTGACTCCACGCTGAAAAAGCACTTACAGCTTTACGAAAAGCTTCCTTTTCTGAAATCCTCGCACTTGATTCAAGAGCTTGACGTGGATAGCTTTTACCTGTTGCAAATTGGACACTTCCCTCCTTGGCATGCAAGACGATGGTGGCACCCAGCACAGGAATATTGTCGATATGCTGAGCAAATCTGTGGTGGCTAAGAGCATCTACCCCGTTGCCTTTGCTTACCGTACCCTCTTTCCACGAGCTATGTTCGTCTACGCGGAGTGTTTTGGCGAAAGCAGTAAGAAAATCAGCGACAGCAACTTGCTTAGCTGGTTTCAGAATAAGGTGCCCTTGATGATGGTCGAATGATGAAACTAGCGCATTGGATGTCGAGCTAGCAGGGCTGTTTTTATTAGAGTCTCCAGCTTGCGCCAAAACTAAAGTCGGCAATAGCAGTACAAGCAGTAGATTCAAATAACGCATAGCTGGGGGGCTAGATTCAGGCAAGAAGGTACACAATCCAACTGCGCAATCGACAAGGATTTGGCGAAACTTTAAGTAAGCCAAGCTAAAGCAACCGCATCTTGTCAGTTACCAGACAATGTATTGATGGCTTTGGCGACGATCTCCTCAATAGATTGGTCTACATCGATACGAATTGCTCCTACAGGAGGTTCCAAGGTGGCCAATTGTGAGTCGAGTAATTCTGGCGGGAAAAAGTGATCTTTGCGAGATTGTAAGCGACTTAGTAAGACGTCGCGAGTACCGTCTAACCAAACGATCAACAGTTTGCCCTGAAGCGGTTTTGCTAAGGTTACTCTGTAGCTATCTTTGAGGGCAGAGCATGCCAGTACGGCTCCTTTTTTAGGATCAATTCCGAGACCTGTAGGGCTTTCAGCACGGTATTCATGTGGGCTTTCAGCCTCGTTGTCACGCGGGCTTTCAGCCCCGTTGTTACGCGGGCTTTCAGCTTTAGCGAGCGCAAGTGCTAATGCCTCAAGCCACGGTTGCCGGTCGTCATCATTTAAAGAATTTCCAGCCTTCATTTTAGCTACGTTGGCAGGAGGGTGAAAGTCATCTCCTTCAATAAAGGGAAGGCCAAAATGTTCGGCAATTTGGCGGCCAATAGTACTCTTGCCGCAACCGCTTACGCCCATAGTGAGGATATTCATGACTTGATAGGTTCTTCGGATTGGCGTCCAAGTTTGGCTTTAGGAATACACATATTCGACCAAACCTAATGGAACTTCCTGTTTTTTGAGCAGGAAGTATTGAGCGGATCGCTTTCAGGCGTTTGATTTATTGTTGCACCTCGCTTTCAAATTTAAACTAACATCCTAAAAGCTCGTCAAATGCATGACCTAATCACCTTATTGGGTACTACCTTTTTGAACGAGATTCCGTTTGAAGGGTAACTTTATACAAGAACTCCACTCACTCTTCGACCTTTTTTATGGTCTCAAAAGGATTTACAGGCAAACTTCTTGATCGATATCTAGCCAGTGGTTGGTATAGAATGGGAACGCGCATGTTTACCTGTCGATACAACTTTTATCCTTGGGGTTTTCTCACTACGGTGTGGACGAGATTGCCACTGAAAGATCACGAGCCATCGAAGCGTATCCGTAAACTCTTGCGTAAAAATGGAGAGCGATTCACCATAGAAGTACACAAAGCGCGCGCAGAAGAGGCCGAAGAGCGTGTATTCATGTTGTACACCTTTGAAAAGGAATATGACCTGCACGATACAGCTGCTTCATATTTGCGTGCTGATCCAGATGCACCTTTCAATACATGGCAAGTGAGTGTGTTTGATGAGGGACAACTCGTTGCCTTTTCGTATTTCGATCTTGGGTCTGAAACGGTACAAAGCCTTTGTGGCTTTTTTGATCCTGCGTACAAGCACTTTTCTATGGGCTTGTATACGCTAGCGTTAGAGGTCGAACAGTGCAAAGCTTGGGGATTGTCTTATCACTATTCTGGATACCTCGTTCCTGGAAATGACATCTTCGAATACAAACGTCGCGTCGGTGCTCTCGAAGCTTTCGATGACGTATCTCAGCTCTGGTATCCGCTAAAGGATATGGATGCAAGTGACCTTCCAGATGCGAATATGCGCACAGCGATGAAGGAGTACGATAACTTGTTTTCGCAGCTCAACATGAGTTATTCATTGCGCCTTCAGCCCAAATATTACATCGGTGTTTCTCAGCAGAGTTTGCAGTGGTTACGTAGAGAACAATTGCCATTTTGTATCACGGAGTCCCGCTCAAATCGACGACCGTATTGGGCTTGTCACTTCTACAGCTACAACTATAGTAGGTACTTTTCAATACTGTGTACAACGCATGCCTATGAGACCGAATCGGTTGGATTGCCTAAGGCGCTTCTCGCCAAAGCGCATCCAGATCAAACGTACGAACACGTGGGGTCGGGAGTAGCTGTGCGTCTCTTACACCAAAGTCAACAACCTTACACGGCTGCCGATCTAGAACACATATGGCGTGCTGTAGATGAGGCGAATCTGGAAGGGTAAGCGAGCTGGGAATCTCTAGCTATTCTGTTCAGAAACATTACTCGTCAAAGTGGATTAGCTTACTTAAGCCTCTCGCTATCGTAGTGCTTCTTTAAAAGTGGATAGCGTCGATCATCCATTGTAACCTGCTTGCTTTCAGGCTTGATGACCATGACAGGTTGTTCGACTGTGTTCGTTCTAGCTAAAGGCGACCATTCCCCTAAACCTTCACCGTTTGGATTTCCTGTTTTGATGAAGTTAGCGAAATACGCCTTCATCGTTTTTGAGGTTTTACGGTCCGCTTCTTCCCATTCATAGGTTTTATGCAGATCAAGGTTACCAAGGGCATATGGAATTTCAGCAGCATGAGGCGCACCACCAGTTTGGCCAGGGCGGGCATGGTCATACCAGTATCGGAAAACCTCGGCGTTTGTGTTTTTTGCATGCAGATCACTCCAGCGCCAACTCGGGTATGAAATCCACGAATCTGAAGCAAGCAACGTAGCAGAGGCTTGGACTTCCTCCTCTTTAGCATGAGGCATTATACTTAGCAGCTCATCTGCAATGCTCGGAAATTTTTCGCGGACCTTTGATGTGAAATTCTGTACACTCATATCCTCACCCAAGAGTAGGCCTGCTGGCATTTCCTGAGAGTTCCATCCAACAAGCAAGGGGATTGAAGGCACCTTTTTTTCTTCATAGATCTCTTCTGGCGCACTACTAAAGATTTTTCCATCCAATACCGTTTTGAAGCGGCCAATCTCCGAACGAAGAAACCTTGCATACAAGCTATCCGCTGAAATCGCTCGGAGTTCTGCTAAAGATTCCGATCCGATTGTTTTGGCGAAAGCTGCACCTGACTCATCGGCCTCTTTTTGTGGAACGGAGGCATACAGGGGATAAATCGGAGCTCCACTTTCACCTATAGCACCTGCAAGCAAATCGCGTGACATTGGACTCGTAAGTAGCGTGGCCACTGAAATAGAACCTGCGCTTTCACCTCCAATGGTAATGTGATTCGGGTCGCCTCCAAAAGCAGCAATGTTTTCTTTAACCCACTCAAGCGCCTTTACTTGATCATGGTGTCCATAGTTGCCACTTGCCGCGTTGGGAGATTCTGCTGTCAGTTCAGGATGAGCTAGAAATCCAAAGACGTTGAGGCGATAGTTGGTGGTCACTACAACGATGCCTTCTCTCGCCATGCTAGCACCATCGTAGCGGGTTTCAGAACCGTCTCCTGCGATAAGTCCTCCGCCATAGTAGTATAACAAGACGGGCATGTTTTCACGTGGACCTTCAGGCGCCCATACGTTCAAGTACAGGCAATCTTCAGAAAAACCATCACTGCGATATTGCATGTCTCCCCACACGTTATGCTGCATAGCCGCAGGTCCGAATGCTTTGGTCGGACGCACCGTGTCCCAGCCAATAACAGGCTGTGGAGTCTTCCATCGGAGTTCGCCAACTGGAGGAGCGGCAAATGGAATTCCGAACCATCGGTCTACTCCGCTTTCGCTAAAACCTACGATCTCACCACCTGTAACTTCGATTTGGAATGGAGCCTTTTCTGGGGTAGTTGAACAAGCCAATTGTAATGCAATGAGTAAGAAAAGAAGTACGCGCATTGAGGAAAGGTAAGTCTGTTGCGCAAGATTTGGCTACTGTGCTGATCCTTAGCTTTCCACGTTGTGTAAGCTTTCTTCTTTGTCTTCTTAAAAGTCTAGGCTAGCACCAACATTGATGTTGCGAGGAGGCGCAGCTTGAAAATACCGATTTCCAAATCGTGGATTGATGTCGTTGCCAAGAGAGTAGACTTCGTCGAGCAGGTTGTCGCCGGCAATGAAAAAATGATAGCCTTTTATCCGAGCACCAACTTGAAGACGGAGCAAAACGAAGGATTCTGCGACCACATCGCCTGCATCATCGAGTGGGTTTTCAGATTCGTGTCGAAAATTGAAGTCTGTGTAAAAGCACTTTGTGAAGTCCGCATGGACGAGCACATCTGCGGTATGCGTAGGTAGTCCAGGCATTGGCCTTCCGGCAAAACTGGTCCCACCCACCTCGTAGTCGCGATAGGTGTATGGTTGGTAGGAATAAGCAGGAGAGACGTTGATTGCCTTAGTCAGCTGCCAATCGAAGGCTAGCTCTAAACCAGGTTGGGTGGTCCGTCCTGCATTTCGGAACAGTTGTATTCCGCTGGAATCTTGAAAGGTGGTGATCGTCTGCTTGAGCTGCGTTAAGTATGCATTTGCCGAAAGGCGAAAAGTATTAGAGAACTTGTAGAATCCATAAAGCTCCAAGCTGTTGCCAATTTCTGGTCGAAGAGATTGATTTAGACTCCCTTCATTGGTTCGAAATTCTCGGAGTGATGGGGTAGAAGAGCCTTCCGAATAACTGAGGTTTATGCTGTGATTGGCGCTCGCGTTCGTGATCTGCAATCGCGGACTGAACGTTAGGTTAAAGTCAGACTGGATTTGTGATGGCGATCCGCCTCTTTGGAAAGTGCGATCCACCTCATACTTGACTCGCACAGAAGAAACCCCGAGGATGTATTGCCAAGTCGCTTTTTCGAAACTCCCTTGAAACTGCACA
>CALDTK010000102.1 GCA_937924035.1 uncultured Saprospiraceae bacterium | reverse complement strand
ACTTGGGAAAACAGCGACTCCTATTACTACTCAGAGGTTAAAAGTGACCAGAACAAACAAGAAGCTATTAAACAGCTACTTCTCAAAATCATCGAACTATCTGAAGGTAAGGATGAATGGAATGCTATAGTCTTAGATAAGTGGACAGTCAATCTAGGAAGAGTCATCGGTAACATCCAAAATACTGATGAAGCCATTGGACTCGACAGAGGGTACAAAGTCGCCATTCATATGGATACGTATCGAAACAGTCACGTCAATCAACTTAGCGACTACCAGAATGAGCTACTAGAAGTGAAAAACGAGAGGGAAATTGACGCACTCATCATGGAAGTACTATCAGACAGAAAGTTCATTAAAAGACTCAAACAAATGTCAGGTAAAGCCTCACTCTTCATTGAAATTAGTGCATACGGGGTACGATCAGGAGCAAAATTCAAGGTTAGCTAAGGACTAGGAGTCAGTGGGGTTATCAGTCTAAATGAGTTTGATGATAAGTAAAGTTAGATAGTCTTTTCACTGAAGGACACTTTAGCTACGATGTATAATTACCACTCAGCAAGAACCGATGATGGACACAACATATTAAAAGCACTAGGGTATCTTCCCTACAACTACCTTTGGGGTACCAATCACTTTGCAACTGCAGGGCACATAAATACATCGCAATCAATAGTCGAATACCAACAAACCAATGACAGTACAACCAAAAATCGCTAAATTCTTAGACAGATTGGGAGTATCTTTTAGATGCAATACTAGTCGGAGGAATATCCTACGGACTAAATTATCTAAACTTCATAAGTATTAAAATCTTCTATGCTTATCTGCCCATTGCGCTAGTTGCAATCCTTTACAAACCCTACATGGAAAGTCGCCATCAGGCTACTATAGGAAAAATGGCACTCAATCTAAAAGTAACAGACGTAAACCATAAAAGAATCGATTTTTCGACTTCCCTATTACGAAGCTTAATCGTTATAATTCCATCGCTACTCATTATTCCTGTCCAATTCATGGCATACAGCAATCCAGACTTAATGAACTTAGAAGGTTTTTGGACGTATACGAAAGAAGTAGCTGAAACCTATCCCAACCTAACCACTTTTAATAGCTTCTATTCAACAATATTCATTGTCGACCTGATTATGCTTTTAGCGGACGGTACCAAACAGAATAGAAGTTTAAAGGATCGAATAGCGAAGACTTTAGTCTTGAAAACTTAGAACTACGACTTATAAAAATTCAAATATATTTTAAAAATAAGAACACAAATATCGGTTCTTGTCGATCTATAAACCTACCGCCCCCGCAATACCACAACCGTCCCACCGCAGCCGCCACCGGTAACTCTTGCGCCGTAGAACCCACGCTTCGCTCCTTTAGCAACAACCTCGTGGACAATCTCATCGGTTGCTGAATGCCCTAGGCCGATAGCAGAATAGGAGGCATGCGAAGAGAGCATGAGTAGACCTAAGCGAGCAAAAATTTGATGTCGCGGGAGGTCGATATCATCAACCTGGGCGAGCAAACTTGCAAATTGTCGAATGCAGGCGTTTTCATATACAGGGTGCGCTGCAGCTGCACGTACGGGGTAGGTTTGAGAAGGATCAATACTTATCGCCTGATCAATACTGATATATCCTGAAGAAATAAACTCAGAACCGAGCATCGTTTCCGGAAGCGTTGATTCGAGGGTTTCTTCAAACTGTTTGGCGTCAAAATTTGCGAGGTATCCGCCTTGAGGGAGTTTCGTCCAATCACCAGATTCTCGTGCTTGTAGAAGTTGGTCTTCCGTCGTTCCCGACTGCGCAGCAAGAATGCCGTAGCCCATAAATGCAGCTGCCCTTGCCGTAGTATACGCTTCTCCCGCAACGCTGTGTGTGACCCCGGAATCAACCCGTTCGAAGATTAAATCCTCGGGTATCGATACCGACGCATGAAGTTTTGCAGGCTGACATTGTATTGGCAACAACTCACCCGCTACCCCATGATGAGAAGCAAGTTGATCCATCAATCCACAAGGTGCGCCCACAATTTCGTTCTCTACTCGTTGCGCAAGCTTGGGAAGTTGAAGAGGACTGTATGATAAGTTGTAGGCTTTCGCCAAAACCCTCATCGTCGCCACTTCCAATGCGGCAGAAGAGGAAAGGCCTGCACCGATCGGCACCTCACTGGTCACATAAATACGAGCACCTGAAAGCTGAAAATCAAAGGTTTCAGATGCGAGGAGGAAGCAACCCAGAATGTATCGGGTCCATGAATTTTTGGGATTTTTGGGTTGGAGTGCTGTTCGTCTGTTCGTGTTAATGCGAACACCAGTTTTCCAGCCCGACACCTCTTCTAACGTAACAAGAGCGCTCTTTTGCCCTCCATCCATCTCACTAACGACCGTAAAAAAGTCTTCGCCAGTAAGCTGTACACGCACTGTGGTTTCCTCTGCAATAGGCATCTGCAACAGCAGACTACCACTGTAATCAGCAACACCCCCCATCACATCCAAGCGGCCTGGAGCTGAAGCCTCGTAAACAGGTCGATCGACTTGAAAGAAATCCTTCACGAAAGGTTGTTTTTAAAGTTGGTGATTTTTCATCGCTGCCAGTAAGATCGGCTCAATCGATGCGCGCAAATTTGCATTCGCATACCCAATCCAATCCACATCACTTGTCGTATCCAAAGGTGCATCAAGCTGATTACCAAAGGCATCTGTAAGCTCTACCCCAGCCTCTTCGGCAATCAAACTCGCCGCCAGATCATACGGATGACAACAGTGTCCACGCGTTTTGCCGACGAAGGAAGGACTATCAAACAACCTCGTACGAACATCCGCAACCCAACGGTCGTGACCAACCAACAACTCATATTGCTGTCCACCGCTTGATATGTATTGATCTTCAAAACTCATCGCCTTTCCGGCAGGCGCATCAGGTAAAAGAGTCTGCACAACCTCATCATCAATTGCGGCAAGAATTGATCTTCCAGGTGGAAAGAAACGAACAACTTGTCCAAAACCTTGATAAATTGTTTTTGCTTTAGAAGGAGCTACCATAGTAGCAATACGCTCACCAGTCAAGATATTTAAGGTCTCCCGAAATGAACCATGTCCCCGAACAGCCCAAAGAACATCTGACAAATAAGCGCGAGAAGTTGGCAGCTCAACCATTACTGCGACTTCGATATCAGACAGCTTTGCATGTTCCTTATAAGGAGCCACTCCTGCCAAAAAGAACGCCGACCGCTTGTCATACATGATCCCACGCGTACCGTCTATGGGATCACAAAGCAGCATGATCGAAGGATCACTACCAGGTGCTGTGCCAAGCACATCAGCTTCGACACCTTCGGCGATTACTGCAATTCCTCCTAAATTTTCCGCCTCTTTTTTGAGGATTGGGAGAAGAACTTGCTCTACGTCACGGTCTATCTGAAAAATTGTATCATCGTTCCCTTCTTGGTAAATCGCTGAACGCTGCTCTGCAGTTTGCGATTGTAAGGAAGCCGCAACTTGCAGACGAACAGCTTCGCCAAGCTGTTTGAGTAAATCGAGTACCGCTGAGTGATTCATGGCTGCAAACTACAGCTTGACAGCCCGCAACTCCGCAGCCTTTTCTTCAGGGATAGTGTCCGCCATAAAATTACCGCCGCCTCGCTCCGGTCCAGCTGGATATTTTTGGAGGCTAGGTTGACGCAAAGGAGGCTGGAGCCAAAGATGCAGGCGATAGTGATCGTAATCTTCGCCATCTACAGGTGCTTGCATAAGCGACATTACGTAGGGAAATTCTTGGTCGAAAAGCCCGTCGTATCGCTGAACCACTTCTTGATAGAGAGCTCCTAACCCTCGAATTTCTGCTTCCGATAGCGTGGCCATTGACTGGTGTTCTCCTTTCGGGAAAACCATCACTTCGTATGCCCAACGCGCGAAAAATGGAACAAAAGCAATCGCATGCTCATTTTCGGCAATTACTCGAATTTGCGCTTTTGTTTCTTCGGCCACAATATCGGCGAAGAGACTTCTACCCGTGCGAGCCCTGTGTTTTGCGGAAGCGAAAAGCCCCTCCTGTACATTCTCAAAAACAAAGTCAGTAGCATACAGCTGGCAGTGCGGATGAGGATTCGATACGCCTACCAACTCACCTCGATTCTCAAAAATAAAGACGGACTGGATTTCAGGTTTTAGCGAAAGCTCAATGGTCTGTTTCTGAAGCGCCAAAAACACCTCTTCAACACTACTCTTTGGAATGGTCGACATGTTTAAATCATGCCGCTCGGTATAACAGATTACGCGAGCAACCCCCTTTGCGGCAGCTGTATGATAGAGCCCGGCTTCGTCATGAACCTTAAGTACATCTGGTGCATCCATGCCAACAACTGGATGGTCATTGTCAAAAATGTAAACTCCTTGATAGTCCTCATTTTGATCACCTTGAATACGACCATTACAGGGACAGAGGTAGCAGTCAGGTTCGTAGCTTTTACGACTCTCGCTTTCGCTAAAACCTGTTGCAGGAACGCTCCAAGGTCGAGTGTTGCGATGTGCGGCGTACACGACCCATTGCTCAAAAATCGGGTGCCAGCGTTTTTCCCATTTACCTGTAGTGGACATGCTGGCAAGATAGTGGACTTCATATCTGCAAACCGGCTAACTCGCTTGTAGCTACGCAACTGCAATTATTAACCCCTTTCACAAATACAAAAACAAGCAAGAATTACCCTATAGTTCTAAGCATTTCGACCTACTTCAACAGTAGCACCACAGTCCAACCGCAAATACGACAGTTCAGCCAAAATGAATTGAGAATAGACATCGAAAGGTTGATGTTTGATTCATCATGAAGCAGTACATACTCAATTCTCCTGTCGTTCTTTTCATTTGCATACTCGGTTTTGTTATGCAAGCAACTACAGTTCGCGCACAAACCACACAGACATTAAAAGGGACAATCCTTGATGCTCAAAGTGAAATCCCACTCATCGGTGCAACCGTGCGCGTCGCTAATAGTGATGAGCTGAACGGAACAACTACTGATTATGATGGACGTTTCTCATTGACTCTACCCGTGGGCATCCACGTTATCGAGGTGAGCTATATCGGCTACGCGCCAATTAGCGTTCCGAACGTGAGACTCGTTTCTGGCAAAGAGGGCATCCTCAACCTAAACCTAACCGAAGAGATCAATTCACTGGATGAAGTTGTGGTATCCGCCAAAACTTCGCGCGCCGGAGAACCCGCGAACGAACTTGCCGCAGTAAGTGTTCGAGCGATTGATGTCGAGCAAGTAAATCGCTTTGCTGGTGGCCGATCGGACATTAGTCGATTAGCTAGCAACTTCGCTGGGGTTGCCACAGCAGATGATTCACGCAACGATATTGTCATTCGAGGTAACTCGCCAACAGGCTTATTGTGGCAATTGGAAGGAATACCGATTCCAAATCCCAACCACTTTTCTACCCTTGGGACTACCGGCGGACCAGTTAGCGCGCTTAACCCAAACTTGCTTGCTACGAGTGATTTCTTGACAAGCGCCTTTCCCGCTGAATATGGAAATGCCACTTCAGGCGTATTCGACCTAAAATTACGTCGAGGCAATCGTGACCGCTTCGAATTCATGGTACAAACAGGCAGCTTCAGCGGCCTTGAATTCATGGCTGAGGGGCCAGTAGGTAAGAACGGAGGAAGCTTTGTCTTAGGCTTTCGAAACAGTTTCGTTCAATTCGCCGAAACGATAGGAATACCCATCGGAACAAATGCTACACCGGACTATCGCGATCTTACTTTTAAAATGGACTTGCCTACAAAGAAGGCGGGCACGTTTAGCCTCTTTGGAATTGGTGGGACTTCGCGAATAGACTTTTTAGCGAGTGAACTTGATGGAGAAGACCTCTTTGCAGATGAGGGCGAAGACTCTTACCCACGCTCGATATTTGGCGTATTGGGCGTCCGCCACAACTACATAGTCGGCAAAAACGCTTACATCCGAACGACAATAGCTGGGACACATTCAGGCGGAGAATACACCCAATTCAATTACTTAGATAATTTTGGTAGACAACTCTTTGTGGATATTGATGATGTTACAAATGTCTTATCTGTTAAAAGTTACTTTAATCAAAAGTTTAATGCTCGCACGACGCTACGAACAGGGATTCAGTTTGATCAGAATACAATAACCTCAACCCTTACCAATCGAGAAGATAATCCAGATTTGGATGGGGATGGGCTACCTGATTTGCGGGTAAATCGAGACTATGACGATTCCTTTTTAACTAGCCAAGCCTTTGGACAGGTCAAACATCGCTTTAATGAAAGCATTACCGGAAGCGTTGGTCTTCACCTCTTGCACTTTGGCTTTAATGATGCACTCAGTTTAGAACCTAGAGCAACACTAGAGTACAGATCTTCCAAGGCCGTAACATTCACCTTGGGCTATGGGTTACATAGCCAACAGGCTCCTCTACCCATATTACTGGTGGAAGAGACCTTACCTGGAGAGACAACGCTTGATAATCGAGAGCTTGGGTTAGCAAGATCTCACCAAGGAGTACTAGGAATCGAATTCATCCCTGCACCGCGCTGGAGAATTAAGTCAGAGGTTTATGGGCAATCCCTCTTCGACATTCCAGTTGAGCTGACTCCAAGTAGCTTTTCTACACTCAACGTTGGAGCTGACTTTGGCTTTCCAACACGTGTTGATCTAGTAAATGAAGGAACTGGGACGAATGTCGGAGTCGAGCTCACCGTAGAGCGTCAACTCAATCAAGGCTTTTATGCCTTAGCAACAGGTTCGATTTTTAGCAGCAAGTATGAAGGATCAGATGGCATCGAACGCTCAACAGCCTTTAACAATGGCTGGGTAAGTAATTTACTAATCGGTAGGGAATGGGCCTTTGGCAAAGCATCTGATGGCGCAGCAAAACGTCTCTCCTTTACCGTCGACGCAAAAATCACCGCCGCGGGTGGTAGACCCATAACACCATTTGATCTAGATGCAAGTCGCGCTGCAGGTAGAGGTATTCGTAATGAGACGCTCGCCTATAGTGAGAACATAGACGACTACTTTCGAACGGACTTGCGCTTCGGACTTCGTATGAATGGTAAGAAAAAGAAGATCTCTCAAACGTGGTTTGTAGATCTCCAAAACCTCACCAATAATAGGAACGTATTCTCCCAACGATTCGACTCCTCTTCAGGCAATGTGAATACGGTATACCAATCTGGATTCTTTCCTGATATTCTATACCGCATTCAGTTTTAAAAGTGCCAGATGTATTTACTCTTCACGTCTCCGCAAAAAAAGATGAGCAAAATGTCTGACAAGAATCGTGAACAAAACTCGTCGATCCCACTATCTTGGCTTACGCTAAAAATGCTGGCCTACCAACCAGTACGAGTATCTAAGCGTGCTAAGAAATCCAAATGAATAATCCTGCTAAAAACCACTTTGACGATAGGCTTTTCATGCTCCTCGGCATCCCGTTGATTAGCCTCATCGTTGTCATCTTCTTTTTGAAAGAGACTCCTCATACGGTTGGCTGGTCTTATTTTTTGATTTCTTGGGCGGTATCTGCACTTTATACGGTAACCTACTGGGTTATTTCTCGATGGACAATCTTTCACTGGAGACAAAAAATTCCAGGAATAGAAAAGACAGCTAAACGCATTACGACTACCGTATTATGGCTAATAGCCATTGTGATCATTTTTGAGCTTGTCTGCCTCTATTTTGTTGGTTGGGAAGATCTTTTTAGAAATCCTGAGAAAAAATTTGAAAACGTCCTTAGAACAGGTCCAATAAGCATGATACTCGTTATATCAGTAACGGGTATTTATGAAGCGATATATTTTTTCAGTATGTACCAACGAGCAGAGCTAGAAAAAGAACGACTTCTGAGATCACAAATTGAAGGTCAGCTTGACGCGCTACGCAAGCAAGTGGATCCCCATTTCCTATTTAATAGCCTGAATACCTTGGTCAGCATCATACCAGAAAATCCAGTTGCTGCACAAGAATTCACGGTCAGACTTTCAGCTACCTATCGTCGTTTGCTAGAACTACGTCATACCGTTAATTCCTCTTTATCACAAGAGCTTGAAGCGCTCGATGACTACTTACACCTTTTAGAAGTCAGGTATGAAGGAAGGCTTCAAGTCAAGCAAAACATTGATCCAGCACTGGCAGATTTCCACCTTGCCCCGCTCACCTTACAACTTTTAGTTGAAAATGCAGTGAAGCATAATGAAGCGAGTTTGAGTCATCCGTTAGTTGTAGAAATCTTTACAGAAAACCAATCAATCACAGTTTCTAATAAAAAGCGATTAAAGGCAAAATCAGAAATAGATTCTACGGGCTTTGGACTTGATAATTTACGAAATCGTTTCCATTATCTAAACGAAGGAAAAGTGGTAATAATAGACTCAGAGGACACCTTTGCAGTAACCTTGCCTCTCCTTGAAATGGCGCCCACAACTTCATTTTCCACCGCACAAAAAACCAGCTAATGCGGGTACTCATTGTTGAAGACGAAGCCCCAGCGGCTAGGCGGCTTACTAGCCTACTTAAAGCAATTCGCCCAAGCGCAAAGGTTGTAGGAGTATGTGATACAATTAGCGCGGTAATTGAGCACCTAAGTGTTGTTCAACCCGACGTACTTCTTTGCGACATTGAGCTAGCCGATGGATTAAGTTTTGGCATCTGGGAAGAAATCGAAGTCAACTGTCCAGTAATTTTCATCACGGCATATGATCAATATGCAGTGAGAGCATTTCGAATTAATAGTCTTGATTATCTTCTTAAGCCGATAAAAGAAACAGATTTAGAAGCTGCATTTGTCAGATTCGAACAGCAGCAAAAACCCTTATTTGAATCAAAACTAATGAATGAGCTGCTCTCAGCGGTTCATCGCAAAGAGCCTCAATACCGATCGCGAATACTCACAACACAAGGTCGCACCATGGTCCCAGTGGCCATTTCAGAACTCTCACACTTCTATTCTGAAGATAGACTATGTTTTGGCGTAAGCAGAGATGGCAAACCACTCCTCGTCAACGAATCAATTTCTAGACTAGCAGAAGAACTCAACCCCAATGACTGGTTCCAAATCAATAGAGGTCAACTCGTGCATATCGATAGCGTGGTCAAGGCAAGCCCATACCTTAATCACCGACTCAAGCTTTCGCTAAAACCAGAGCTCCCTAGTCTAAGCAACGTTGTTGCACGTGAGCGCGTCAACGCATTCAGGTCTTGGCTGAGCGGTGTCTAAGAGAAATTCTTAGTGCACTTCAAGCTTCCGAGTAGTATGCAAATCATCCTTACGAACGACGATGAAATAAATTCCTTCAGCTACTCCACTCACATCCAGACGAATCGATGTTGAACTGTGATCCAGGATAGAGATTGACTGTACGCGTCCTAAAACATCGACTAGCTCAACATCTACTCCTTCCGTATTTTCCAACATTAGATTGGCAACTTCATTCGTTGGATTTGGATACACTTCGATACTAGTTAAGAATGCTAATTCCTCAGCAGAAACGGCAAAGTCCGTTGAAAAACTATATTCAAATCCGCCACCAAAGTCGGGCTCAAACGTCTTAATCGTACGTCGATCTTCATCACGAAGTCTAGCACTACCCACTCCCTGACCTGCATTAGCCCACCATGAAAGACCGTCACCACCTGTATCTCTAAAAACAATGCGGTAACAGTCTGGATCTAAATCCAAGTCATCGGCATAGGTCGTATTTGCCGCAGGAAGTGTATTTGAAGCAACTACCTCATTGGCTGAATTGAAAATCTCGTAACTATTCTGAGCAGGTAGAGCATTGGTGCGGACACTAAATTCAAGTTTGCTAGGCAAAACCTGAGGAAAATCGAAGGAAGATGAAATCAAATTATTATTCGAATAATCATCCACTGCTCCATTAGCATTAATCACTTCTGCCCAAAACGTATTGTCTTCATTTAGAATGTCAAACCAAAGTTCGCGAGCTGAAGGAATGGAAACAATCTCTTCTTCCATAAACGCTAGATTACCCGTCCATTCATACGTTTGAGGTGAGGTCGATCCATTGAGCCAATAGCGAATGGTTGCACTTTGCAGCGCTGTTGCTCCAGTATTTCGTAACACCACCTGAGGGTTGGCACAAACTGTACCGACGCGCGTAAATTCTGCAGAATTGTTGGGCGCAATTACCTGAACCAAAGAAGCATCTTGCTGAAAATTCGCAGGACCATATCCAACGACTTGATGCGCTACGTGGTATCGATAATCACCCGTTGGATTCTGAGGAGCAGAAGTTGAGTAATCAAAGGTCACCGTTTCTCCTGGCGAAACATCACTTGAAAAGTCAACAACCTCTGTGCGTGTGCGCTCACCAGGGCACCAACCTTGTCGGTCATATACCCAAGTACCGCCTTGTGGATAGATTGGATTCTCTGAACACTCTTGGGTAATCTGCCAGCTAGATAGTGTCCCCGTGTTTAAAGCAAGATTATGCGTTACCTGTCCTCCATTCCCTGGGAATTCACCTTCTGACCCGTGACCCGTAACCGAAGACTTGATCATAAATGTTTCCGCATCTGATGCAAGAGTGATAGGCATCCTTGCAAACTTCTGATTACTCGCAATCTGGCTGATTTGTGCAATCCCAATGCGATTTGTTCCCTGCCATAGTTGTTCATATTGAACTACATCTCGTGGCGGCGTACCTACCGTATAGATAAACTCAAGGTCCATCTGCTCTTGGTTTTGACCACCAAGTGTCATTTGAATACGCTTATTCCCTTTCAAAAGACTTACGTAATCGGTCATATCGAAATACCAAGATTTTCCTTCCATTCCAAAATCAAGGCCAATACCATATGGTGTTACAAAAGACACTAACTCATTGTAGAACGGAAAACGGCGGAAGTATGAAAGTTCATCAATTTCAATCTCACCATCTGGTGTCAATTCAATTTCTTCTATGAAGGCCCCCGTTGCTTCGTCATAGACATTTGAGAATATTCCATAAATCTCTATAGGCGTAGATTCCTCAACTACATCATCTGCAATAACCCCCGCTGGTGCAGGTACAATTGTGCGTGTTGTGAGGAAGTGACGTGGAGTTCTTACAACTGGTCGATTTACGGAAAGCACTGTAGTATTTAGCGTATAATCTCCTTGATAAAAAGTTAGGTTTGGAGATATTGATACTCTATCAAATGCCTTAAATAGAATTGGACCATCATTGAAAGATACAGTATATCGAGTTCCAATCATTCGCCCATCTCGATCATTTCCAGATTCATCGATGATCACATCAGCGCTACTTCCTTCAAAAGGATAGTAAAGCTGGAGATTACTGTAATTAGGATGCGTATTATCAAGCCTGAAATTTTTCCAAGCATCAATCGTGGCAGCAGAAAGATTTGTATCCCATATTCGGATATCATCAATTTCTGCATTTAGGTATCTATTATTAATACCTCGACTGATGCGCAAATTAAATCCATCAGGACCAGCCTCCGTATTCATTACAGTATTGCCAATCGCACTTCTGCCATCGAGTTGACCATCGATAAAGAAGTTAACGTCAGTCAAATTGTCTCCATCGATAACAACAGCTACGTGGTGCCATTCACCATCATTCACTTGTGTCGCTCCTACGGTACCTCCATTCCCATTCTCAAAACGGAGAAATCCATTTGAAAACCTAAACGTGCTTTTGCGACTTGCCGCATTGAGTCCCCATGCTGCGATCTCACCGTTTGTACCAGCAGTCGATGTTTTTACCCAAGCTTCAATGGTTCTATTCTGAGCTCCGCCGATTCCTTTGTAGCCTTCGACCTCGATATAGCCATTATTGGTTATCAATATCTGTTGCTCATCCGTTGCAATGAGACCTTTTGTCGTTGAGGTAGACGTTGTCTCCACTCTCGTTCCACCAGAATTAGTACCGAGATTCGAAAAGTTAAATTCAATCAAGAGACTTGAAGATCCATCCCAAATAAATGGAGTGTGAAAGTGTAGTCTATTGACTTGGTTTAGCGCAAAAATGGTGTTGCTCGCATACACCTCTTGAAATCCGTTTGGCTCTACTCCATCATCGAGGTTACTCTGCGCAGTCTCTTTGATCTTCACGCGCAAATTGTTCGCTTCCCCAGCAAAAGCAATAACCGGTAATCCAATAGCATCAATTTCTCCCGCTGAAAGACCTGCACTTGTGAGTTCTGCTGCCGTATAGAGAAAGTAAGATTTACTGGCAGTTTGCGCTGTAGGCATTACAATGTCGAGCGGGAGTACTTCTGATCCTACAGTTGATGCTACTTCATTGGATGCATTGAGTACCTCAACGTCCTGCAAGGTCGTCTGATAGAAATCGTAGGTTGGATTGTCTCGAAAATCGAAAAAATCATCAGTCCAATTGGTGATATAGTTATCAGCAGTTATCTGAGGGAACTCTTCGATCTTCGAGGAGTCTACCAAATAAGTGTTGCAGGAATAATCCCACTCTCCACAGCCTTTGTTTCGTTCAGCTGCCGTCGACACCAAGCCATCTTTACACCGCATCGTGTACTTCAGCATGACCTTCTCATAGGTCACTCCAGCAAGGTCAGGAAACTGAATAGTCGTATCCCTCGACACACTTTGGAAGTTGAATGCTTTGACGGAGATGGTGTCGCCTACATTTTGCGCATTCACATTACAAAGGCTCATGAGCATGCAACAAAGCACTATTGTAGTGAGGCCTGTCGATCTAAAAGGAGTAAAAAAAGTCATAGCTTGATGTTGGTCGTGGTCTAAACTTACTAAATAAGCTTTAGCCATACACCTGAATGCTTAGGCGTGTAAAGAGTGACATTCAATAACAAGATTCTCTATCCAGAATATCTAAGCGGCCTCATCTCAAATCCCATCTTCCATAATTACCTTACCGCCATGTGTACTATCTCAGCTTTACCGCAATCATTCGGGGTGTTTATCGCGAAGACCTCACTCTTATTACTTCTCGCTGCTTGTACCCCCAAGCAGTCGGCAGTAATAACACCTTCAGAATCCATCAACGGTGTTGCTTCGACTATTATTGAGGAGCCGATAATTTTCGACAGTTCGAGCAACAATGGGGCGAGTTTTAGCGAAAGCGGACCTGTAAACGTCGGAGCCTTTAAAACAACAGCTGCCCAAGAGGCTAAGATTGACTCTCTCATCAGGGTCATGACGCTCGAAGAGAAGGCTGGTCAAATGAATCAGTACACCAGTTTCTATGACCTCACCGGTCCGCCACCAAAAGAAGGAAGTGGGGAAGCTCGATTCAACCAAGTTAAACAAGGTCTTGTGGGCTCTATGCTCAATGTTACGGGTGCTGAAGAGTCACGCAAAATCCAAGAAATCGCGATGCAGAGTCGACTGAAGATTCCGATGATCTTCGGTTTCGATGTCATTCATGGTTTCAAAACTCAATTTCCAGTTCCTCTTGCTGAGGCCGCAACGTTCGACCTAGACATGATTCAGCAAGCTGCACGCTGGGCAGCTATCGAAGCGAGTGCACATGGTATCAATTGGACGTTTGCACCAATGGTCGACGTCAGTCCCGATGCTCGTTGGGGCCGAATCGTCGAAGGCGCTGGTGAAGATCCTTATTATGGAAGCCTCGTAGCTGCGGCTCGTGTAAGAGGTTTCCAAGGCAATCGTTTGAGCGACCCGACTTCGCTGGCAGCTTGCGCTAAGCACTTTGCTGGCTATGGTTATGCCGCTGGAGGAAGAGATTACAATGCTTCTGAGGTAAGTGATTATGTGCTACACAATGAGATCCTGCCTCCCTTTAAAGCAGCTGCTGAAGCTGGAAGTGCCACCTTTATGAACGGCTTTCACTCCATCAATGGACAGCCCGTCACGGGTAGCAAGATGCTACAACGTGGTTGGTTGAAGGAGGGCATGAAATGGCCAGGATTCATTGTTAGCGATTGGGGTTCTATCGGAGAGATGATTGCCCACGGTTCGGTGGCAGACAACATGGGGGCAGCCGAGAAGGCAGTTTTGGCTGGTAGCGATATGGACATGGAGACGGCTGCTTACGTTACCGAACTACCGAAACTCGTCAAGAATGGACAGGTTAAAGAAGAGGTGATCGATGATGCCGTTCGCAGAATTCTACGCGTAAAAATGGCACTGGGCTTGTTCGACAATCCGTATAAAAACTGTGATCCAACACGCGCCGCAGTAGTAGCGAATGACCCTAAAATGAAAGCGGCTGCGATTGACATGGCTGCAGCTAGTGCTGTTCTTTTGAAGAATGAAGGCAATTTGCTTCCGCTAAAACCTACGGGGACCCAGAAAATCGTAGTCATCGGTGACTTGGCTAGCGACGATGATTCACCACAAGGAACTTGGAGCTTGGGCGCTAATCGAAATACAGCCGTCACCTTGGTTGATGCAATCGAAGCACAGATCAATGACGTTGCGCGACTCAATGTAGTGGACGGGCCATCGACGCTCACGAAAGATTCGAAGCAAGACTTCCTTTGGGAAGTCTTCCCAAATACGACCGATCGTACAGGAATGAATGAGGCTATCGCTGCCGCTAAAACAGCTGACGTGGTCATCATGGCCCTCGGCGAACCTGGCTTTATGAGTGGTGAAGCACG
>CALDTK010000101.1 GCA_937924035.1 uncultured Saprospiraceae bacterium | reverse complement strand
CCTTAAGCTTTAGGCTCGGCTTTTTTCGCTTTGGCGATACAACGTTCGACATCCTCGACCATTTCAGCATTTCCACAGAAAAACGGCACACGTTGGTGAAGTTCGGTAGGCTTCACTTCCATGATTCTCTGGTGTCCGTTACTTGCCTTTCCTCCTGCTTGTTCTGCAAGCATTGCGATGGGGTTGCATTCGTACAAGAGACGAAGTTTGCCTGTCGGTGCCTTAGAAGTCTCTGGATACAGAAAGATTCCTCCTTTGATGAGTGAACGGTGGAAATCTGCCGCTAGTGCTCCGATATATCTACTCGTGTACGGTCGATCGCCCTCTTCTTTTTGGCAGTACTTTAAGTAGTCTTTTACTCCTTGTGGAAAGGTGGCATATTTTCCTTCGTTGATAGAGTAAATGTTCCCTTTTTCAGGAAAACGCATGTTGGGGTGGCTCCTGTAGTATGTACCAAGTGCAGGGTTGAGTGTAAATCCATTGACCCCATTTCCGGTCGTAAATACCATAATGGTTGAAGTACCATAGAGCACATAGCCAGCTGCTACTTGCATATTACCTGGTTGAAGGAAATCTTCTAGTGTGACTGGGGTTCCTTGAGGTGAAGTTCTTCTATAGATCGAAAAGATAGTTCCTACTGGAGCGTTTATGTCGATGTTAGAAGAACCATCGAGCGGATCTATTAGTACAACGTAGTGCTGCTTGTGACCGCCGTCAGAACCAGGTACAGCAATAAAATCTTCATTTTCTTCTGATGCGATTCCACAGACGATCTCACGATTAGTAAGTGTGTTGATGAAGGTCACATCTGCAAATACATCGAGCTTCATCTGCTCTTCGCCTTGAACGTTGATATTCTGTGCAGCCCCTGTAATATCTACTAGTCCAGCTTGATTTACGTTGTGGTTTACCACTTTGGCCGCCAAGCGGATCGAGTTTAGAAGTCTTGTCAACTCACCTGATGCAAACGGGAAATCAGATTGGTTGTCAATGAGAAATTCACCTAGCGTTTGTGGCGCTGGTCGTGAATTAGGAGTAAGGAAATTAGAATTATCGTTTGACATGAGCTTGAGGTTAAGGCGCTTCCAAGACTTTTTACGCAACAAGAGTACGACAGTTACTAGGTACGAAATCCAAAGCGTTAGGATTAGGTAGCTGAGGGGACTTGCAAGAGTAATGTTAGCCTGTTGAGAAGGTGGGTGATCGTATTTCTACGAATTGCGATTGAAGCTACGAACCGAGAAAACTTACACCCGATGTCGACGATTTAAATGCAGAATCAACCACTCCATCAATCTCATATAAGCAATATGCGATCAGTCAAAATCCAACTCATTCGTATTGCGGCGTTTTGTTTGCAGAACCGAACATCCCATCAATCTCATATAAGCAATATGCAATCAGTCAGAATCCGACTCATTCGTATTGCGGCGTTTTGTTTGAGGAACTAGGCGGCCCTTCAATCTCATATAAGCAATATGCGATCAGTTAAAATCCGACCCATTCATGTTTTGACATTTTACTCGCAGGATCGACTATCCCTTCAATCTCATATAAGCAATATGCGATCAGTCAAAAACTGACACTTTCGTACTGCGACGTTTTGCGAATCATGAAAGCAACACCGCAAACTCATTCTTCGTATTTCGGCGAAATACCTCCACCTTGCACGCATGACAACCGATCTCCGCACATTTATCAACGGACTACCCAAAGCCGAACTTCACTTGCACCTCGAAGGGTCACTCGAACCCGAACTGATGTTTGCCTTAGCCGCGCGTAATGCTGTTGAACTGCCTTATGCGAGCGTCGAAGACCTCAAAGCAGCTTACTCTTTCAATAATCTGCAGGAATTTCTCGACCTCTACTACGCAGGCGCGAGTGTGCTTATCACCGAGCAAGACTTCTACGACTTAACGATTGCATACTTAGAGAAAGTAGCTGCGGAGGCGGTAACACACGTTGAAGTTTTCTTCGATCCACAGACGCATACCGAACGAGGAATTCCTTTTAAAATTGTGGTCAACGGTATCGTTCGCGCGCTTGAGGAAGGAAAATCGAGACTCGGCATCACGAGCTTCCTCATTCTTTCTTTCCTTCGACACCTGAGTGAAGAGGCAGCCTTTGCCACGCTCGAAGAAGCGCGGCCCTTCAAAAAGCACTTTGCAGGGATCGGCTTAGACTCTTCAGAAGTCGGCAATCCTCCATCGAAGTTTGAGCGGGTTTTCGCGAAAGCTAGAGCTGAAGGCTACCCCGTTGTTGCTCATGCTGGCGAAGAGGGGCCAGCCGAGTATATCTATGAAGCGCTCGATCTACTTAAAGTGTGTCGTATCGACCACGGCAATCGTTGTTTGGAAGATGATGCGTTGGTAGATCGTCTCGTGAAGGAGCAGATGCCGTTGACGTTATGTCCGCTGTCCAACTTGGAGCTTTGCGTCATCGATGACATGAAAAACCATCCAGCGAAACAGATGCTCGAACGAGGTCTGCTCATTACGCTCAACTCAGATGATCCAGCCTACTTCGGCGGGTATATGACCGATAACTTTATGGCTACCGCCGAGGCGCTTGACCTGTCACGGGCAGAGATCGTACAATTAGCAAAGAATAGCTTTTTGTCGAGCTGGTTGTCAATAGAGGAGAAGAAGGCAATGCTGCGGAAGGTGGATGCGTACGTAGCAGAAACACCATAAAGAGTTGGTCTTTAAACACCCACCAATACTAACCTAGCATATCTCGTCAATGCAGGTTCACCATCATCTGTTACCGACAAAATGAGATGAATGGTTTGCCCAGACTCTAAATCTGCAGGTACGGTGAAGGTCTTGGCGATAGACTCCAGACCTACCTCTCCATTTTTAGGATACGTATCTACTTCTGCATATCTCCACCAGGTGTGATGCAGCTCACCCCCATCCGGATCATCGGTTTTAGCGGTAAGCTGAACAACTTCACCAGGCTTTACATGACGAACTTTTGGACCTTCAAGAGTTACTTCTGGAGGGTGATTTGCCTCTTCATACGAAAGGACACACCAATCGGCACGGGCGGCAAAATCCAATTGCATCGCCTCTAACCAGCGCGTCTGTGCATAGCGTGTATCCAACTCCTTGAAATAAGGATTCCATTCCTCAGTTTGCGAACCATCTTGCCAAAGGCTTGCCCCTTTTTGGATTAGTCTCCCACTCCAACCACCAAACTGTGGGTGGTCAAAATTGTCGAGTCCGACATCTACGAGATGTAAGAAAGCAGGAGTGTCCCCTTCTGAAATGAAGTCATACTTCCCAAATGAACCCCACTGCGCATTTTCTATGCGAGTCGGGTCACCGTGAATGTGTTCGGGATCACCTCCTTGATGCTGACCGTCACCATAGCTGTAATACATTTTAGTGAGCGGACCATGATCATTGATAATGTGCTCGCCCATGAAATCCCCTTCAAGGTATGAATGTAGCTCTTGTGGAACTGCTGTTTTCCATCCATACGCGAGCGCCCAAAATTGTGCTCCATTCCACAAAATTTTTAGCTCTGGCCAATTGGGTTGGATGTAGCCACGGATCGTTGCATCCTGCTCTGAGATGGTATAAAGAATAGCCTTTTGACTTATCCGCTTCCGCAAAAAAGGCCACTCATCCGACTGACCGAATTCCTCTTCGATCGACTTCAGGGCTCGCGCAATGGTATTGGCGCCGCCCCAAGCCTGTAAATAAATCTGCCTTGGGTCTCCCTCATCAAGCAAAGCTGCTTTGATGAAATCTGAGCCTTCGGTGTCCCGCGATATTTCACCTTCAAAATCAATATTGCCGATACGAACTACGCTCTTCAAATAAACAGCTGTTGGATAACCTTCCGCATGTTTGCTCAAATTTGGGTAGACGTGCTCATAGGCATCTAACAGCTCATGCATCCAAGTTGTACCAGGCCAGCGTAGCGAAGTTCGTTCACCATACATCTCACGGGTCATTTCCATTTCAGACACCATGGTTGTTCCTTGTCCATCTCCTTTATAATGCCACATGGAACTACTATAGACGAGCCCTTCAATCTCAAATTCATTTGCATATAGCAGCATCCGGATGTATGAATCTACATCGTCAATTTCACCATCGGTTGTGATGATCGTTCGAGGTTGAGTGACCTGAGTAAATAGGCTAGGTGCCGCAATAAACCAAAAGCTGAGGACTAGAAAATACTTCATAGCATTCGTTTTGAGAAGGCCAATGATCTACTGAAACCCAAAGCCTTTCAATCCTTCGTGGCTAATTTTTACGGCCTCCATAGGATCTAGTTCAAAGCACATATCCTGCTCTACGAGGTAGAACTTCATGCCTGACTTTTCCTTCGACGCAAGGATAGGAGCGAAGTCGATGGTACCTTCTCCAACAGGAGCGAAACGTCCTTCCTCATCCATGTCCTTGACGTGCCATCCGTGAAAACGACCTGGATACTTATCGAAATACGCCACTGGATTAGCCTCAGCTTTCGTAACCCAGTAGAGGTCCATCTGGAAATTAAGTATGGCTGGATCTGAGTTTTCGAGGAAATAATCGATTGGTACAATGCCATCCGCCCCTGGCTTAAACTCAAAATCGTGGTTGTGGTAGAGGCACTTCAACCCTGCCGCCGCGCATTTTTCTGCAACCATGTTGATATTGGCCATCACGGTTTTGGCATCTTGGGTCATGCTCATTGACATGGTCGCTTGGTCAAAGTTGAATGCGCCCATCGGCGGGATCGGTAAAACGAAGTAGGTAAAGCCTGCCGCTTTAGCATCGGCTACCATCTGATCGATATTTTCTGGTGTTGTGCCTGCCATATGTGTACTGAGACCTACAAGACCAACCTCATTCAGATACCCTTTAAATTCGGCCGGAGACATGCCATAGAACATTCCGTCCTTGTAGCCCGCAGCTTCAATGTAGGCATAGCCCATGTCTTTTACAGCCTGCAATACTTCTCGCGGCGCACCCGCCATGGTATCACGAAGAGTGTAGAGTGCAAGACCTCCAAAGTCTGCGGCGGTGATCTTTTCAGGTACAGTTTCGGTTTCAGCGGAAGCTGACTTGTCCCCACCACTTGAACAAGCGGCAAAGCAGAGAATAAGGAGAAGGAGAGAGAAAAATCTAGTCATCATCAATCGTGTTGTGCTGTAAAAGAACGAAGATTATTGATCAGTTTACTTCCGACTGTATCGTGCCACACGTTCATCCTTGATTACACCATCCCAATTGAGCCCAAAAGCAAAGTCATAGCCATTGCCTTCGCTGTCAACGTGTACCTCCATATCGTGCGGCACATCTTCGAATTGCTTCTCGACCGTCACCATGTTGGCGGGCATTTGTAGTGGAAGCAAGCCTGTTGGCGTCTCCTTACCAGTGATGATATCGAGTACTGCTTGACGCTGTACACCGAAGTCAACTACGAGTCCTTCAATTTGACTTTCGAATTCCGCAACAACCGTAGGATTATCCATTTGAAGGATCACGATCACTGGCTTATCGCCCATCGCTTTTTTCGTGTCCATGACTAGCTTCAGGTCTGTCCCATTACTCACCTTCGCCATCTTGTTGCGGTAGCTTCGGTTGAGTACATCTGTCGGGCGGCTATCTCCAGCAAGTGACGGATCTCGAGCTTCTGTTGCCTTGTAAGGATCATACTGGCGACTGATCGGAAGGAAGCC
>CALDTK010000100.1 GCA_937924035.1 uncultured Saprospiraceae bacterium | reverse complement strand
TTCTGAGTACCAGGAGTAAAGCTCTGGAAAGTATTTCGGTAACCGTTGTGCGTGAATTCTACGTCGAGCTCATTCGTAATCGGATTTAAGAAAATATCAGTGTCATAAGTAGCCACGTTATCGTTTTCAAATACACCGATGTATCCATAATCGAAAAAGCGATCTTGGTGACGTGTGTCTTGGACTAGCTGATCTGTTCTCTGAAATCCAACCTGCACAGTATATAGTGCGTTGCTGATGAGACTAGTATTGTTTGTGTCCAATACAGAGGCTTGATTTCCAAGGCGGTGACGGAATCTGAAGTTACCGCGATAGAGCTGGTTAAGATCGTATGGGTTATTGTGTGCATTCAGTAATCGCCAGTTATCTGCTGTTCGGCTTGCTTCACTCGGAGTGAATCGATCGTTACGACGCGTGTAGTTTCCAGAAAGTGTTACATCGATTGCCTCATTCAATCGAGCATCAAGCTTACCAGAAAGGTCAATACGCTCAAACTCTTCGAACGGCTGCGCATCTAGAATTTGTACATCATCCTCAGTTAGGAATGCGGCTCTTGGAAGGAATCCTCCACCATCAAGACGTTGAATTGGTTCATTCTCTAAGCGCTCACGAGTTTCATCCGTGATGTAAACAATGTCAGTTGCTGGAGCATCGTCATCTTCATTGTAGGTGTAACGTCCAGATAAACGATAACCAAGAACAGTTTGCTTATCATCATTCGCCAAGGTCCGCTGAATCAGTGGACCAGAGAGGCTCGCTCCGATAAGGTTGTTGTTGTAATCGTCTAAGAATCGTGAAGTCTCTGCCTCAACAAATCCGTTGAACTTACTTGAAGGTCCTTTAGTTGTGATAGAAATAACTCCTGAAGAAAGGTCACCATACTTAGCCTCTACACCTCCTGTTACCACCTGAATCTGATCAATATCAGACTCTGTAACCAGTGTACCAGTAACGCGGATACCATCAATAATGTATTGAGTGGCGTTTGTACGACCTCCACGAAGGCTAACGGCGTCTCCCTCATCCGCAGAACTTGCTCCTGCACTTAAGGATGCGATTGCGTTTATCGAACGCGAACCTAGTTTCTTGACATCCTTTGAAGTAAGCGTCATTCCTTGAGAAGTCTCATCAACTCCCATTACGGGCGCTTTGTAATCGACAACTACAACTTCTCCGAGTAAGACACCTGCATCTTCAAACCTAAAGTTTAGGTTATTCTCTTGACCTGCCAAAACCTCAACACCTCTGAGTCTTTGTGGGTCGTATCCAACATAAGAAAATTCAACCTCGTATTCACCAGGGTCAACACTGATACGATAATTACCATCAATATCTGTTGAAGATCCTGTTACGAATGATTCACCGTTATAAACGGCAATGTTGCCTCCAATGACGGGATCACCGATTTCATCGGTAATCACACCAAAAATGGTCTGTTGGGCGAAGACGCTCGTAGCGCCGAAAATGAGAAATATACTTACGAGTAGAGTACGAGTCATACGTGGTCGTTGTCGCAGCTGCATAAAAAGAATGTGAGCTTTGCTCGCTCTTCCCTATTCATGCAGCGTAGAAAAGTTAAGAGCGTTGATCGGGATACTATAATCCTCATCAACGCTGCAATGATAACCAAACCTTAACTTGTTTCCCAGCCTATTCCCTATGCTTTGCCTCTAAACTGACACTATTTGTATTCCTATCTGACGTCTGACAGACGGATATGAGTGGAAAATGTCGTCTCCAATGCAATGAAGCTTGCATCGTCTAGCCCATTTGTACTGTAGCTTTTACTTTTTCTAAAACGATCTTGGCCAAATCTCTCTTACTCTCTACAGTCCAACCTGCCACGTGCGGACTCAGTACTACATTTTCAAAATCAGAGAGTTGCGCATATAATTTTCTCTCATTTTCTGTATACGTCATTGTTTTCTCATTTGGAAATACATCGAGACAGGCTCCAGCTACATGACCAGATTTCAGAGCTTCTATCAAGACGTCTATGTTTATTGCTTTCCCCCGTGAAGTGTTAACAATAATAACCCCGGGCTTTAACGAAGCGATGGTTTTTTCGTCGAGATAATTAATCGTTTCTGGTGTCAAAGGAAGATGTAGACTTAAAACATCAGCTTTCGCCAAAACCTCCTCCGCAGATTCCGCAGCCGTCACCCAAGGTGTGGATGATGAATAGTTTTCACGGTATTTATCAAAGGCTAAAATTGGATTTTCAAACCCACGTAAGGTTTTGGCGAAAGCTGGACCCGTATGGCCATAACCAATGATGCCAACTGTGCGATACTTTAACTCCCAACCACGTGCTGCCTCTCGATTCCAGTTCATGTTTCGAACTTGTTTATCTCCAAGCAAAATCTTATTGGAAAGCGCCAATAACATAGCCAAGGCGTGTTCCCCAACTGCAGGAGCATTACCTGCTGGACTCGATAGAATTGCTACGTTTTTAGTTCTGGCGTAAGCCTGATCAATAATCTCTAAACCTGAGCCTAGACGACCGACCCAACGCAACTGTTTTGCTTTATCCAGAAGCTTAGCATCCACCAAAATCTTGGAATTGATGACCATGCCCTCATACTCATGGACGATCTCATGAACTTCTGAAAGAGAAATATCGGGGCGATAGGTGAGTTTGTAGCCCAGTTTTTCTAGGCCTTTCGGCAAAACTTCATGAACATCATCAGTAATCAGGACCCTAGGTGAATTCATGACGCGAAGGAACGTAGTTTTGTGCTGTATGAAAGCATTTTACTTCCTCCTATTGTCCGCGATCGTATCCTGTTCAGTTCCGAGCGTGAGCAATGAACCTCATGTAGTAGCAGATCTTTACTACAGGTATGAAGCGAATACCAGTCAATATACTGCTGAGGCCAAGATGACGCTTCGCGATTCTACCCTTAAAGTTGATACCGCTTATATGGTTGACGGCGGAGTTTCTTTCCTCAACAGTGGCATGCGAAACGACCTTCGCAATGACAATTTCATTCGCTACAAGGGCATCACCAAAGCTGAAGCAGTAGATGGACCTGTGTTTTCATTCAAGCTTCCTTCAGGCAAACAACTTTCTATACCTGGAACGTTAGCTCCTTTTGACTCGCTTATCATGGGGCCAGCACCAACGAAGAACTTTGGATTTACGGTTTATCACACAAACAAGAAAGATTTCTTAGCAGCAAACGAAACTCTCTCAGCGCTATTTCTTGCCGATGATGGGACGGCGAAGCTCGCTACCATGCAAGGTCCAAAACCACCAAACGAAGGAGCTTTCACTTTTATACGTGAAACAGTATCTGATTGGCCGCTAACTACAGGCAAGATTACATTTATAAAAAGACGTGTAACACCAATCAGCATGGACGGTGTGGAAGGTCAATTAGTTGAAGAAGTATACAGCGATCCTGTCGTCACCGCTATGGTGAATTAGCATGTTATGCACGGCTTGGTGAATTGTGAAAAAACGGTCGCGATGCTCCAAAGAAGCGGCCATACTTTCGCGGCGGTTTTGACCTCTCCAAATCTGTCGATATGCCAAAGGATACTTCAATAAAATCGGTACTCATCATTGGCTCTGGTCCAATAATAATAGGCCAAGCGTGTGAGTTCGATTACTCTGGTACTCAGGCTGCTAGATCCTTAAAAGAAGAGGGCGTTCGAGTTGGATTGATCAATTCAAATCCTGCTACGATCATGACCGATCCGCTCACTGCGGACAGCATATACTTGAAGCCTCTCACGGTTGAATCGATCGATGAGATCTTAACAAATGAAAAATACGATGCCGTTCTCGCTACCATGGGTGGCCAGACCGCACTCAACTTAGCTATTGAAGCTGGAAAAATTGGGCTTTGGGAAAAGCACAAGGTTAGATTGATTGGTGTAGACCTTGAGGCAATCGATCTTGCTGAGAACAGAGATTTGTTCCGCAAGCACATGGAGTCAATTGGACTAAAGTGTGCACCCGCTAAGATTGCCAACTCATTTTTGGAGGGAATGGAAGCTGCTCAGGAAATTGGCTTTCCGGTAGTAATCCGTCCGAGCTATACGCTGGGAGGCTATGGAGGTGGATTTTGCCACACTGCAGAAGAATATCCAGAATTACTTCGCAGAGGCCTTGAAGCGAGTCCTACACACGAGGTACTTATTGACAAGGCCGTATTCGGCTGGAAAGAATTTGAGCTTGAATTATTGCGCGATTCGGCCAATAATGTGGTAATCATCTGTACGGTTGAGAATTTCGACCCAATGGGTATCCATACAGGAGATTCAATCACTGTTGCTCCTGCAATGACCTTGTCTGATAAGGCATATCAGGACATGCGGAACCAGGCCATAACCGCCATGCGTGCGATGGGCAATTTTGCGGGTGGATGTAATATTCAATTTTCGCAAAACCCAGAGACAGAGGAGTTTATAGTTATTGAGATCAACCCTCGCGTAAGCCGTTCATCAGCGCTTGCTTCCAAAGCAACTGGGTATCCAATTGCAAAAATTGCGGCTAAGCTGGCGCTTGGATATAACCTCGATGAACTCAAGAATCAGATCACCAAAACTACGAGTGCATATTTTGAGCCTTCGCTCGATTACGTTATTGTCAAAATTCCACGCTGGAATTTCTCGAAATTTCCTGGCGCTGACTTGAACCTAGGGCTGCAAATGAAGTCTGTTGGTGAGGTTATGGGCATTGGTCGAACCTTTCAAGAGGCTTTGCAGAAAGCGTGTCAAAGTCTAGAAGATGGCCGCGCCGGACTAGGAGCTGACAACAAGCCTTTCGTGCAAATCGACGATGTATTATCGCGGTTAGAAACTGCACAGGATGATCGTTTATTCCGCATTAAGGATGCAATGAACCTGGGGATCCCGGTTTCGACTATTCACAAACTCACGAAGATTGATAACTGGTTCTTGAATCAGATCAAAGAGATGGTAGATACCGAGAACGAACTCTCTCGACTCAAGGTTATCACAAACGTGGATCATGCGCGCATGCTGCAGCTTAAGCGGATGGGCTATTCTGATGTTCAGATTGCCTATGTCCTTAACACTGAGGAAGAAGAGGTGAAAGCACATAGAGATTCATTGGGGATCAGAAGAACCTACAAGACTGTCGACACCTGTGCAGCTGAGTTTGAATCTCACACAAATTACCTCTACTCTACTTTTGATACAGAGAATGAATCCGTATCAACCGATAAGAAAAAAGTAGTCATTCTAGGATCGGGCCCGAATCGAATCGGGCAAGGGATTGAGTTTGACTATTGCTGCGTGCACGGTGTAATGGCAGCAAAAGAAGCTGGTTATGAGACCATTATGGTCAATTGCAACCCTGAAACAGTATCTACTGACTTCGATATTGCTGACAAGTTGTATTTCGAACCAGTATTCTGGGAACACTTAGAGGCGATCCTAGATCATGAGAAGCCTGAAGGCGTAATTGTTCAGCTAGGTGGTCAAACAGCGCTTAAGCTTGCAGAAAAGCTACAAGCGAAAGGGGTGAACATTATCGGAACGAGCTTCGATTCGATGGACCTTGCCGAGGATAGAGGACGTTTCTCAGACCGGCTCAAGGCACTTGACATTCCATATCCTCCATATGGTGTGGCTGATGATGTAAATGAAGCTGTCCGTGTGGCTAATGAAGTTGGCTACCCCGTTCTTGTGCGACCGAGCTATGTTCTTGGTGGACAGCGCATGCGCATTGTGATTAATGACCACGACTTGGAACGACACGTGCTTAGCATCTACAAGCACATGCCAGATAACAAAGTGCTCATCGACCACTTTTTAGATCGCGCAAAAGAGGCAGAAATTGACGCAATCTGTGATGGCGAGGATGTCCATGTAATGGGTATCATGGAGCACATAGAGCCTGCTGGTATTCACTCGGGTGACTCCTCAGCAGTGCTTCCGGCTTACAGTCTTACCGTTGAGGAGCTTGCAACGATGACAGAGTATGCTCATCGCCTGGCTAAAGACCTCAAAATCAAAGGATTGATCAATATTCAATTCGCGATCAAGGAAGGCAAAGTGTATGTTATTGAAGCCAATCCTCGTGCTAGTAGAACGACTCCGTTTATAGCTAAAGCTTATCAAGAGCCATATCTGAAGCATGCAACTCACGTAATGCTCGGCCATAAGAAGTTGAAAGACATTCGCTTTGATCCACAGCCTCAAGGCTATGCGATTAAAGTTCCTGTATTCAGCTTTAACAAGTTCCCTAACGTTGACAAGCAGCTCGGACCTGAGATGAAGAGTACAGGAGAGGAGATTCGCTTTGTGAAGGATTTGACTGACCCATTCTTCCGCAAATTGCACAGTGAGCGCAGTATGTATTTGACGCGGTAAGCCTCTATTGCACTTACAAGACTAGGTGCTTATCGCACTAGAGGTATTCGCTCGCGGTTTGTTTTGGCGAAAGCAGCAAATCGATAATTACGTGCGTTAGAAGAAGTATGAAGAGATTCTACTTTTTACTTGGCCTGGTGGCGATGCTCTTTGCTACAGCGTGCGAAAAAGACTCTTGTGAGCAGACCTGGACCCAGGTGGTCGCAGTACCTGTTACGCTTGATAGGGCAGAGATACAGGAGGATATAGGCCTGGAGCCGGCAATTGACTTATGTGTTGGTGGTGGCATTTATGCTTACGGCGATTACATTTTCATGAATCGACTAAATGAAGGCTATCATATTCTGAATAATCAACGCCCAGAATCTCCACAAAATGTCGCGTTTTTGAGGATTCCTGGGGCAACCCAAATGGCCTTCATTGAAGGTAAACTGGTCAGTAATTCGTATGCCGACTTGGTGACCTTAGAAATGGACGGAATCCAATCTGCAAGACTTGTTTCTTCGACTCCCAACTTTTTACTAGATGAGAATACACTTCCCGTCGATGAAAGCTCGGTAGTTGTAGGTTATGAAGACCAGGAAGTTGAGTTTACCCAAACTTGTGATGGAAGCATTGTAGGACAATGGGATGGTTGCCAAAACTGTGACTTCGCAATTAACGCTGGTGAGAATTCATCAGGTTTTGGAGGCTTCGGCACTTCTAGCGTAAATACAGCTGGAAGCATATCTCGTATGGCGTTTAGTGGTAATCTCCTTTACGTCATTGGTTCTTCACGTCTTTCCACCTATTCAATGGAAAATAATTTACTGATAAATACCAATAATCAACAACAAACTTTTGGTATGGAAACGGTAATCGTTCGTGATGGATTCCTATACGTCGGTTCTCAGTCAGGTATGCATACATATAGTTTAGAAAACGCTCGTGTACCGGCTTTCTTGAGCACTTTCACTCACTTCACAGGGTGCGATCCAGTGGCTGTAGAAAACGACATTGCGATTGTTACAGTTAGAGATGGTCGCGACTGCGGAAATACATCTTTAAACGTAATGTATGTTCTTGATATTTCTGATAAATCAAATCCCGTAGAATTAACAAGTGCTAATATGAATAACCCCCGCGGTGTCGCACTTTATAATGGTACTATTTACTTATGCGATGGTGATGCTGGATTAAAAGTTTTTGATCTTGATGGGGGTTCCTTCCCAACTGTGGCTCAGCGTCAACTCCAAGTTTTCGATGAGGTCTCAATGACGGATGTTGCGGTGTTACCTTACGCTGCTGGAGACATATTGCTTACGGTAGGTGCAGAGCATTTATCTCAGTTCAGCATATCCTCTACCGGTGAGCTCAGTCCTACTTCTCGCGTGGCGGCAAACACTTGTCTCTAACCATAGCGAATAAAGTATGGCAATTAAAACCTACCTGTTCTGGCTAGTTTTGATGACCAGCACAACCGTTATTCATGCGCAGATCGTGCTTCCGCCAAAACCTCCAAAACCCACAATAGAAGAGCGAAAAGGAGCTCAACGTACAAGATTAGAAGCATTCCCGCTCGAGAGCATTCCAGCAGAAGGGTGGTACTTTGAAACAGGGGTAGGAGCTGCCATTTGGGGGTCCGATAGTCAATGCCGGTGCAATGCATTGACAGCAGATGTTGGATTCCACCACGTAAACAACCGGGGCTTTTTAATAGGTTCAAACTTACTACTCACAAATACACTATCTAGTACAGTTTCTCCAACTTTGAAGCTTGGTTACCAGGCTATTCGAAGACATGATAATTCTTTAGGAAAATGGTCAGCTAATTTACTCTTAGGCCCTTCGATTAGTAATTTTAATCGTGGTCAATTTATTCGGTCTGACAAGTATACTGGGTACATTTATGGAGGCGAGTTGGATTTCCAACCTCGTCTCGGCAGATACGCTCAGCTACGCGGATTCATAGCGCTAGGATGGCTTACAAATCGAGAAAAAATAACTCAAGATGGTTGGAATGGCCCGACAACTATTAGGTTAAAACATAGTGGTTTTCGAATACGGTTTGGCCTAATAATTTAGAAAAAAAAAGCTTTCGCCAAAACCGATTCTCGGTTTTAGCGAAAGCTAATAACATAATTCCGAAAGATTAGGTATCTACATTACTGAGGAAGCTGACGCTCTAGTAAAGCTTTTGTAGCTAATATCCCTTCCTTCTCTGTCAGTTCGCTACCTTCAAATTCCACGCCTACGAATCCTGAATATCCGTGTGCAAGAACGGTGTCCATCATTCGAGCATAGTCAATTTTAACTTCATTCCCTTCAGCGTCGAACCCATTAGATTTAGCACTTACGGCATGTGCGAATGGCATCCACATCCCCACTGCGAAATAAGTACTATCAAGAGGCACTTCATCCACGCAGCCGAACTCATATCCTCGAGGATCTCGAGTACGACAGAAGTTTCCGAAGTCAGGCAGGATTCCAACATTTGTCATATGAATAGACGACATGATACTCGCCAACCATTGCGGATCTGATGAATATCCACCGTGGTTTTCGACCACAACGTTGACGTTTCGCGTTTTGGCGTAAGCTCCTAACTCACTTAAGCTCTTAATGGCTGCGTCTCGAACGGCCTTCTTTGTCCCATTTCCTGCAGCATTTACACGAATAGTAGGAATCCCGCTTGCTGTCGCAGCGTCGATATAATATTTATGGTTCTGAACAGCCTTCTTTCTTGCTGCCTCGTCGGTATCACCTAAAGAGCCTTCGTTATCTATCATGATTAAGACTTCGGTAATACCTTCATCTTTAGCAGCTTTATCTAGTTGCGCAAAAAGCTTCATTATTGAAGGGCCGTGGGCGTCACCATCTTTAAGATCGTCTTTATAAAGCTGGTTTACATACTCGATTCCAGTGAACCCCATGTCCTTTGCATGCTTTGCAAATTTGTAAGGATTAAGTTCTCCTCCGCGATAAGCTTTGTTAAGTGACCATTGGGCCAGGCTAATTTTAAAGCCAGTGCTGGCAGTGACATCGTTCACCGCTGTGTTAGCAGCTTCTGTGACTTGGTCAGCGACTTCAGTAACCTTTTCAGTAGTGTCATTGCAGGCGGCAAAGAATATAGCTAGTATGCAGACTGAGAGGTAGAGAAACTTTTTCATTTAGTGAAGTTGAGAGCTTAAAGATTAGTGCGTTGTTGTTGAGCGACCACGAGTCCAGAAAAAGAGAATTGCGAGTAAGCCGACAGCTATTATAGGAATAATGTTGACTGAGGAAAGCACTTCACGTCCTGCAACAACTTCA
>CALDTK010000099.1 GCA_937924035.1 uncultured Saprospiraceae bacterium | reverse complement strand
TGCTTGCTATTCTTTACGAATGACTGGCTTAGAAGCGTATTCTCTTTGTAGAACTTGTTGAGCTTACCCATTGCAATCTTCTCGAGCATAGCCTCTGGCTTGCCTTCGTTGCGTGCAACTTCTTTTCCGATTTCGATTTCTTTCTCGACAACAGAAGCGTCAACACCGTCCTTATCGACAGCTACAGGCTTCATTGCTGCAACCTGCATCGCTACATCGCGACCTGGTTGGATGAACGCGTCAGAAGCTTTCGAAAATGCTACAAGTACACCTGCACGGTTGCCCATGTGGTTGTAGTCAATAACGAGAGGAGCTTCGAGAGATGCGTAGTCAACGACTTCGATCTTCTCACCGATAACACCTGTGCGCTCGGTTGCTTTTTCTCCGATGGTCATTCCTTCGCCGTAGTCTACAGCTAGGGCTGCTTCTTGGTTAGCTGGGAAAGCAGCAAGAAGTTGATCTGCCATTTTCTGTGCGATAGCAACGAAATCATCATTCTTAGCAACGAAGTCAGTCTCGCTGGTAAGTTTGAAAATGATTCCTCGGGTGTGATCGCTGTTAATCTTTGCGATGACTACACCTTCGGTGGCGTTGCGGTCTGCGCGCTTGCTAGCGACTTTTTGACCTCTTTTACGAAGTTCTTCGATGGCTTTTTCGAGATCACCTCCAGCTGCGCTGAGGGCTTTCTTACAATCCATCATACCAGCACCAGTCATGTCGCGAAGCTTCTTGACGTCGGCTGCTGAAATAGCTACAGTGCTCATGATAAGCGTATTGTTAAGTTGAGGACCTCACGTAGTTGTACGATTGGTCAAAATGGGAGAAAAATCTACTCTGCTGCGGGCGTATCACCAGCTGCTGGAGCTTCTGCTTTTGCCGCTTCTGCAGCGGCTTTCGCTGCTGCCTTAGCCTCTGCTGCTGCTTTCTTAGCTGCTGCAGCCTCGGCCGCTTCAGCTGCTGCTGCAGATTCGCGTTCAGCTTTCTGTGTCTCACGTTCGCTCATACCTTCCTTGATAAACTCAGAGAGGTAACGGCAAACGATTTCGATAGACTTAGAAGCATCGTCGTTAGCAGGAATAGGGAAATCTACAGTAGTTGGATCAGAGTTCGTATCCACCATTGCAAACGTTCGCATACCTAACTTTTTAGACTCAGCCAAAGCGATGTGCTCGTGCGTGATGTCCACCATGAAAATGGCGCTTGGTGTACGGTTGAGTTCAGAGATACCACCGAGAACACGCTCTAGCTTTTCGCGTTCGCGAGTAAGCATGAGGCGCTCCTTCTTTGTGATAGAAGATAGACTTTTATCAGACAGCATGTTGTCGATCGACTGCATCTTACGTACAGAACGACGGATTGTCTGCCAGTTTGTAAGCATTCCTCCCAACCAACGGTCGGTAACAAATGGTTGGTTGCACTCGCGAGCTACAGTAGCAACCACGTCACGTGCTTGCTTCTTTGTTGCTACGAAAAGAATTTTCTTGCCCGAGCGAGCAAGTTGCTTCATTGCGCGTCCAGCACGATCCATTTCCTCACCTGTGCGGTTGAGGTCGATGATGTGAATGCCTTTGCGCATAGCGAAGATGTACTTAGACATCTTCGGATTCCACTTACGCTTAAGGTGTCCGAAGTGTACACCTGCGTCGAGAAGTTCTTGATATGTTGGCTTAGCCATGATAGTAAAATTGAAGGGCAACGAGTTGCCGAAGGGGAGAGAATGGGTTCCGGCCCGAAGTGATTTGACACTCCAAGCAAAAAACAAGTCCTAACGCTTAGAGAACTGGAAGCTCTTACGTGCCTTAGGCTTACCGTACTTCTTACGCTCCACGACGCGTGCGTCACGGGTAAGAAACTTCTCGGCCTTGAGTGGCGAGCGGTACTCCTCGTTGATTTTTACGAGTGCACGAGCAATAGCCATACGAGTGGCTTCTGCTTGACCTTTAAAGCCACCGCCTTTGACGTTGACGATAATGTCATACAAGTTGGCAACTTCCACGGTGTGGAGTGGCTGCGATACTTTGTATTCGATGTGCTTTTGCGGGAAGAATTCGTTGACTTCTTTTCCGTTGATTTTGATGTTGCCTGAGCCTTGACGCAAGTATACACGTGCGACGGAAGCTTTACGGCGGCCAATGGCGTTGATGGTATCCATGGAGGAATTTACTGTCGAGTGGAAGTGAGTGTTTTAGCTTTTTAGCAAAACACGATTAACCAATACGATCCTAGCTAGGTAGGTCGCTTGGCTTTTGTGCAACGTGCGGATGCTCTGCACCTGCGTATACATGAAGCTTTTTGTACATCGCACGTCCAAGCTTGTTCTTTGGAAGCATACCACGAATGGCAGTTTCAAGAATACGCTCAGGATGCTTTGCACGAATGCGCTCTGGAGTATTAGACTTCTGACCACCTGGGTAGCCAGAGTGAGTTAGGTATGTCTTCTGTACTTCTTTCGAACCAGTAAAGACAACTTGATCAGCATTAATGATGATCACATTGTCGCCAGTATCGACGTGTGGTGTGTACGAAGGCTTATGCTTGCCGCGTAAAACCGAAGCAACTCTCGATGAGAGACGTCCAACGGTTTGTCCAGCAGCATCTACTACGAACCAAGCGCGCTCTACAGTCGCGTTATTGGCGTTAGATGTACGGTAGCTGAGGGTATTCACAGACTCAATTTTCAAAACATGATCAAACCAGAAAAAAGATGTTTTTCCAGCTTGCGCTCTTAAGCGGATGCAAAAGTACCCTTTTCCACACATTTCGCAAGCCTATTTCTACTTTATTTTTGTTTTTGCGAAAGCTAACTGCCTGAAAAACAGTCAAATTTTCGCTCAACTTTTACCAACGGCCTCAAAATCACCTCTTTAGCTCAGGTCCACTTAACGAGCGCTTAACCAAGATTTTTTCGCCGTTCAAGCCTGTTGTTCAACATCGACCGCTTTACTTTGTCTACTCAAGACATGTCTGTGCCTACTTCAACCTCTTCTGGACCTTCGCAATCTGATGCTATTGACAGTGATCCTACTGCTCAAGAACGCAAGTCAGATCACATTCGACTTGCATTCGATTCACAAGTCGCTGGTGAGGAGATTGATGCACGGTTTTCATACGAGCCGCTTTTGTCTGCTCACCCCCAACCAGGTTCATTAGCGCCAACCAACTTTGCTGGCTTCACGCTCAAAGTACCTATGTGGGTGTCAAGCATGACGGGTGGTACTGAAAAGGCACGAGTCATCAACCGTAACCTAGCGCGTGCTTGCAACGAGTTTGGTTTTGGTATGGGACTCGGTTCTTGCAGGCCTCTTCTTTACGACGACGATCGTTTTGCAGATTTTGACATGCGCGCGCTGATTGGCGACAAACAACCGCTCTTTGCTAACCTAGGTATAGCGCAACTCGAGACCTTGATCACGGAGAAAGAAATGTGGCGTGTCGAAAAGATGCTCGAATTACTCAAGGCCGACGGATTGATCATTCATGTCAATCCACTACAGGAGTGGTTGCAGCCAGAGGGTGATCGATTCATGCTACCTCCTTTGGAAACGATTCAAACGGTACTCGACCAAATTAATGTACCAATCATCGTCAAGGAGGTTGGCCAAGGAATGGGTATTGAATCCCTCAAAGCCTTGCTTAAAATGCCTTTGGCAGCAGTAGAATTTGCAGCTGGTGGAGGAACTAATTTTTCAAAGCTCGAATTGCTTCGCGCAGA
>CALDTK010000098.1 GCA_937924035.1 uncultured Saprospiraceae bacterium | reverse complement strand
TCTGCGGGGAGGTTATCTTTTTTGTCCCCCTCAAAAACAGAAACATAGATGCGGTCCTTATCCAGCTTATATACTTCGGTAAGTAATTCCCAGGCCCACTCAATTGCTTCTGCTTTGAAGTAGTCACCAAAACTCCAATTGCCCAACATCTCGAATAGCGTATGGTGGTAGCTATCGCGTCCAACTTCTTCAAGGTCGTTATGCTTCCCGCTGACCCGAAGACATCGTTGAGTATCGGCAATTCGTTTTGTAGTTGGCTCTCTGGTTCCCAAGAAGTAATCCTTGAACTGGTTCATTCCTGCATTGATGAACATCAGCGTGGGGTCGTCCTTATTAACGAGGGGGGCTGAATCAACGATTTTGTGGCCTTTCCCGGCAAAAAAGTCGAGGAATTGCTGACGAATTTCTGGTGCAGTCATTTTACTGTATTAAGCAGTTTCTTTACGTCTAAGCGACGTCCCAAGTTTTGGCGAAAGCTAAAAAAGGGAATTCCCGAAATAGCTTTACCTCGCAATGAGTTGATTACTTCAATCCAAAGGCAGCGCAAAGGTCGTAGATTCTTTCATTAGAAGTGTGCTAAAAATTGAGCAGGTGAAAGATTCGTTTTGCACGATTTTCAAAATGAAAGTCTTTGATTTTTCAGAGTGAAATGAACCATTAGTTTGCTGTTTCAACGTATACCAGTAAATTAGCGAGTTGAAAGTCTAGACAACGAAGGTCTTTTTTGGCCTATTGCTAAACACAACACTAGCATGCGTAAGCGCAAAGAGAAGTTTGTATACAATCCTCAAACGTTACAGTACGAGGTTTACAAAAGGCCTTCAAAGGTCAAGGCGCTGCGTTATCTGGGCCTGTTTTTTACAGTGCTCGGGACCGCTGCGGTACTAACTACAGTCGCATACAAGTATTTCCCTTCACACCGCGAAGAAGCAATTGCCCGGGACCTTTCTTACATGGAAAGTCGCTACGAGAGCTTGAATGAGGAAATCATGACGATGTCCAAAGTGCTTGGAAATGTGCAGGAGCGTGATGCAAGTGCCCACCGCATGGTGTTCGGCATGGAGCCAATCGATAAAGATGTTTGGGCAAGCGGCTCTGGTGGCCATGACCGTGAAATGTTCAGAGGTTCAACACAGCAATTAATCGATCTTGCTGAATCTCGGGCAGAGCGACTAAAGCGACAGCTTGTGCTACAGAGTAAGAGCCTTGACACCATCATCGGATTGGCAGAGGATCGTGAGCTCATGCTTTCTAGTATTCCTTCGATTAAACCTATTCGATCGGATAAGCTTGCCAGGAATATTCGCCTTCTATCTGGGTTTGGATACAGAATTCACCCAATCTACAAGCGTCGTAAAATGCACAAGGGGCTGGACTTTACCGCTCCAAAGGGAACACCTATTCAGGCAACAGGAGATGGTGTTGTTAAAAAGGCTGTCAAGCAACGTTCGGGATATGGATGGCACGTGGTTATCGACCACGGTTATGGTTACGAAACCCTCTATGGACACATGAGTCGAATCGATGTGAAACGAGGAGAACGCGTAAAACGCGGTGAGGTACTCGGAGCAGTAGGAAGTACTGGAACTTCAACAGCCCCTCATTGTCACTATGAGGTACACAATAGAGGTAAGCATGTGAATCCAATTCACTATTGCATGGACGGTTTAAGTCCTACAGAATACCAAGAGTTGGTCAACGATGCAGCGTCTGCCAACCAGAGTTTTGATTAGAATTTCTTCAAGTAGACTCTTAGTATTCGGGCACTTGCTCTGAAGATAATTTTCACATTGGTTCCCTCATGAGGGTATTGTTGGGCATCCTACTCTATTAGTAGGACATTAGTTAAGTATATTTGATCGACGCGCAGTTTTCATTCGCGAATAAACCAAAGCCCATTCTTTTGAGACTACTTCTTTGGCTATCTACAACACTAGCATTCCTCACCTTTTGCTCAACGACTTCCACGGCACAATTAAGTCAACCCATTGCTCCTAAAAGCCTTTCTCACACAGTTCAAGCTGCTGTGACTGTTGAAACGCCATCGATAAATAGATTTGCTATAGATCAGGAAGATGAGCTCGAAGATGAGTACAATCAACCCAGAAGAGTTGCCTATCCGTTTCCAACCGCATATTCTTTAAAAGACGGTACTTGGACAACGCTTTCCAATGGTGATCGTATTTGGCAATTGCATATAGTTGCAACCGGAGCCCAAGCAATTTCGCTTCTATATGAAGATTTCTTCCTACCCTCCGGAGCGACGATGCATGTCTTCAATCCAAAAACAGGTGAGACCATCGGCGCTTTTACAGAGCTCAACAATAAAGATTCACGCAAATTCGCAACTGCACTTATTTACGGAGATCAAGCGATCGTTGAAATATTTGAGCCGCAAAACCAGAGAGGACAATCTTCACTAACCATATCTCAAATAGGCCACGCTTATCGCTTGGTTGAGGTTTTATCCGCCGCAGAAAATGCTCAACGTCCTTCTGGAGCCTGTCAAGTCAATATTAACTGCTCTCCAGAAGGAAACAACTGGCAAAATCAAAAAAGAGGTGTTGCTCGAATATTAATAAATGGATCTGGTCTTTGTACAGGTTCTTTGCTAAACAATACTTCGCAGGACGGAAAGCCCTACTTTTTAACAGCCGACCACTGTATAGGTACACTAGATGCACTCAGCAATCCTAATGCTCCAAACTATGTTTTTTATTGGAATTACGAGCGAGTTGGTTGTCCTGAAACTTCAGCAACTACTAGCAATCAGACGACAACAGGAGCAACTTTAAAAGCAAATGATAGCGATAGCGATTTTGCTTTGTTTGAGCTTACGGAAGATCCTAATACGCAGTACAATGTTTTCTTTAATGGTTTTAATGCAAATGCAACCCCTGCGAGTAGCGGTGTAGGAATCCACCACCCAGCAGGAGATTATAAGAAGATTGCTACGCATAGCATCGCTCCAGTTAGCTTTACTTTCGGAGGGAATCCGGCGGGGTCGTATTGGAACATCAGTTGGGATGCTACAACCAATGGACACTCGGTGACCGAAGGAGGATCTAGTGGATCACCACTTTTTGAAAGCACAGGGGTGGTCATTGGGCAACTCTATGGGGGTTCAGCTGTCAATTGCTCAAATCCAGCAAACGATCCAGGTTATTATGGAAAAATTGCCTATAGTTGGAATAACGGAACTGCAACCCAGGCTGAACGAAGGCTAAAAGATTGGTTAGATCCAATCGGCGGAGGCTCTACACTTTATCAATCAGGTGGTTATATCGCTCCAGCGCCGCCATCAATTGAATTTGCTGGATTAACTGGAACACTAGATGTGAATGAAGCTTCAGGCACAACCCCACTTGCCTGCCGAGAGTATACTGACGTTACACTTTCTATAACTACCACGGGGACGATCACAAGTCCAGTGACCGTAAGTACTTCTACGTTTGGAACAGCAGATGGTGCTGATTATATACTTAGTCCTGGAAGTGTTACACTTACACCAGCGGTTCCAACTGCAGATTTCACCTTACGAGTGTTCAATGATGATGCTGTTGAGGTTACTGAAGATCTGATTATCACTTTACTCTCAAGTAGTTCAACCGTTCTACCAGGCACGAATTCGTCATTAACGGTAACTTTCTTAGACGACGATAGAGCTATTGGAAGTTCAACGCCAGTCACTTTTTTATCTGAATCTTTCAATACTGGAATTCCGAGTTCATGGCAAGTTATCGATGGAGGATCTACTACAGATACATGGGAAACCGTCAGTACTCGATCGGGATCATCTCTCAATGGGACTGATTTTGTAATCGCAGACTCTGACGATGCAGGGAGTGGTACGACGATGAATGAGGTTCTCCTTACGCCTTCAATAGACGTTTCTGCGGCGACGACACTCGAACTAAGCTTCGACCAATATTTTAGGGTCTACAATCAAGGTATTGCAGAATCTGCCAAAGTAGACGTGAAACTTAATGGTAATTGGTTTACTATCGTTAACCAGAATGCAGCTGGCGGAAGTATAGGTAGTTTCACAAACCCTGCAAATACAGTTGTCAATTTGACCAATTTCCGTTCTGTTGATTTCCAATTGCGTTTTACTTACGATGCTGCATTTGATTGGTATTGGGCGATGGACAATATTCAGGTTACAGGTTTAGTTCCTGAGCAGGCATCCACTGAAATTGTGAGCCAGATGCAAGTCTATTTAGGCCCGAATCAAACAGTCCCTGTGAGAGATCAATCGAACCTGAATGTGATTGCAGAATTGACAAATACCTCTTCTACAGATCATGGCTGTGTATTGATTGATGTAGACCGTGATGCGAGTTCTCAACTTACGTATCCGTTTTTCTCGACAGATCCAACTGCTTTTGCTTACGCCAAAACGATGAACATTAGTCCGATTTCAGGAGGCAGTTCTGGATCGTACGATCTAAAATGGTTTTATGGTACCTCAGAATTGTTGGATTGGCAAACAGCCACAGGCAGGCCTCTTGGTGATGCCGGTTTTGCAAAAGTTTCGGGAGCCACAAGCTTTGGGCAGGTCACTCCAGCGAACTACGCAAATTTCCTAGTAGACTGGCAACCTGCAACCTTCGGCACGGTAGGTCCGGTCGAATATTTAGAAGCAAGTTTTAATTCAGGCTTTTCTTCATTTGGTTTATCGGTCAATCCTTCCGTTCCTCTACCAGTTGAATTAATCAGTTTTAGCGGAAGCTATATTCAAAACAAAGGGAATCGCATCGAATGGAAAACTGCATCCGAATGGGAAAATTCCTTTTTCGAGCTGCAACACAGTGAGGACGGAATCTCCTTCCGGCAAAACTCAACGCATGCAGCTGGAGAAACTCCTAATGATGAGCAATCATACTTCTATTTAGATCAAAAGCCGCTCGCAGCGTCGACTTATTATAGACTCCGCCAAGTAGACCATGATGGCTCCGAAGATTTTAGTAACGTCATAGTAGTAAATTCAAAGAATGACTTACTCGATTCTTTTACAGCAAGAACTTTGAATAAGAGCAACTTAGAAATTCAATTGCCAGCAAGCCTGATGGAACTGAGATTGATTACGGCAAATGGTCAATTTTTACAATCATGGGGACCCCAAGTTGAAGGAAAGTCTGTTTTGACAGTAACCAATCCTCTCTCAACAGGTGTATACATCTTAGAAGCTAGAAGGGACAACGGAGAGACTAAATTGCTCAAGTTTCTTGTGCCTTAATATACCGCAGAGCACGAGTAAATTTTAACACGCGCACCATTATTAAAAAAAGGGACGTTCCTAGTGGACGCCCCTTTTTTTTACCTGATAATTTGATGCTGTCTGACTAAATCGACTACACATAAATTTTTCCATGCGTGTAGTTTTTCTAGTGTTGGCGAGCGCCGTCCATATTTGTCCTGCTGTAGCCCAGCTGCCTTATTTTTCGACTCAAGTTGGTGAGAGCACTTATATAGACAACAGCGGTAAAACAAAGTCCTATCGAAACCTCGAAAATTTTGAGGCTGAAATAGTGCCAGTGAGGGCTCACCTTGCAGCATCGCGCTGCCTCAGAAGAGTTGATACACTCACAGTCCTGATGTCAAAACTTCAATTGAAAGGCTCTCTTACAGAAGTAGAAGCTTCTGCTTTGAGGGATCTATTGAGGCGTGCTCAATTTGGTAACCATGAGTTACTAAGCAAACTCTCAAGAAATTCGTTACCGAGTAATGCGAGTATTGCGCTTTATCACAACCCCTTACTTCTATCGGGAACGAATGCAGCCCTCAAACTAGCCAATGCAGATGAAGCGTTATTGACAAAAGAAGAACAAAAGCAGTTTGCGATATATAACCCCGCAACGCGCAATAGCCTAGCTTCAACTAGTACATTCATTGATACAGCTACCTCTGTATCTCTCGAGGAGGCCGAAATCGCCTCTTTGGTTACAGCTGCTCATGAGTATGCAGAACTCAATCAAAGGGCTGCTTCGTATTTTCTTGGAGTTCACATGTTTTTAGGCGAAGCGAGTCGCAAAGGTCCACTTCCTGTTCGCTCTTTAAAGGAATCAGCGTTTTTCTTTCATGGTCGCGGAGGAGCCAATGCGCTTTCTTCAGCGAGTTTTGCCTTGAGCAATACTGCTAATCCATCGGCCTCTGTGCAGCTACTCTCGATGGCCTTACCGATAAGTAACCTCACAGTAAGTTCGACAGCGAATGCGCAGCGTGATACGACAATATCTCAGCAAGTGATTGACAAATTAACCTATGGCGGACTCGGAAACCTTCGGCTTGAAATACCACTACTCTATCGAGCAGATAAAACGACAAAAGCCTACTTCCCTTTGATTACGCGAGTTATTGCCGATCGCATGACCATAAAGGATGGGCTTACCTCAGAGACGACACAAGAAGATCTTGTGGCTTTTGGTGTCGGCACTTTTGCTACGCTTGACTTCAATGTTCGAAATCCTCTCGACAACAAACATGCAGGCATCTATTTTAGGATGAGCTACGAACTGATTGGTACTGAAGGTCCTGCGGGTGACCGCTTGATCGCAAAGAGACAATCAAAAGAGCCTGGAGGTCAAAGCAGTGGCGTCTATCACCTTGCACAATTTGATTGTGGATTTCGAGGCACGAATGGAGTCGTGATTGGATTTCATGCCCCAATACGTATCAAAAATGAGGATAAATACTTGGCCAGTGACAAGTGGAGAATTGGCGTAAGTGTCGAACCTAGTAAGTGGTAGTTCGTTCAAATACCGTTATTTCTTTCCCATCAGGTGGATCGAATCAATGTGACCTCTTACCTTCCGTCCATGAGCTCACTTACTCCTGATTTAATTCGCGCAACGGCTAATCTCGAAAGGAAAGGATACCTCGATATTCTTGCTGATCCAGGACTTGATTTTGCGGCTGAAATTGAAAACCTCAAGAAGGAAAAGAATGCAGTAATTCTAGCACACTATTATCAGGATGGCCCGATTCAAGATATCGCTGATTACGTTGGTGATTCGCTGGGCTTGAGCCAACAAGCAGAAAAGACTGAAGCAGATATTATCGTATTTGCTGGAGTGCATTTTATGGCTGAGACGGCCAAAATGCTAAATCCAAGTAAGAAAGTATTACTGCCAGATTTGAAGGCAGGTTGTTCACTGGCAGACAGTTGTCCTCCACATTTATTTCGTAAGTACAAAGAGAAGTACAGCGACCATACTGTGGTCAGTTACATAAACTGTACTGCGGAACTGAAAACGCTTACAGACATCTGCTGTACGAGTACAAATGCAGTACAAATCATTGAATCTATACCCGAAGACCAACCTATCATTTTTGCGCCAGACATTAATTTAGGTAAGTATCTAGTCAAAAAGACTGGTCGTGACATGAAGCTTTGGAATGGCTCCTGTATGGTGCACGAAATTTTCAGTGATGAAAAGATTACAAAGCTCATGTCGAGCAATCCAAGTGCAAAGTTGATTGCGCATCCTGAATGTGAACCCCAATTGCTTGAGCGTGCGGATTACATCGGCAGTACAAGTGGCTTGTTACGTTACACTAAAGAGCAGACTTCCGTCAAAACATTCATTGTGGCAACGGAGGCTGGTATCATTCATCAGATGATTAAAGGCCGTCCTGATGCAGAGTTTATTCCAGCACCACCTGATAACACGTGCGCATGTAATGAGTGCCCACACATGAAGCGTAACACGCTAGAAAAGCTCTATACCTGCATGAAATATGAGCTACCTGAAATTATCCTTCCTGAGTGGATCATCAAAGAAGGGAAGACGTGTATTGACCGTATGCTGGAGGTGAGTGAGAAGGCTGGGCTTTGAGCGAAGCATTTTTGCTGGGGTAATTTAGCAAAGTAAGCAGTCACCATTCAAGTGGGAACTTGATGATTTTGAGCCATTTAGTGACTAAAACACCTCATTTAGGGTGCATACTTGCAGCAAAAAAATCGAGATATTGCAATTTGCTAAAATCGAAGACTGAGGTCTTCTGTCTCAAAGACTATTGCTAAGCCGTTGATGTATCTTCACTTTAACTCTAGTCACAGTTTAAGCCAAGTCCATTTAAGTACTTCAAAACGACTTCGTAAATATTAATTATTTACCTAATCTGATTGTTTTTGAATCAAGCCCATGAGATTTTACACCTTACTTTTCTCTCTGCTCATATTAGCGCTCCAAGCAACACCTTTGCTCAGTCAAATCACTATCAACGAATTGATTGCTGATAATGAGACTACTATAGCTGATTCCGAGGGCGACTTCGAGGACTGGATAGAAATATACAACAGCAGTTCAGCTCCTATTGATCTTGCCGGCTATTACATTTCTGATGATCCATTAGATGATCAGCTTTGGCAAATTCCAAACTCTAATGCAGGATTAACGACCGTTCCTGCAAATGGATACTTGATCTTGTGGGCTGATAAGGACACCAATGACGGTGAGAATCATATAAATCTAAAATTAGGTTCTGGAGGAGAGACTCTAACCTTGACAGCCCCTGATGGTACTACTGTCGACCAGGTGGTTTTTGGAGCACAGAACACTGACATTTCATATGGTCGTTCACTTGACGGGGCCGGTAGCTTTCAGTTATTTACTAACCCGACTCCAGGTGCATCCAACGAAGTGATGTCAATTCCTACTTTTCAAGGGATTTACTCTAGTCAAGTTTCATCTGAATCAGATGACGCTATAGAATATGGTTTCGCCAATCAAGAAGTAGATACGGATGTATTTGGAATGGTGATGACTGAGACTTGGAATACACAAAAAATTGGAGTCCGCTTCCAAAACCTCCCTATTCCCAGCGGAGCAACGATTACAGGGGCTCATATTCAATTTACATGTAAAGATCCGGCAAGAAGCGCAGGACCTTCTAATTTGACTATTAGGGCGCAAAGGACGGATGCAGACCCGTTTCAGGAAGTAAATTCAGATATCTCGCAACGTCCTCTTACTTCGAGTAGCGTAAATTGGCAACCAGACGAATGGACGCTAGAAAACTTAGCTGGACCCGATCAAAGAACTGAAGACCTTTCTTCAATTATTCAAGAAGTGGTAAATCAGAGTACTTGGGAAGCTGGAAATAGCCTAGCTTTTATCATCACAGGAACTGGTCAAAGAGAAGCTGAAAACTTCACTTCAGGAACAGGTCCAAGTATAAAAATAACGTACGAAGCTCCAATCCCGACAACCGCAATTACAGGTGTTTCTATAAATGAAATTTCGGCCAGTGGTACAGATTTTCTAGACGAGAATGGAGGTAAATCTGATTGGATCGAACTCTATAACGATAATACTTTCCCTGTAAGCGTAGGTGGTTTGTACTTGACGGACAAAGCAAATGATCTTACTAAATGGCAAATTGGAGGTTCGACACCGATTCCTGCAAAGGGCTTCCTAACCATTTTTGCTGATGGTGAACCAAACTTAGGAGGTTTTCACGCCGATTTCAGCATTAGTGGTAACGGAGAAACAATATCACTTGTGCAAGCTCTGGGGAACGACTTGAACATCTTAGATCAAGTAGATTCTGGAGAGATTCCATTCAAAACCTCAGCAGGTCGATCAACTGAAGGAGCGACTGATTGGGTGTTGTTTGCAACTCAAACACCTAATGCTCCAAATGATGGCACTTTGTCTTGGTTGGACACTCCAGAATTTTCACTCAACCACGGAACTTACACCAGCCCTCAATCACTCGTGCTAAGTCACAATGAGCAGGGAGTGACTATTCGTTACACGACGGATAACTCAGATCCAGATAACAGCTCAGCTATCTATACTGGACCTATCCCTGTATTTGAAACTATGGCAGTAAGGGCCCGCGCCTATAAAAGTGGACACCTCGAAAGTCAGATTAAAACGAAGAGCTACCTCTTTGATGCAAGTGCAGCTCTACCGGTGGTCATGATCACAACTGATCCAGACAATTTATACGATGATCAAATTGGAATCTATACAGTCGGTACTAATGGAATCGATGTCGGATTTTGTAGCGATAACATGCCTGTTAATTACTGGCAAGACTGGGAACGACCAGCTCATATCACATTTTTCGAAACTGATGGGGAAGAAAAATTTGCAGTAAACGCTGGAATTAAGATTTCTGGTAATTGCTCACGTCGTAATGCCCTAAAAAGTCTGAACATCTACCTTAGAAACAATACATATGGTGATGGAGATATTGATTACAAACTCTTCCCAAATAGAGATTTCAAGAAGTACAAACGCCTAAGACTCAGAAACAGTGGGCAGGACTTTAAGCATACCATGCTCAGAGACGGCACGAATCAACAGATGCTCGCAGATGTGACAGATGTAGAATATCAAAGTTACAGACCTACTATCGTCTACATTAATGGAGAATATTTCGGTATTCAAAATTTCCGAGACCTCTACGGAGACGAGTACTTTGATGGCTTGTTTGATGTAGCGGAGGAAGATTTAGATCTGATCAAGAATCCGCGAATATTCACAGAGGTAAAGAAAGGCGACGATGTTCACTATCAAGAGCTGTATGATTACGTACTCGCAAATGACTTAGCTGATCCTGCCAAATTCGATTATTTCACTACTCAATTCGATATTGAAAATCTTATCGACTACTGGATCAGTATGATTTACATAAGTAGTTCTGATTGGCCTGCTAATAACCTTCAACTTTGGCGTCCTCGCGCTGCTGATGGCAAATGGCGGTATATGTATGTAGATTCAGACGCGTCTTCGAGCATTTTTGGTGGAAATTCTACTAATGGCTATGAATATGACACCTTTGGAGAAGTCTTAAATCCTAACCAAACGGTTTGGCCGTTTGACAGTCGTGCTACACTTTTTATTCGAAAGCTGTTGGCGAACCAAGAGTTCCAAAATGAATTCATTCAGCGCACGTGTAGTTTCATGGAATTAATCCTAAATGAAGAGAGAGCACACTCTTTTATAGATGCATCCAGAGCAGCTATCGATAGCGAGATTGATGCTCACGTACAACGTTGGGCTTTTGACAATCCTTACTTGCAAAATCGCACTGATTGGCAAGAAAAAATGGATCGCTACACAACGTTTTTCACAGAGCGTCCAAGTTATTTCTACGATGACATGGAAAGCAATTTCAATTTAGATAGTCAGTTTGAATTGACCTTTGGCTACGATGCTAGTACTAATGGAGAAGTACTCCTTCACTGGAAAGAAATGTCTATTCCTTTCGACTACACAGGTACGTACTACACCAACATGCCAATCCGAATCAAAGCTGTTGCTGATGCAGGTTATGAATTCCAATACTGGCTAGAAACTGGGGATACCAACGCTGAGATAGATTTCGTGGCTTTTGGCAATCGCACGCTTACTCCGATATTCCAAGCTACGGGTAATACTTGTGATCCTGCTTCACCATCATTCCAAGATTCGGATAGCGATGGCGTTTGTGATGATGATGACCAATGCCCTGGCTTTGATGATAGCATTGACACAAATGGAAATGGCATCCCAGACGGTTGTGAAAACTGCGTAGACAACGATAATGACGGAATTTGCGAAGACCTTGATTGCGATGATAACGATCCAAATCTTCCAGCGACAGCCGGAACAAGTTGTGATGACGGTGATGCAAGTACTTCAAATGATGTGATTCTTGCCGATGGTTGTACGTGCTCTGGGACGCCGGTTTCTGGGGATCCTTGTGACAATCTGGTCATCACTTCCACCAATGGTCAAATCGTCATCAGTGGATTAGAAAATGCTCCTCACTCTGGAATTCAAATTTTCACTTCAGCTTGGGCTCGTGCTTTCAGTTGTGCTGGAGACTGTGAAGCGGAAACACAGGTAGTCAATCTACCCGAAGACACTTATCGTGTAAAAATTTCTTTGTACGACGAGAATTACAATGAGATCTGTAACATTAATGAAAACTTCACGGTCACCAATAACGGAGGACCGTGTAGCAATTTAGGCGGAGATGCTGATGGTGACGGCATATGCGCAGCAGATGACTGTGACGACAACAATCCAAACGTGCCAGCAACGCCAGGTACAAGCTGTGATGATGGCGATTCAAATACATCGAACGATGTAATTCTAGCTGATGGATGTACTTGTTCAGGAACAGTTACACCTACAGATCCTTGTGATAATCTTAGTGTCATTCCTGGTAATGGTCAAATAACCGTAAATGGATTAGATGCTGCTCCAATTACAAGCATTCAAGTGTTTAATCCAGCTTGGGAACGAGTATTTAATTGTTTTGCTGATTGTGCACCTTTGACTGAGATCATAGCCCTTACTGATGACACCTATTACGTCAAGGTTACGCTATTCGATGCGAGCTACAATGAAATCTGCAGTACTTCGGATTTCCATATCGTCACCAATTCTGGCGGACCTTGTAGCAACTTAGGCGGCGATGCTGATGGTGATGGCGTTTGTGCTGCGGATGACTGTGACGAAAACAATCCAAACGTGCCAGCAACTCCAGGAACAAGCTGCAATGATGGCAACTCTACCACGAGTAATGATCAGATTTTAAGCGATGGGTGTACCTGTGAAGGAACGCCTACAAATCCTGGTGACTACTGTGAAGCCGAAGGAGATTTTCCATGGCAAGACTGGATTTCAAATGTGACATTCAACCAAATCAACAACAACAGTGGTAAGAGCAAATACAGTGATTTCACCGATATTTCTTCTCCTATACAAAGAGGTGAGACCTATGACATTTCTCTAGAAACTGGATATAGTTGGGAGACGTACGACGAGCATTGGGGCGTATGGATTGATTTCAATAGCGACAATGTTTTTTCTAGTTCAGAATTGATATTTTCTGGCATCACAAGTCGCCCTCAAAATGGGACCGACAACTCGACTATCATAGGACAGGCAACAATGCCTAACTTCCCTTTCACTTCAGGATCTACAAGAATGAGAGTTGTCATGAGCCGGGGAGAGGCAGCAACTCCGTGTGATACGCATCCATTTGGCGAAGTCGAAGACTATACAGTAAACTTTAGCGCTCCAAGACCAAGGCTGACTCTTCGTGAACAGAATAAGAATAAGTTATGGATGTCTCCAAATCCAGCGAATTACTTCACTAAAATCCACCTTCCTGAAAACTATAAAACGGAGAACATTAAGGTGTACACTACTAATGGAGTATTGATTAAAACAATTGAAGACATTCCTGAAAACACAACTATGTTCGAGATCGATACTGAAAACTGGGAAGAAGGACTTTATATCCTTCACGCTGACTCCAAGGGGAAGCAATCGCAGTTTGCCAGGTTCGTAATTATGCGTTGATATTGCTGCATCCTAATTGATAAATCTCCTTTCAAAGTTTATGCTCTGGAAGGAGATTTTATATTCAATATCCGCTCCGCTCTACCACTGTCCACTTCCTCTTCATGTGGATTTAGGTTGTGAGCGTGCTCTAAGATGATCACCAAGAAGTAACGTGAAGAACAGAGTCTTTTCAAGCGCTTGTTAAAACGTTTTAGAATTAAGCAACTTAGCAGAGCTTCACGCATTTGTTTACCACATGTCGAAATCGAAACACTTTTCTCAATTAAGATTCCAATCCTGCACCGTCAATCTCCCTGCTTCAAAATCACTCGCCAATCGCGGGTTGATTATTCAGGCATTGTGTAGTAACGAGCTTGAGATCAAAAATATCTCAACGGCAAAGGATACTACCACCCTAGCCCACTTACTGAGTCAAATTGAAGAAGGAGCAACCTTAGACTGTGGCCCAGCAGGGACCACTTTCAGGTTCCTTACAGCGCTGCTTTGTATGAAGTCAGGTACGCAAACCTTAACCGGTAGTGAGCGTATGCTTCAACGTCCAATTGGACCTTTGGTAGATGCGCTTAGAGAGCTCGGAGCAGACATAAGCTATCTGGGTAAAGAAGGCTACCCTCCTTTAAAGATCGGTGAAGCACCTCTGACAGCTTCCGCCAAAACCAGCCTCCCTGGAGATACTTCCAGTCAATTTCTGAGTGCGTTGATGCTCATTTCTCCTGTTTTGCCGAAAGGCCTAGAAATTGAATGGACAGGCGAGCTCGTAAGTCGACCATACCTCGAAATGACCGCAGCGCTGATGAACCGTTTTGGCGCAAGCGTAAAGATCGAAGACCAAACCATCGTAGTAAACGCTCAACCATATAGTGGAGGGATTTACGCCGTAGAATCCGACTGGTCGGCCGCAAGTTATGTCGCTGGTTGGGCTGCAATGAGTCCGGTTGGAACAGAATTGTCCTGTCCTCTATTAGAAGATGTAAGCCTCCAAGGTGATAGACAACTCACAAATTGGATTAGTGAGTGGGGCGTAGAAAGTACCTTTTCAGAAACAGGTTTGACATTCAAAAAAGTCACCGACACCAAACCTCTAAACTGGGAATGTGATTTTGAATCAAGTCCAGACCTTGCACAGACCTTTGCAGTGCTTTGCGCCTGCTCAGGCACTACTGCTTTATTTACTGGCCTTCAGACGCTTAGTATCAAAGAGACAGATCGGATTGCTGCGCTACAAGCCGAACTGCAAAAAGTAGGTGTGTTTATGAGCAAACTACCGGCTAGGTTTTCTCCTAATTCACAAAAGACCTACTACATGTTTGAAGGTCAAGCTACATGGGAGGGAGCGCTCAACATTGCGACATACCATGATCACCGAATGGCAATGGCTTTTGCGTTACTGGCAAGTCGAGGAACCGTGTATATCGAGGATGCAAAAGTCGTAGAGAAAAGTTGGCCAAGCTTTTGGGACGAATTAGCCCAATTCTCAACCCAATAGCCGCGATAGAGGTTATTGGAGTGATTCTCACGTTTAATTCTCCATCCCATGGCCAGCGAAAAGCAAACAACCTCGTTTCAAGATCTCATCAACGGTGATACTCCAGTGCTCATTGACTTCTATGCCGATTGGTGTGGACCATGTAAAGCTTTCGCTCCGCAACTTGAAGTATTCAAGAAAGATATGGGAGAGAAAGTACGCGTCGTCAAAATCGATGTCGACAAAAACCAAGAACTCTCAGGCAAACTGGGCGTAAGATCGATTCCAACAATCATGATATTCCAAAAAGGGGAACTCAAGTATCGCGAGGCTGGTGCAAGACCAATTGCAGAGCTCAAGCGAGAAGTCGAAGGCTTACTTACTGCATAAGTGAGCTTAAGCTTGCGCAGGACTACGCATATCTTCTTCTGACAAGCTTTGCAAATGCACGTGCAGTCGCAACACGCTCACCTTCAGACCAATCGTATTTCACGGCGGCTCCTGCTCCTAAATAAGAGGTGGCATCTTCGTAGCTGCTTAGCGTATTGAGGTGCGAAAGGGCAGAATCAAGTTCATCTTTACTTCCACCGAAAAGATCATTTTGAGCCAGTAAGCGCTCATTAATCGCCATTGCACGATTAAGATCTTTAACCGGCGCACCCGCTAGTTTTTCCGAAAGGTCATTGCTTTTCTCCCCCTCAAAAATCGATTTAATCGCTGAGGGTAGACTCGCGACAGAAGCAACGAAAGCTGGTTGCTCTAGGACCTTCTCCACCAACGGGCGCGTATGTGTAACCGTTGCTGTATTGTCAACTTTTGTAGGAGCGGCTTTGAACGCCGCTTGAGATTCCATCTCTTGGATATCAGCTTCTACAGATGCAGGAATTTCAATAGCTCGAGGCTTTTTAGAAATAATTTGCTCAGCTGGCTCAACCATTGTAGGCTCTGGCGCAGGCTTATTCACTTTTTTGGGCCGTCGTATCTCGGCTACAGGTGGCACTGCCTTTTTTACAGGCGCTTCAACCTCAACAGCCTTGTTTGCTCCGTGGCTTGTTGTACCCTCGTGCTCACTAAGTGACTCGTACAATCGACGAACATATTCTTTCAGCAAATCCCGCTCCAGTGCTGAGGCATTGCCTCCTCCTTCTGCGACATCAGTGAACATTCGGTTGATACGGTTAAGAATCGTCTGTGCGTGGTCTAGCTTCATAGCGCGTGCAAGTTAACAGATCGTTTTTTTCGCAGCAATTTCTCTTTTCTGCTTAAAAGTCTGTCTTAGTACATACGTAAAGACGACGTGTTTTGGTCTACATTGGCGGCAATGTTTTTAGAGCCACATTATCGAGGGCAGCGGAGCGGCTGGATTGAAGCTATCTGTGGGTCCATGTTTTCTGGAAAGACTGAGGAGTTGATTCGCAGACTGCGTCGTGCTGAAATTGCAGGACAAATGGTAGGCGTTTTTAAACCTGAAACCGACTCGCGTTATGCGAAAAATGACGTGGTTTCTCACGATCGTCGGGCTTTCCCAGGTACGCCGTTGAAAAACGCCAACTTGGTACTCAACTTAGTAGAAGACCTTGAGGTCGTTGGCTTGGATGAAGCTCAATTTTTCGGAGACGAGCTACCAAAGGTTTGCGAGGAATTGGCATCGATGGGAAAACGTGTCATTGTAGCTGGATTGGACATGGACTTTCGAGGCGAGCCTTTTGGCCCTATGCCTAAGCTCCTTGCAGTTGCTGAATACATCACTAAAGTGCATGCTATATGCGCGCAATGTGGCAACCTAGCCACCCATAGCTTTCGCACCGCTGCCGATCCTAAGCAGGTAATGCTAGGTGCAGAAGATGCATATGAGGCGAGGTGCAGGCACTGTTTCCGCATGGGTGCTGTGCTCCCTTTTCGCAAGGTGATGCCAGAACGAAAGGCAACCGATGCTGGCGTTCAGCAAAAGCTTATGGACTAAGCGCAGCATATCATAAATCTCCCAACTGAGGGCGCAGTAGAATTTCTTCTACAACCGCTTGCGGGCTCATGGCTAGCAAGCCTGTTACAGCCATGGCAACATCCTCGGCCAGCATGAGTCTGTGTTTCGGCATATCAACTCCGTCCCAGCTTGCAGACCAAGTCGCACCAGGAAAAATTGAGGTTACTTTGATGTTCTCTTCCTTGAGTTCGTCTCTCAGCGTTGTAGACAAACCTCTTAACGCATACTTACTCACGGCATAGCTCCCGCCTGGAGGATATGCTTGCATGCTGGCGATACTGCATATGTTGACAATTAGTGCATTAGAAGCCGCCCGCAAGTCCGGCAATAGAGCCCTCGTAAGCCAATAAGCACTCATCACATTTGTGTTGAGTAGATGAAGGAGTGTACCCTCCTGTTCCTCGATTAATTTTCCCGGTGTAAAAGTGCCTGCATTATTGACTAACACATCGACGCTACCCCACGTTTCGTGTATGGTTTTGGCGAAAGCCCCAACTTGATTTTTCTGGCTTACGTCACATACTTTCGTCAAAACCTCCTGATCAGGACGGGTTGCTGAAAGGCTTTTCTTCATTTGTTCGAGATCCGCTTCTGACCGCGCACAAACCGCGATGGAATACCCGAGCAACCAAAATTTCTCAGAAATTGCTCTTCCAATTCCTTTGGTGGCTCCTGTGATAACTGCTATTTTTTGATTCATATGCTTAGAAGTTCGAACGAAGGGCGTAAAGTAGTGTTCTTCGATGCGTTCTGTTTCATCAGGTCTAGTACCTTGCCGCCCACGAAACCAAGAGATGTTTAGCAATTTTGCCTTTCACTTCGGACGCTACCTAGAGTTACTAGGAGATGCATTTAGTCGCCCAGAACGCCTGAAGATATATTGGCGCGAGACCTTGCGCCAGATGGATGACATTGGTGTAGGCTCTTTGATCATCGTTGCAATCATTGCCATCTTCATGGGTGCGGTTGCAGCCGTGCAGTTTGCATATCAACTTGATGGTCAATTAGTTCCAAGCTATTATATCGGCTACATCGTTCGCGATTTGGCGATCATTGAATCTGCACCAACAATCACTTGTCTTGTTCTCGCAGGTAAGGTTGGATCTAACATGGCCTCTGAAATTGGAGGAATGCGACAAAAGGAGCACATCGACGCTATGGAAATCATGGGCGTCAATACAGCCGCGTTCCTGATTCTCCCTAAGATCATAGCCGCCATGGTTATGATTCCGCTGCTCGTTGCTCTTGCGGCAGGCTTAGCAATTATTGGTGGCTATTTGGCGGTTGTTATCCCTGAAACAATACCAAGTTCTGCTTACATCAAAGGCTTACAGAGCTTTTTTGTCCCTTACAACGTGTTTATCATGTTTGTTAAGGCCTTCATTTTTGCTTTCCTGCTCACTACTATTAGCTGCTATAAAGGCTATTACGTAGAAGGTGGATCAGTCGAACTTGGAGCCGCAAGTACCCAAGCGGTAGTTGTTTCCGATATCTTGATTCTCCTCGCTGACTTTTTAATTGCAGTTGTACTTACTGGCTGATTTCATAAGGTTATCAGGTTCAATAGGGTCATACTAGACACCTTCCTGTCGGTTCGTTATGACGAAAAACTCAAATCCCACATCTCACCTCCCATTTCTTTAACATGATTCGCTGCGAAAACGTCAAAAAAAGCTTTGGGGATACGGAGGTGCTTAAGGGCATCACGACTGAGTTTGAGGCGGGTAAGTGCAATCTCATTATTGGACTTTCAGGTGCAGGTAAGACCGTGATGCTGAAGTTGCTCGTTGGTTTGATGAAGCAGACGAGCGGCACGATCATGTACGACGATGTGGACTTCAATTCCCTGAGTGATGAGGAATTAAGAGCTCTACGCATGAAAGTTGGGATGCTATTTCAAGGGTCTGCCCTATTTGACTCCATGACCGTCGAAGAGAACATCCTCTTCCCTTTAGAGCTTTTTACGAGAAAGACCAAAGCAGAAATGCTTGACAGAGTCAACTATGTGCTTGAACGTGTCAACCTTGAAGGCGCGAATAAGAAGTATCCAAGTGAAGTATCTGGTGGTATGCAAAAACGTGTGGGTATTGCCCGTGCGATTGTGTTAGAGCCTAAATACCTCTTCTGTGATGAACCCAACTCTGGTCTAGATCCTAAGACTTCGATGGTCATTGATGAACTGATCCAAAGTATTACCTACGACAACAATATCACGACCGTCATCAATACACACGACATGAACTCTGTGATGGAGATCGGAGATAATATCAACCTTCTGCATCACGGTACGCTTGTGTGGCGAGGCAACAAATCAGAAGTTCTCACAAGCAATAATGAGTTCCTCGATAACTTCATTTTTGCGAGTCCGTTTTTGCAGCGGCTTCGCAATGCTGCCCTTGGTCGTTCTTGAGTGCTAATCCTTCTCAAGCTTCTTTCTTAAATATTCCTAAAAAAGCTGTTTGCATTTACGCTTGAGCTGGCTACATTTGCGCCCGCTTCGTACATTATGCGAAGCAATCATCATTCTGCCCGGGTGGTGAAATTGGTAGACACGCACGCTTGAGGGGCGTGTGCTTTAATCGGCGTGCTGGTTCGAGTCCAGTTCCGGGCACATTCTAAAGCTCATCTTGGTTTCCAAGATGGGCTTTTTTGTTGCTTCTGGCAGAAGTTTAAAGCGATCATTTTCAGACTGAGTAGCCTCATAAAGCTTGGCTAAGTTTTTGACATACAGTTAGGTAATCCTAACCTTGAGAAGCGCCCCTCGCTAGCGCAATGTCCAATGAACTCTTCTACTAATCCATCTTCTAACCCCCTGCAACAAACTGATTCCGCAACTCCTTCACACCTGACATTATTCGAAAGAATGGTGCAGTTATTTGAAAGAGAATCAGCGAAGCAACAACGCCGAGCAAGGCCGGACCTTCAAGCAGAAGCAGAAGACTTCATTGAATACCACAACCCTACCCTCTCGATTAGAGGCTACGGACTTTCCGCTGAGGATACCTCCAACTAAACCTAGCGGGCTCATCGTTGTTTGGTAAGCATGGCTAAGACGATCATGCATCCTACGGTTGAAGATGTATATGCAATTCTTCAAACCGTTCCTGATCCTGAAGTGCCAGTGATTAGTGTACTAGAGCTAGGTATTATTCGAGCAGTTGACGTTGGACCGTCGAACGAATTTACCGTCACAGTTACTCCAACCTATTCGGGGTGCCCAGCGATAGAGGCCATAAACATCAACATTATTGCAGCTTTACAAGAAGCTGGTTTAAAAGCTAAGATTAAGTCTACCATCTCTCCTCCTTGGACTACAGATGACATTTCCGCTGAAGGAAGAGCAAAATTGCTTGCTTATGGCATTGCTCCACCCAATGGATCTGCGAGCAAAGCTTCGCTAACAGGTAATGATAAGCCTCGAGCCTGTCCGCTCTGTGAGAGTACCAACACCGAATTACTTAGTCAATTTGGTTCTACCTCGTGCAAAGCGCTATATCGGTGCATTGACTGTCGAGAACCGTTTGACTACTTTAAGTGTCACTAAGTCCTGCGCTGTTTTCGACATGAGACATGGTGATACAAAACACCAAATAGTCACATATCCCAAGTACCTTCCCCCCATGTCTGTTCTTCTTCACGACCTCAGCGACGGTGTACTAACGCTTACGCTCAATCGCCCCAAATCTTACAACGCCTTCACGCGTGAACTAGCCCTTGCTTTACAAGAGCAATTGGATAGTGCACACACAAACCCTGAGGTGAAAGTTGTTGTCCTTACTGGTAATGGTAAAGCTTTTAGTGCTGGACAAGACCTTGCTGAGTTAGTGGCTGAAAATGCGCCACCAATGGGTGTGATTTTGAAAGAACACTTCAATCCTGTCGTTCAAAAAATTCGTGCTTGCGCAAAACCGGTCATTTGTGCCGTGAATGGAGTGGCTGCAGGCGCGGGTGCTAACATTGCGATCGCTTGCGACATTGTACTTGCGAGTGACAAATCGAGCTTCATCCAAGCTTTTTCCAAAATTGGGTTGATCCCTGACAGTGGCGGAACATGGACTCTTCCACGTATCATAGGATGGCAGAAAGCAAGTGCGCTCATGCTCACTGGTGATAAGCTTAGTGCGGTTGAAGCTGAGCGTTTAGGTATGGTATACCGAGTTATACCACATGAAGAATTATCAACTGAGACCAACAATCTCGCCTTGCGAATGGCTTCAATGCCGACCAAGGCATTTACACTTACTAAGGAAGCATTGGAGGCGAGCGTCAGCAATACCTTTGAGGAGCAATTAGAAGTAGAAGATCGAATTCAAGGGCTCGCGAGTCAGACACATGATTACGGCGAAGGAGTCAATGCCTTCCTTGAAAAACGTAAGCCCGTTTTCAAAGGCGAATAACCCTACCCCATTGCGCAAACTTGACGCACATAGTCTTGCCGCGGATCTTCTCGCTGGCAAAAGGGCCGCACTTAGTCGGGCAATTACGCTAGTGGAAAGTAGACGTCCAGCTGATCGCAACATCGCTAGGTTGTTACTGAAGCAGCTTCCTCCGGCTTCCGCCAAAACCCTCCGTATTGGGATAACAGGCAGTCCAGGGGCAGGCAAAAGCACATTTATCGAGCAGCTTGGAAGTGAGCTAACCGCTGAAGGGCATAAGCTAGCCGTTCTTGCGATCGACCCTAGTTCCAGCCGCACAAAAGGGAGTATTCTGGGAGACAAGACTCGTATGGAGGATTTGTCTAGAAATCCAATGGCATTCATTCGCCCAAGCCCAGCACGCGAAGAGCTAGGAGGAGTTGCGCGCGCTACGCGTGAAGCAATACGTCTTTGTGAAGCAGCCGGTTATTCACGCATTATTGTCGAGACGGTAGGAGTTGGCCAAAGCGAACACGCTGTGAAGCAGCTCGTCGATCTTATGGTATTGTTGGTGCTTCCAGGTAGTGGCGATGATCTACAAGGAATTAAAAGGGGTATCGTAGAACTCGCAGATTTGGTCGTCGTCAATAAATCAGATGGTGACAGAATTCCGCTTGCTCGACAAACAACATCTGATTACAACATCGCCTTGCACCTTGCACCAGCTCGTGACGATGGATGGTCTCCGCGAGCAATTACAGCATCATCGGTTACTGAAGGAGGGCTGGCAAGTTTTGGCGAAAGCCTAAGTGCGTATGCAGAGGCCGTTGGACAAGATGGAATACTCAAACGACGCAATCTTCAGGATTTACAATTATTTGAACGCTCGGCGAATAATATAATGCTCCGTCTACTTCATGAAGACGAGCAGCTTCAGAAAGTGCACCTTGCGACTCAAAGTGCGATTCAGTCAGGTGAAATTGATCTCGACCAAGCACTTGAACTAGTCCGAATAGCACTTCAAAAAAGGCTTTCAGCATGAATACATTGCGCGCCTCTTGGCGACTGTTTCTATTTCTGGCGACACTAACGTGGTATGGCTTTCCTCTTTGGATCCGTGCAGCAATAGGAACCATCGATTGGGATCATCACCAGACCATTCGTCAAAAATTCGCTAAATCAGCACTTAGAAAATTAGGGATCGAGCTCACGGTTGAAGGCTCGCCTTACAAGGATGGAGCTTGTGTGTATGCATCTAACCACAGAAGTTGGTTGGATCCGTTTCTTCAGTTGGCTACGCTTTGGGCGTTTCCAGTTGCAAAAGCCGAAGTAGGCAAACTGCCCATTGTCGCTCAAGGCGCGCGAGCCACTGGAATTTTGTTTGTTGACAGGGGAAGTAAGAACTCGCGCAAAGATGTAGTCGAACAAATGGTGAGTGCTCTCCGAAAAGGATTTAGCATACTCATTTATCCAGAAGGGACGACAAGCACCCAACCTGCTACCATTGCTTTTAAACGTGGCGCTTTTACAGTCGCGCAAGACGCAGAATGCCCCATTGTTCCGCTCGCTGTTCGTTACACTGACCCTAGCTATCACTGGGGTGACGGCGAGAGTCTATGGAAAAACTTCGTCCAGATTGCAGGAAGTAAATCCACTCAGGTCACTTTATACATTGGCAAGCCGAGACTGGTTCTAAGCGCAATTGAAGAAATGAAAAATACACGAGAAGAGATCGACAACTGGATTCTTCATCCGCACTAAATGGCTCTGTCTCGAACTATTTCAGCAAGCGTTAAAAGGTCTACGTTCGAATAAGAAGACATGTCGCAATGGCGCCCCGTTCGCTTTACATATCCCTGATGCCTTTCTTCGGCTTCCCAAAAAGTGGTTACCTTTTCAATAGATGTGGTTACAGCTAGGCCCGCTGATTTCAATGCATTGATTTCAGAAGTAAGCTCTACTCTTTCCTCAGGCTTTCGCCAAAACACCACACTTCGATATTGACCACCTTTCTCGGAGCGATCCCGTGTCGCGTCATGAAAACTGAAAAATCTTTTCAATAGTTCAAGAAGGGAAGTTTCGACTGGATCATAAGATACTTCGACTACTTCGGCGTGGCCGGTGGTTTTGGTGCAGACCTGATGATACGTAGGTTGAGGAGTATCACCACCCATGTATCCCGTACGCGTAGCAACCACGCCAGGTAATTGGCTAAACAAGTACTCCTTCGTCCAAAAGCAGCCGCATCCAAAATATGCCTTCCGCAGGGATGACATTACACTGGTGTATCAGGATGAGCAGCGTTCCATTTCTCAGCGTTAATGAATTTTATAGATAGGCTGTTGACACAGTGTCGAGTATTCTTTGCGGTAAAACGTTCGCCTTTGAAAACGTGACCGAGGTGTCCATCACAGTTCGCACATAGAATTTCGGTACGACGCCCGTCCGCATCGGTTTCATGGCGGACAGCGCCATCTATCTCATCATCGAAACTAGGCCATCCACATCCACTATCAAACTTGCTATCACTAGGATATAAGGAGTTTTCACATCGGCGACAAACAAACATGCCGCTAGCTTTCTCTTTATTGTACTCGCCAGTGAATGGGCGTTCGGTCCCCTTATGAACAATTACATACTCTTCTTCTACTGTAAGTGAATTCCAATCAGATTTCGGTAATGGCATTGGTGCGTTGTTAGTTACCTAAGAGTAACACATAGCATTGTCTCATGTTCAAGTAAGATTAGCCCGAACACCTCAAACCGTATTGATAGATTACTATATTGCAGTAGTCTGGCGCTTCGGGTGTTTGTTCTCAGTTTCAGGCTTACATATCCAATTTCAGCTTTAACTTATAGAAATGTATAGATTGTTTTTAACGGCATGTGTTAGTATGCTATTCCTCTTTGCAGGGCAACCCGTGTCTGCTCAAACAAACCCTTCCATTGAAATCGATAAGAGGTTACGCAATGCTGATAGCTTGAGACGAAAAATCAAGTATTCAGATGCTTGGACACAACTTGCGATGATTAGTGGGCAGCAGCAGGAGATGACACCCGAGCAATTGGCAAAATTTCATAAGCTCACAGGTGTTACTCAATATAGCTTCGGAAATTATGATGACGCCCTAAAAAGCTACTTTGCCTCTGAAGAAGTACTCAAAACACTATCGACCGATCAAAGTAGAATAGACAAGGCCAATTTGAAAACTAGTATTGGAATCGTATTCAATAAGAAAGGTGATTTAGAAGAGGCAAGGAATAATTTCTTACAGGCGATTGAATTAAGCCAAAAACTTCCTGAGGAAGACAAACTAAAAGTCATCAAATTTGCCCAGAACAACCTGGCAGGGACTTATGAGTTAATGGGCCAATACGACAACTCAGTGAATATGAGTAAAGAGGTCCTCAAAACTATTTCTAAGCTCAAGGCTGAGAAAAGCATCGGAAGCGGAGTTGCACATAACAGTTTAGGCATCTGTTATAGACAGCTTGGTCGATATAAGCTCGCCAAATTTCACTACGAAAAAGCTGCAGAAATATTTACTGAAACGCTAGGACCTAATAGCACTTATACCCATGCCGCACTCGGCAATGCAGCAACAGCAATAGACAACTATGGAGATGCTGAAGAAGCTATTCCAATTCTGATGCGGAAGCTAGATTCTTTCCTCGAAGATCCCGGAGCAGACCAAATTTACCTTACAAATACCTACTCAGCTTTAGGTTGGGTGTACAAACGAATTGGTGATTACGATAAAAGTATAAACGCTTACGAAAAAGCCTTAGGTAAATTAAGAAGTCTAGACAACACCCCGAAAGATTTAGAAATTAGGATTCTAAAAAGCCTCTCAACTGCCGAACTTCTTAACAACTCCAACACGCAGGCGAGAAAGCACCTTGACGAAGCCTTTGCAATTCAATCTACCTACCCAGATCTAGCCCAGGCTGACCTGACACGTCTTTACAACGTCGACGCAACATATTATCTTCAAAACAATCAAGAGCAAGAAGCCTTCTCATCATTCGAAAAAGCTTACAACACTTCCACTAAAGACTCCTTAAATCAATTAGATTTATTAATAAATATTAGCCCAAAATATATCGCTAGTCTCATCAAAAGCAACCGACTAGACAGAGCCAAAAAAGTAATTGATTCTACTTATCTTTTTATTGACAAAAACGACAACATAATATACCCATCCGACAAATTACAAGCAACTGCCAATCTAGATGCTCTTCGCGTTAGTCTGCTAATAGCACAGGGCACCCCAGAACAAGCAATTGCAGATAACTTGGATCAAAAGCTACGTACCTACACCAAAGAGTTGATTGAATTAACGGCTTCAACGCCAGGGAAGAAAAACCAACGAAATAGTTGCGCAAGTTGCTTTAACATCACTGACATCCTTGAGACACTAGCTAACCTTCATCTAGAACTTTACAAAAAAGCAAACGACAAAAATCACTTAGAGAAGCTCTTAGTCATAATAGATATCAAGCAGAGCTACCTTCGAAACATCTGGAGCTATGAAAATTTTTCCGATTTAGCAGCTGCTGAAAGAGAACACGCCAAAGAGATTAGACAACGAATTGCCGCGTACGAATCGATGATTTTTGAAAACACCAAAAAATCGTCTAACGCTCAAAAGCGAAATGCACTTTACTTAGACAGCATCCTTGTTTTAAGGCCCTTATTAGCATCCTATGTCAAAAAATTAAAAACGCCAGCTATTGACTTTAATCGTAAAATTAATTACGACGCATTAAGTGAAAATCAAGGTATAGTCCTATACTACCAATACGCTGATGAGTTAAACATTTTAAGCATTACAAGACAAGGGATTAGCTTGAACACTTTGCCGAATGCAAAAGATCTCCGTGCGTCTATTGAATCCTACGTAAGCTTCTGTAGTAGCGAGTCTGAAGGTTTTAGCGAAAGCTTACAAATTCTCAACCTTGGAGCAAAACTTTTTGCCAACCTTATTCCTATCTCCATAAAAGGTATTTCTCGAATAGCTATCATCGAAAGCTACCCAGTTGAAAATCTGCCTTTTTCGGCATTGCCGTCTCAACCGATTGCCTCTGGATCTTTAGGCTTTAGAGACGTTCATTTTTCTGTAGAAGACTTCTCATTTAGCTATCACCAAAGCCCTTCTACGTTTTTTGATTCGCAAGCAAAAAGTTCAGCCAGTGAAAAAATAAAATTATCTGCCCTTGCCCCTTCACAAGTTTCATCATCACCAATCGCTTCTACATCTGCTTCAGATTATAACAATGCCGGACTTGCTTATGCAAATCAAGAAGTTGAATCACTAGTCCATAAGTTCGATGGTAAGCTCTTAAGAGGGCAACAAGCAGATTTTGAAGGATTCAAAAATGCTTTTAAGAATAGCAATGTCATTCATATCGCCAGTCATGCTAGCAGTAATCTTAATGCTGGAGAATATAGCTATATCATAGTTACAGATACGACCTCTAAAAGTGGAGAGCGGCTCTATGCGCGAACAATAAGTGAACTCGAATTACCTTCAGACCTCGTCGTACTAGGAGCATGTGAGAGTGGCGCTGGAAAAATCAGTAATGGTGAAGGTGCGATGAGCCTATCTAATGTGTTTTTGAACGCAGGAAGTAAATCGGTACTTCATACGAGCTGGCGAGTTGAAGATAAGAGCAGTCAAGAAATATTGCTTTCCTTCTACGATAAGCTCGCTGAGCAAGAGCCGTTAGATGAGGCACTCAGTCATTCGCAACGTACATACCTCCAGACTGCAGGAGGACAATATCTCCATCCTTTCTATTGGGCGCCATTTGAAATTAGTGGTAAGCTATCCCCTCTTGATAAGGGCTGGGGATACCTTGTTTATGCAGGAGCGCTATTGGCTTTGATCCTTGCGTCATTTTTCTTCTTACGACGTCGCTAGAGCCACCGGTAATTCTACCTTCGCCCAATGCAATTGGCAATTCTCAACGATACGCTCAGACTCTTTTTTGAAGCCCTAGATAAAGGCTGGGAAACAGGTCTTGAGCCACTCTACGAAACAATCTCCACTTGGCAAGAAGCGTGGCCACCAAGTTCACCAAGTGCTCTTGCAACCACACTAGACGCTGCCCTATCTAATCAACAGACAAGAGCTTACTGGCAAGGACACGCCTATTTCCCTAAGGAAGTAATGATGCAATTTGCTGAATTCGCCCCAGACATGACCAATTTGGCATTTGGTCGCCTGTTCAACGAAGAAGTTGAACTCGGGGATCGTTTTCGTGGATTCAATTTTTATCTCGATGAAGTTCTCGGAGAAATGAGACGTCAAGATTTAAAGAAAGCGCCTTCTACGCATTACCACGATGACAACCGGGCGCCAAGCTTATACTGTTTGTGCCGCTATCCGAGCTCGCATGGATATTTCGAGCACGATGTATACAGAAATGCTTTGCTCGTATTGAAAGCACGAAATGTAGAATCAGTTGTTGATGCTACGCGATTTGCAAAGACAGTGAAAGTCGTCAATACGTTTGTGCGAAAGGATGAGGCCTACAATAAGATACATCTTAAAAGGCTCAAAAAGGCGGACTATAAAGAACCAACAGCACTTATTGCGAGTGAGTATTTCCGTTTCCTTGAAAGCGAAATATCTTAATCAACGCTGGGCTAGGACGCTAAAAGCAATATTTTCTACCTCACGGGGTGTATCTGGTGAGAAGTAGGTGACCCGCAAGACATAGGTGCCAACCTCAACAATTTCTCCATCAGAATCCACTCCATCCCAGGTCCATGTCCCTGATATTCCAGGAGAGGTATCTTGATTACTTTCTAGAACTGGTCTTCCAAGAAGATCTACGATATCGAATCTGGCCAAAACACCAGCTTCGCCAAAGGAGTAGTCTAGGCGTAATAAATCTTCAAACCCATCTCCATCTGGACTGATTCGCTCACTTGCGAGAGCAAAAGTTCCTTCGGGAACAGCTTGGCCTACTCGCGCTTGAGAATTAGGTCGTGTAGGAGTTCCAAATCCAGATGTGGCCGCCCCACTTGTCCAATTAGATTCACTTTGAGGCAACTGTTGCAAATCAATTCGTTCTAGGCTAACACCATCCGTATTTGCATATGCCTGATTGTGCCAATCTTCTGTGTAGCACACATTGAAATATACTTCTTCACTAACAGGATCAAACAACTGCAGACATTCTTCATCACCAAGGGTTGGAACATCAGTAGAGACGATACTGGTGAGGAGTGCACTCGGAAATTGACGTAAAAGCGATTCGACATCATTAGCGTAAACAACATATCCACCAGCAGGGACGAGTATCTCAGCAAATGGCTCGAAAAGCTCATCAACTGTGCCGTCCTCATTCATTCGCGCTAGAAACAAGCCATCCGTACTGAGAAGCTTGTCACTGGCATTAACTAGTTCAACCCAGCGACCTTGGCCACTAAGTGGATCGTACATGATCTCATTTAATTCCCAATCGCCCACCTCAGGTTGGTCTTGTATTCCAATCGTCACACCTAGACGACTCACAACATCGCTACCTAAGCAACTAGTGACTCCTGAGCTCAGGGTAAGTAATCTTGGCTCTCCTTGAGTTAGTGCCTGGTCCAACACTAATTGGTATTCATTCATGAAGTCCGTTGGCGATACAGTGACTCCGCCTCCTACCGAAAGTTGAAAAGCAGCTGAAGCATCGCGCAGGACTCGATTAGTACGAACAAGCAAGGTTGATGGATTAAGTACGTCTACTCCTATGATTTTCAAGCTGTCACCTGTAATGCTGGTTGTTATGCTATTGGCTGCTCCGGGAGTTCCTCCACTAAGGCTAGTACTTGAGTTCCAATTCTCCTGCCCTAACAGGCAAGGTTGATTTAAATCTTTACGCTCTAGTGAATACCCTCCATCATCCTTTGATGATTCATGCCAACTCCGAGTGTAATTGACCTGATCGATTGTTTCACCATTAAAGACTAACCCTAGTAACCCACCAGTATTTGTCAATGCAGGAAAGTCTGGAAACGAAATAAAGCGACTGTCACCTCCCGCATCCTCAGCTAGGGCCACATAAGACTGGGGTTCAAGCATGATCGTTGGAAGTACAATCAAGTCCCCATCATCAGAGATACTGACCGTTGATAAGTCAATGGCGCTAGATCCAGCGTTAAAAAGTTCGATGTACTCAAAATCTGGCAGTCCAATCGTAGGCGTCGGATCAGGCATCAACTCCGTAATTAGCAATTCAAAAACCGCCAGCTGACGAGGAGCAGTGTAGGTAACTGAAGCGGATAGATTGGTCGACTCATTTCCCGCAAGATCACTCCATGCCGAAACCGTGACAGGTGTCGATTGTCCTGAAACAAGGTCTGTAGCAAGGTTAAGTTCGACAGTATTTCCCGAAAGATTGGAGCTTGTAATTGCCATACCTCCGACTTGATAGAGGCTTGGTGCAGCCGCTGTACCCAAAAGTGCTTCGCTAGCCACAAGCTGAACAGTGCGTTCATCAATTGCGGTAGCGCTAACCAAGCTTGGAGCTACTTGGTCCACGAAAATTGGGTCAATTTCAAAATTATCGAAAAAGAAAAGACCGTTTCGAGTGGAAGTAAAGTCTAATGCTAATCCTGCAAAAGCTCCATTTAGCGAGCTTGCACTTGAGCCAGTTGCTTGGTCAATAACAGTCCCTGATGCATCCGCTACTTCGAGACTCCATGCTCCTGTAGTTGTGCGGCATACCTGGAGGTTTGCAAGCACGGGGTCTGTGGCCGCACCCCCAACCTGCCCGCTAAGAATGAGGGTTTCAGAGCTGCCCATTACCTCGAAAAGCTCAAAAGCGTCATCGCCCCCACTTATTCCACCTAGCTGGAGATAAAATCCTTGAACTCCACCCTGATCAAGAGGACGATCGGCCGCCAACCACCAAACAGCCTTGTTACTCGCTGAAGGACTAAATTGAAGTTCTGCATCTAGTGTCCAGCAAGCATTATCTTGAGTATTCGCAGACACCCATACCCTTGCATTACTCGAAGGGTTTTGGCGCATATCGTCAAGTTGTAGACGTCCTGCATTCCCTACAAAGGCGTCGGTATCGCCTTGCCAGTTAAGTGAAGGATCAAATCCATTGATAAATTCATCGATCAAAGTCTGACCAGATGCTGTCGTCGACATGAGTAACATCGCTACCAGCAAGAATAGTAGCCTTTCGGCAAAACACTTAACGATCATAGCGCCAAGTTACAAGATCAATTAAGCTTAAGGCCTGTATGTGAAGTCCTAATTTAACTATGAGCTAGTTTGGGCATAAGTAGGACCATTTGCCCAATGAGCAGAGAACCTCGACCTACGTCCTAGGCTAAGAATTTTACTCTATTTAAAGAAAGCATGGCGCGAGTCTTGCTTACTGTACATTTGTACGCCATTAAACCGTGCGGTATGAAAGTAGCTGTTGTAGGCGTTACTGGCCTAGTAGGACATGAGCTCTGTCGTGTACTCGAAGAGGTAAATTTTCCAGTAACTGAATTCATCCCTGTAGCCTCAGCTCGTTCTGTAGGCAAACAGGTAGTATTTGGAGGTAAAAAGTACCCTGTTGTCTCGATGGAGGATGGAGTTTTGGCGAAAGCTGATTTTGCACTTTTCTCTGCCGGAGGATCAGTGAGTTTAGAATGGGCACCTCGCTTCGCAGAAGTAGGTACCATAGTGGTCGACAACAGTAGTGCATTTAGAATGGATGCTGACAAAAAACTCATCGTCCCTGAAATCAATGGGTCAACTTTAACTGCTGATGATCGCATCATCGCAAATCCAAATTGCTCAACCATTCAAATGGTAGTAGCAATGGGACCGTTACATGCAGCCTATACACTTAAGCGATTGGTTATCAGCACCTATCAATCGTTCACGGGAACAGGTATGCCAGCAGTGAGGCAATATGAAGCTGAAAGAGCTGGTACTCAACTCGATCCAGAAGACGCTGCTTACCCTCATCCAATTTTCGAAAATTGTCTGCCGCACTGCGATATTTTTCTAGATAATGGCTACACCAAAGAGGAGATGAAATTGGTGCATGAAACTCGAAAAATTCTTGGTGTTTCAGACCTTGCAATCACTGCCACAGCTGTGCGAGTACCCGTCCATGGAGGTCATTCAGAAGCTGTAAATGCAGCTTTCGAAAAACCTTTTGAACTAGAAGATGTACGTAAGCACCTTGCTGCAACTCCTGGAGTTATCGTTCAAGATGACGTAGCCAATAATGTATATCCAATGCCTCGTTTTAGTAAAGGTCGCAACGAGGTGTTTGTTGGACGTATTCGAAGAGATGAAAGTCTCGAAAATGCACTCAATCTTTGGGTTGTGGCTGATAATTTGCGCAAAGGTGCTGCCACCAACACCGTTCAAATTGCTCAATATTTGGTGCAACAAGGCCTTGTACGACAACCATCACTTGTCTAATTTCTATAGCTAACAAGCTATTTTCATTTGTCTCCAGCGGGGAAAGGCTAACATGCCGTTCTTTGCTACACTTCTTCAAATCACACTACTATGCGCGATCGCTTTGTCACTTGGGGTACGCTCGAGGATAGCCGACGATTGTTTACGTTCGAGCTAGACGCCGATGAGGCTCAAATTATTCGACGAGTTGTCCCTGCGTCTGCCAGCAATGAGGAGTTGTTGCAGACCATCATCAACGCGTGGAATAACCATACTACCATGCCTTTTCCGGAAGGCACCAAAACAGAGCGAATTCCACTTCAGGCCAGCGGTACAATTGTTCCTGATGGAGCAGATGTTGACGATAAAGTACGCATCGCTAGTGCGGAAAGAGAATGGCCTTCCGACATTGTAAGTGCTCAATTACGTCGCCAATTTCGAGCTGAGTTTGAAGAATTGCACGATGTTGTCGGTAATCTCACCGCTTTTGATGAGGGGATTTTTGAACGCCTGAAAGGGGTGTGGAACAAAGTGCAAACAGAATTGACGAACAAAGTCATTCGCTATGAGCACACCCATGAGCTTCGAAAGCTGAGTGACGAACTCTTCACTAAAATGAAAGAGCTTCGTCGAGGTAAAGAGAAAGAAGTCCGCTCAAAAAGTAAGGAGCTCAAGAAAGACTTTCGTGAGTTGCTTGCGGGCGCTCAAACGCGCTTGGAAAAAAAGGAAAACCTTCGTTCACTTTTTAATGATCTGAAGAAGATCCAGGATGCGATTTCCAAAGCAGCCCTTTCAAGAGACGATCGCAACAGTTTGCGTAAATCGATCGATCAACTCTTTAAAGCTACCAAGTCGGAGATCAATGCT
>CALDTK010000097.1 GCA_937924035.1 uncultured Saprospiraceae bacterium | reverse complement strand
TAGAATGACCGATCGATATTCGCGCAGGTTCGAAGCTATCCTTGGTCGTACCCTCATCGAGCTTGAAGGTGATGGTACACTTCTCGTCTTGCGGGAGTGGAGACAGCCTTGCTTCCACATTACTGTGGCGCAGGAGTTGGTGGGGGGGAAAGCTTGATCATTATTAATTATTAATTGCCAATTGACAATTGTTAATTGTTAATGCCGAGATGTTGCTCGCCAAGGCTCGTGAGTGTGTCTACCCACGTCAGGTGTCCGGCAGCGAAGCGATCTAGCAGGCGCGAAGCTGACGATCCAGCCTCTCAATTACCTACAATATTCGCATAGCAAATACCCGTATCTGCTCCCCATAGGCATCCCACCAGCCCGCATCCATCATACGTTTGCGGTGGAAGTCGAAGGTCGCCATTACATCGCCTTTCATTTGCTTAGTGATAAGCAGGCCGCGCATAGCTCGATACATTTCATGCTTCAGCAAGCGCGTTGAGCGTGGGTGAACAGTATTGAACAAGTCAGCTAACTTAGAGAGGTCTCCTTCCGTTTCTCCGTAAACAGGCGGAACAAATTGATCGCGAAATGCAGGCAATACTTTAGCCCACCACTTCAAGATTTGATTGGCTGCCTCGAGCGTTTCAGAACGGGTATGTGCTGGTTGCCGTGCAAGCTTGTAGTCGCTCCACTGTGTAGAGCCAACCAATAAAGTGTGTCGAACACCTTGGACATTGGCAACATTTCGATGAGCAGCTAACTGTGTCTCAATTGCATGATCGACATAACCGATAAAAGGCTCAAACCAACCGCCTTCCTCGTCATCGGGAGCAAACGAAAGTACGAGTGTAACCAATCCTCTTGGGTGATCTTTGGCCCAGAGCATGTGGTGCTTATGGCGCACAAATGCTCGCGCCTCCAATTCGAGCTCTAACTCCTCTAAGAGTTCTGAAATGCGTATGTGCTCAAGTCTAACCACCGCTCAAATGTAGCCGCTACCGTGATCTTTTGCCAGCTATGCTGTAACTAGTGGTCTGTGCGAACGCTCATTCTGACAGCCGTATTAATCTTTGCTACACTCTTCATCCTCATCGATGTATTGTACCACATTGGCGTTGGGTCAGAATCGTACCTCTACTACCTCGGCCAGATTAGTAAAGTCTTGGAATATGCACGCTTTGTTGCTGTGCCTGCTGCGCTTTTCGCTTTCTTATACCAGCATCAGCGTGGTCAACCAGAAAAGACCTTGGCTTGGATTGCTCTTATGCTGGGCTTCCCGTTTGTAGGAACGATCGCCTATTTATTCTTTGGACTCAACCTTCGCCAAAGCATCAAGTTTCGAAAAAAGCAACGTCTTGATCGTGAACAGCGAACTGCCTATCAAGATACGATGCTTGATAAAAGTGGGGTAAAGCTTTTCGATGAACTTATGTCCACGCGCAATAGCAATGGACTTGCGCTTCAACGCCAACTTGTTAATGAAACAACCGGCTCTGAACCAACGAGCGCCTATGACTATTGTGTCTACCATGACGGTGCCGATCTCTTCGATCAATTAGTACTAGATCTAGAATCTGCGAAAGACCACATTCACCTCGAGTACTATCACTTTGAAGATGATTGGCTGGGAGAACGTATAGGCAAAGTGCTACGTGCTAAAGCAAGAGAGGGTGTCGAAGTCCGAGTAATCTATGACGCTGTTGGAAGTATGCAGTCAGGAAAATCGTTTTGGCGAAAGCTCGAAAAAGCTGGGGTGGAAGTCAGTCCATTCTTCGAAGTCAGGTTTCGACATTTAGCCAATCGAGTCAACTATCGCAACCACCGAAAAATCGCCATCATCGATGGAGACATCGGCTATACGGGAGGATTCAATGTTTCGAAAGAGTACATTGAAGGCCTAGAAGATTTGAAGGAGCATTGGCGCGACACACACATCCGCATGCGTGGACCAGTTGTTAATCATCTGCAGTTGACCTTTGTTTTCGACTGGCGATTTTCTCAAGGGAAAGAGCTCAAAGACGAGCGTTATTTTCCAAAAGATGATCCATACCAAGACACCATTCCAATTCAAATCACCAGCAGTGGGCCTGACACTGTGCATAACAACATTAAGTACGCGTACTTTAATATCCTGACGCGAGCGGAAAAGTATGTCTATCTCGTCACACCGTACTTCACCCCTGATCGAAGTGTGATTGCTGCCATGAAGACAGCCGCACTTTCAGGTATTGATGTGCGATTGATGCTGCCAAAACGTTCAGATTCGCTCTTCGTAACGCTTGCTAGTAATTCGTACATCCAAGAGTTGCTCGAGGCGAAAGTGAAAGTGTTTCACTACACCAAGGGGATGCTACATTCTAAGGTTGTCGTAGCCGATGATGTGGTCACTTCGATTGGAACAGCCAATATGGATGCACGCAGCCATGACCTCAATTTTGAGATCAATGCGATCATGTATGACGTCGATATTGCCACAGATGAACGGGAAATTTTATCGCGAGAAATGGAAACCGACTGTACGGAATTGACCTTAGAAAATTGGGGAGACCCTCCGATTCACATTCAGTTTGCGAGGGGATTTGCCAGGGCGTTTAGTCCGTTACTATGAGCTTTCGCCAAAACTCCTTACGCCAAGCCAGGCACCCGCTCGACTTCTAGCTTTAGGACTTCCAGCACAAGATTTTGACGGGTTTTTTCTGAAACAGGAACTAGAGGCAGACGAACAGCATCGCTGCAATGCCCTAATTGCTGAAGTACAGCCTTAATACCCGCCGGATTTCCATCTACGTAGAGCAAAGGATGTACGTCAATAAATGGAGCATTGTATCGTCGAGCCTTCTTCAAATTACCATTCAATGCAGCACGCGACATCTCTCCAAACAAACGAGGATATGCATTGGCAACAACGCTAATGATGCCACGAGCTCCCGAAGTAATCAGGGCCATAGCCGTAGGATCATCACCAGAGTAAATACTGAAACTCGGTGGACAGTCACGCAGCAATTCAAGACCTTGGTTTAAGTCACCACTCGCCTCTTTCACTCCGATGAATTTTGAAGATGCCTTAGCTAATCGAACTGTCGTCTCAGCAGTCATGTTGACGCCAGAGCGACTCGGAACATTATAGAGTAAGATTGGTAAAGGACTTGCATGGGCCAAAGCCATGAAGTGCTGGTATATGCCTTCTTGGCTAGGTTTTACATAACTCGGAACTGAGCTCATTATAGACACGTAACCTGGAAGTGCAAGTATTTCGGCGTAGGCATCCAATCGGTCTATCAAACCTTGAGTACTGTTACCGCCAAAAGGACCTGCAACCAACGGAACCCGACCATTCACTTGATCGTGAACAGTTCGCATTACTTCAAAACACTCTTCGCGCGTCTGTGTGATGGGCTCGCCGGTGGTGCCGAGCACAACAATGAAGTCTACCCCACCCTGAAGCACGTGCTCCACCATGTTGCGGAGTCCGACGAGGTCTTGACGTCCATCTGCATGGAAAGGAGTAACAAGCGCAACGCCACAACCTTCAGGAAGGAGAGGAGACATAGTTTGGATTTAGTATTGAAATGTAGTGTACGACCTGCTCCAAAAACGCCTTTACTCCGGAATTTGCAGGTGGGGAAACCATCAAATCGTATGCAGGTAATGCCGTATCGTAAGCAGCAACCCTGCGGTGCGCTGTCAAACCTGCTGAGAGGTAATCAAATGGAGGGAACGGTTCTAAGCCGCAATGAATCACGAGGTCATAGCTTTTACGACGCCACGTCTCTTCAATTTCGGGTTTTGGCAATCCGCTAAAAGCCATTTGCGCAGGTGTCCAAGTATTCGCTGGAAGCTCTTCGTTCTTTTTGTATTTGGTCTTGGTGTAACTCAAGATTGTCACATCCATTCCCTTCTTGCGATGGGTTTTGGCGAAAGCCTGTGTAGCACTTAATGCCTCAGCATTCTCGGTATTCACCAAGAGCAATATTCTCGATTCCTTACCCCATACAAATTGCCCACGCGGACGTTGAACCGTCTCGTGCATGCGCTTTTCCCATGCTTTACTGGCTTGCCTACGGCGGAGTGGCTGCATGAGTTGTTGTTAGAATTTGAAGAGGATCAACTACGAAGCAGAAACCTTCTTTGTAGTAGCTTTTTTGTTGGTCTTGGCGCTTGCCTTAGGAGCCTTTTCGACTGGTGCGTCCTTCAATGGAGCCGGATCCTTAACTGGCATTTGAGGATGAGCGGAGTGATACTTGATCTCATCACCTTCTCGGTAAACGCCGATGTTGTCATACTTTTCGATGCGTTGCTCGATCAATTCGTCGACAGGGATCGCTTGAAGCTCTGCAATAGTCTTTTTAAGTTGCTTTTTGAGGCGCTTGCACATCTCAATTGGCTGATTGTGTGCACCACCATGTGGCTCATTAATGATACCGTCAATGATGCCAAAGCGCAACATATCTTCAGCAGTAAGGTGAAGTTCTTCCGCGGCGCGCTCCTTTTGGTCCCAAGATCTCCAAAGAATACTCGAGCAACTTTCCGGAGAAATAACGGAATACCAAGTGTTTTCCATCATAAAGGAACGGTCAGAAAGTCCTATACCGATCGCTCCTCCTGAGGCTCCTTCACCAATCACACAACTCACAATTGGAACGCGTAATTGCGCCATTTCCATGAGGTTGCGAGCGATTGCCTCTGCCTGACCTCTTTCTTCTGCCTCAATGCCAGGAAATGCTCCTGGGGTGTCAATAAGGCACACTACAGGAAAGCCAAACCGTTCGGCTAACTTCATGAGGCGCAATGCTTTGCGATATCCTTCAGGATTACTCATACCGAAATTTCGGTACTGTCGCATTTTGGTATTTACACCCTTTTGCTGGCCAATAAAAACGACAGATTGACCGTCTATTTTACCTAATCCGCCGACCATTGCTTTGTCATCACCAAACGTGCGATCGCCGTGAAGTTCTATGAACTTCTTACACATTTCGTGTAGGTAATACAGGGTGTAAGGACGCTCTGGATGGCGACTGAGTTGAACCCGTTGCCAGCCGGTGAGGTTGTCGTAAATTTCTTTGCGACGCGTCTCTATTTTCTGCTCCATTTCCTCAATCATCGGTGTGATGTCGAGGTCCCCGCTTTCGCCTACCTGCTTGATCTTTTCGAGTTGCTCGTGCAGATTCTCCAGGTCTTTTTCGAAATCGAGGAATACCATATTGGCGCGTTTTGTTAGAATGAAGTGCACCGAAGTGCGGCTGACAAAGGTAAGATACGCTTAGCGATGCATTTGCACCTAGCGCGTCACAAAAATTGGACGAATATTGGTAGGAAGTAAATTCCGAGGCGCAGGCCTACGTAAAGGCACAGAATCAAACCATCACTCCTAGTTAGCTGCTTGATTTCCAGCTAGTAGGAGAGGACCTTTGAGCTTTCGCCAAAACCTACTACGACAACCTGCTTGTCGAGGATAAAAAATCAAGTTGGGCATCCATGTCGAGCGGCTGCCCGATTGCAAGCACATCAATGATGATACTATCCTCCAAATCATCATCAAAACTGGTTGCCCAACGAATACCTTCAAGGTTGTAAGGAGACTGAGCGAAGGGCTCAGTTATTTCCATGATTTCCTCATTACTCACCTTGTGTTCTATACGCGAACTGCTGCAAATTTGCATCATCCAACGAGAGCTTGTGGCATTCCAGAAGATAGGTTCTGTCGCTGCGGCATCTAGTAATTGCTGAGCAGTCTCTGCGCGATTATTACCAGAAGCGGTGACCTGAAAGCTCCATAGCGTTGTACCTGCAGTCCAAAATTCTTCAAAATCACTTTCCATAAACTTGACCATCCCTTGGTTTTGAACCATGCGAGACAATCGCCAAAAGATCATGCGTAGAGAAGGAAGATATCCTTGACGAAAACCGAATTCACTTTCTTGAAGTGGATCGATAACCTCATAAGGAAGAATCGGAATCCATGCATCAAAATGCTCACGAACGGCGCTTAGTGCACCTGGTGGATTGCCAAGATCGACCTCATTGGGAATAAGCACCAAGGCTACCCTGCGTTGGATATACTGCTCGGTTTTGGCCGCCGTAGCAAGAACAGTGATTTGGATGCGAGGATCGTCGAGATCGACGACGACGAGCTCTATTCCTGGGAGGGCATGTGCCGGACGCGGCGGCCTCTCCAAAGAGAGCTGGTGCGCAAGCTGGCGACCTCGATGGCCTAGCCCGCGCAAGGCGAAGAGTGTATTCATTGTGTTTCAATAGTGTCAAACAACCTGCCGTGCGAGCAGACCGAACCGCGCGTGCTGACGCGATTGACACAAAAATGAATCATGTAATTTCAAAACGACGCGGAATTCCAGTAGGTGTGGATAAGTTGCACTATCCCAACAGGTTGTTCACGTAATGTAAGAGCTTACTCACCGCCTTTAGCTGGCTTTGTGGATTGACTGTTAGCGTTTGAGTTGCCGCTTCGTTTCTCATTTCCACCACCTTGAGGTTTCGGTCCGCGACCGCGTCCACCATCGCCACCTCGGTTTCTACCGCCTCGGTGTCCACCGTTACGATTTCCTCCACGACGATCGCCACCGCGTCTATCATCTCTGCGATCTCCTCCACCCTTAGATTTAAGCCAATCCGGAAGTTCGGGTGTGTCGACCTTTTTCCCGATTAACTCTTCTATGGCTTTAAAGTCTCGCTTATCGCGCGAACTCACGAGTGTAATCGCCTCTCCAGTAGTGTCTGCACGTGCAGTACGACCAATACGGTGTACATAATCTTCTCCGCCACCGGGAACGTCATAATTCATCACCAATTCGATGTTCTTGACATCGATGCCACGGCTGAGAACATCCGTTGCGACAACCGTTTGGATGGTGCCATTCTTGAATGAGCGAAGCACCTGCTCACGGTCTTTTTGGTCCATGCCACTCTCAACTGAGGCAACATTGAGCCCTTTGCGTTTCAACCAACGGGTTAACTCGCGAACCTTAGTCTTCCGATTACAGAAAATAATCGCCCTTTTAAGTCCCGTTCGCTCTCGCAAAAGGTGCGCAACGAGAGCATCCTTAGAACGGTCGTCGACGTAATACGCCTGCTGCTTGATCGCTTCAGGCGGCTTAGAAATCGCTATGCGGATCTCGACTTTACGGTCTTCATTGATGAGTTCTCGTGCGAGCTTTTGAATCTTAGGCGGAAAGGTTGCCGAGAACAAGAGCGTCTGGCGACTTGCAGGTAGCTTTTTGACAATCTCCATGATGTCGCCAATGAAGCCCATATCAAGCATGCGATCGGCCTCATCGAGGATGAGCGTTTTGAGCTTACTCAGGTCCAAGTGACCCATCTGTAAGTGCGTCTTCAATCTACCTGGTGTAGCAACGATTAGATCAACACCCAGCTTCATAGCCTTACGTTCCTGATCTAGTGCTTTACCATCACGACCGCCGTAAACAGAGATCGAACTCGCGCCGGTGTAGTAACTCAAGCCTACGATCTGCCCTTCGATTTGCATCGCAAGTTCTCGGGTAGGCGTAATGATTAGGGTATCAACATACTTCGATGATCCATCGCAAAGACGATCAAGTACAGGAAGTAGGAAAGCCCCTGTTTTGCCGGTACCTGTCTGGGCAACGGCAAGGAGGTCTTTACCGTCAAGCGCGGCAGGAATTGCTTGGGCTTGAATTGGGGTTGCTTCGAGGAAACCCATATCATCGAGTCCGTCTAGCAGGTCGGGGTGGAGCCCCATATCGTCGAATCGCAAGTGGCGTTCTGTTTAGTCAGTGACGCCGTTTTTCTCTGGCGCCGAAATCTTGTGAGCCTGCAAGGTAATGCAGTTCTAGGTTTAACGTTCACGTAGGCGGTGCAGTTACAGATGTGCATAAGGGATGTCGGATGATCGGAAAGTGCCGCGGGAGTAAACTCCAAGCTACGTCCGAGCAGTCGCAGCTACGCAGCTCACCCGTAACAAAGAGACTTGCACGCTATCGTCTTCTGTGAAAGCAACTCGTTGCTACAGCTATGAAGGTCGACGCGTCCTGACTTTACATCTCGGCATTGCGAAATTTGCCCCTTACCGTAGACCATATGCTGCTTTGCGAGAAATAAAAATAACGCAAATCGACCTCAGCGTGAAAAAAATATAACCGCGTACATTCACCTAATGAATGAAGATATCTTAGATGACGGAGTCGTCCATCTTGGTGGAGACGAAAATATCCAGGCGCTAGATCCGACAACAGCTACGACGATAATTGAAACGGCAAAATGGGGGAAATACTACCTCATTCTCGCTGCGATCGGTTTAGTTCTCCAGCCAATTATGCAGTATTTCAATATGCGCAAGATTCAAGCGGACCTTGAGGGAGTCAACTCGGAATATCTTCTAGGCGTACAGCTTGGTTCGCAAATTTTCACCTACATGCTCATCATTGCGTTGTTCGGCTACCCGATCTATCGATTTTATGAGTTTACCACCAAAACACCGGGAGCGATTGAAGATCAAAATCACGCAGGATTTGTACAAGGGATTTTGGGACTAAAGTCGACTTTTAAATACTTAGGTATTCTCACATTCGTCATTATTGGCTTATATGTAATGCTGATAGTAATTGGACTTGCAGCTGCACTCATCATCGGCGTAAATCAATAATAAAAATACCTATATCATGAATCATACTGATCAAATTAATCTTGGAGATCCCATTGTTCGTCATGCTTTATATGAAGCAGGAAAATGGAGTCGTCGCATCGCAATCATTTCGGGTATACTCCTTGGACTTGCCGCGATAGGCATTGCTATCGCAGTTCTCGTTATGCCTGCATTCTTGAATGAAGCTTTCCTTGAAAATCCAATGCTTGCGTCCATGTCGCCGATATACCTAGGGGTGATGTACGTGGCGACCGTCATAATTGGCATTTATGTCTCTATCAAACTTTTTCAGTTTGGAACCATCTTGAAAGGCAACGGTCCTCGACAAGCGCTCTCAAATACAGCAACAAATGAGGCCTTCAGCAATTTCCTGAACATCTTGAAGGTATACGCGATCTTTAGTGTGTTGAGCTTGGTGGCAAATTTGGTGATGATGTTTTTGTAGGGAATATTTGTATTTTAATAACCTGTTCCGACATTTACCGTACCTCGAGTTCTTATGACTTGATCTTCAAAAAAATACAAAGCACTTTGCTCTCCAAGTCCATCATCTGAACTAAATTCAATTCCCCAGTAAGTATGCTTACTCTTCATCTGACTAGAGATAAATAGCAACTCATCATCAGTAAAGATCAAATTAAGGAGAGCATATAAATCGGCCTGAGTCATTCCCATCAATTGATCAAATAGCCATCTTCGACAATCAGCTGATGGCGTTGGGGAATCTAACTCTACTGAATCTCTTAAATCAAGAGAGATTCTGTAAGGATATGTGTAATTAAGAGTTGTGTGGTGATAAATTGATGAATCCAATTTCAAATTCTCCAGATACCGCAAGTGGTAGACATTATCCTTTTCAACTGCAAAATTAAGCATTATTTCAGATAGCGGATTTCTGACTTCTTCTGTGCAGGTAATTTCATTCGAAGAACTAACCGCTTTGCTTGTAGAACATGAAAACAGCACGAGCAAAAAAGCGCAGTAAAATAGAATTCTAACCATAGTAGACTAAAGATGCACAGAGATCACTAAATGCATATTAAGACTCAGAATTTCATCAAGCGACAATGTAGATCATCATGACGTAATGCAATCGCTCGATAATACTGAGATGAATACAGCATTTGTGCGCTTGGTAGCTGTCTTGAAGTATTATGCGGTCTTTAGTGTGCTGAGTTTGGTGGGGAGTTTAGGATGTTGTTTTTGTAGGCGGCTTTCGCCAAAACAATAGAAATATATAATCGAAATCAAACAGTATATGGAGATAATAATTAGAGTCGCCTGAATTTTCCATTCTTAAACTCACCAGCAATTCCATCGTGACAGCTTACTAAAAACGACACCCTCAACCCTGCCTTATATTTCTTCTCGGCCAATTGAAGAAATTCCTTCTTATATTCTTTTGGCACAAATAAGTCTGCCCAAACCTCTACGGTCATGCCTTTCATGCACGCATCTGGAAAGTACTTATCCTGAGTTCTGTAGTCTATAAAAACCTTTTCAAAACCAACGAATTTAGCAACCGCCATAACATCGTTACCTTTTTTAAGGTTATAGAGCGCGCCAGGCTTAACGATCGCACTAAGTAATAGTATCAAAGAGTCGCAAGAGCCTGCTGATGATAGATACTCAGGAAGGTCCTTGATTACTGAAGAGGGTACCTTGTTTACCCTGTCAGAATGAATGCAGGATCCCATTACTGTGGCTACAAAAATAAATAGCAAAGCTTTTGAAAGTGTAGGTATCATTGTGCGATAATAATTTTTCTAACAATATTCGCCTGACGGTCTTGTCCTTCCAATAAGTAAACCCCTGAGCTACTTAATAATACGGTATTTGATTGCCCTTCATAGACAAGTTCGCCCGTCATTTTATATATCTTTTTTACGATGGCGACCCCCGCAATAGGGTATTCTTGATTCACATTAAGCACTATACCTAAATTCGATTCTTTTTCTGCAAAGGGAGAAAGTGTTGAAGAAGTTTGTGTTACGGTACAATTACCTGTAGAATTTATTGCGAGGCTATTAATTTCGATACAGGCATCATCTTCACTTGTCTCAATACTTTTTTGTTTAATCAAATTTCCTCCAGCAATTGCTGCAGCTTCCAAATTTCTAACCGTCTCACCGACATTCCTTTTGTAAAACATAACAGGGTCTCTGCTGTAATTACCGTTAGCAGTATATCCGATTACATGTTCGTGTCCTATTAGATGCCCAATTTCATGAAGAACGACAGTATAAACATCTAAACTCCCTCCAGGTTGACCAGTCAAACCAGCGTACCACAGATTTTCTATATTTAAAACTATATCACCTGATTGAGCAAAAGAACCGACAATTGGATCTGGAGCAACGTCAGGGTTAGGTCCTTGAACGATGCAGTCCCCTACACCAAGCCTTTGACGATTAGTTTCAGCTTGGTGCGAGGCTTCCACCATCGGTCCAAATCCTACCACAGTGAAATTATCTGTGGCCTTTCCCAATGTCGTAGTTCCAACATAATTAAAGTCAATCCCTGTAGCCTCTTCCCATTTACAAAACGCTGCTTGCACAACTGCAATAAAATCCATTTCTGTCACACCAGCAGAATTTAGCGTTGCCGGTGTATTATTAACGTAATAATTAACCAACCCATTAGCTGACATACTCGGTCTCGATGAAAATACTGTTAGTCGATCTAAATATTCTATATTATCAATAGTTTCGTCTCTATTTTCCAATGCATAGTCAATTTTCACATTAACCTTGCATCTCCCTCCTATTACGGCGCCATCGTGAATAATCGTCCAATCTCCACTTGCTAAAGGGCTAGCACCATCAGCAATATCATTATTTTCAACCAGAGAAGATAGATTAACAACAATCTTATCAGATACCCATTCATCAATATATCGTGAATCTTGAGCAAGAACTAAATTAGTAGCACCTCCATTATCTGGATTAGGAACTGAAATGTAACCATCTTTATTCGGTTTTTGATCAAAATTTCCACCTTTCAGTTCGAGTTTATCCCTTACACCGACATGGTATATTCCTGAGAGCTCATCAACATCACAAGCAAGTATAGGGAATTCCCCCTCCCCGCACAAATCATCAAATTCCGTGCAACCTGGCGTGCCTTGAAAAGTAGCTGGATTGACATACTCAGCCACACCAGCTACTGAAAAGTCATTGACATTCATCGTTCCGAAATCACCCCATTCATTTACCTCAATGGTAAGAGTAGCTAGCTTTTCGTATACTGTATCAAGCACATAATGTGGTTCTGAATTATCGCAAGGGGATTCAATACTTAATTCGATCTGATCTTCAGATTTATCTTCAACAGCAACGGTATATGCTGGACCATCAGTGATATCGCCTTTTCCTGCTTCAATTTTTTCTTGGTCGACGATGAAGTCACCTAAGTTACCTGTTGGGTAATCAATAATTACTTCTGCTCGAGCAAACTTTAAGCCCGGCACACTACTTTTTGCCATGACATCAAATTCGACGGTCATGTCTTCTATGTTGGGAACGGGATTATCGAGCTTGACACAAAACTCTTTATCGTTATTCATCGCTTGCAACTCTGCGGCGGTGAGCGCATGAATCGTTAGGTCTACTCCTAGCGATTCACCAACTTGCTCGCGTAACTGACGCCAACTCTTGTATTTGTCTAGCTCTCCCCAATGAATCGCCTCATAATCATCGTCATACTTAAGACGGGTGATCTTCCCCGCGTTGCCGCCGTGCAAATGGTATCCGCTTGAAGAATTTGGTGAAAGCAGGTAGATGCCCTTTTGACCTCCACTTAGCGTGCTTCCGTGTGAAACAGATTCTATTATATCATCGAGCCGACCTCCAGGTGTATGCACTTCAACACTGTTATAAGCTGCACTACCTTTAAGAATGCGATCTATAAAAATAGTGTGAACCGTTTCTATTGAGCCTGTTTGGGGATTGCGTACAGCAAACGTTTCGTCTAACACTCTACCTTCTACTACCAATGCAGCATTAGACAGGTATTGTTCCATCTTTTCAGATGGAGGGGTGGCTTGCGCTAAAACATCGGTTTTGGCGAAAGCACTAATCAAGAAAACGAGAGAGAGAGAGAGAGAGAGAGAGAGAGAGAGAGAGAGAATTTCATACGGATATTTAAACTACTACCAATTCGATATTGCATGATCTCACTTCAAATATTACTAAAATATCTCACATTGCCCTCATGGAGATATAAAATAAATAATCCATAGAGTACTACTACCAGCTTTTTTTGGTGGACCGGAGGAGCGGTCGACCCCATAAAATGATGCCCTACATGAACCACGGAAGCCAGCATTTCCTCATCGACCTATCGCCACTCCCCCATCTCCGCGTTCTCGAACAAGACCTCGCGGTTAAAACCACTGATGTCCATGATCAGGATGTTTTTGACCGAAATACCATCGTTATTGGTATTCGTGAACATGATCTTGCTTCCATCTGGGGAATAAATTGGATCTAAATCATTAGTTCCATTTACCTTTTCAAACGAAAGGTCGACCGTGGCGAGGGTTTGGATATTGCGTACAAATACACGTGCATCAAGCTGGCGTTCATCTTGAGATTCAAAGCCAGACACATCGTGGGTATAGACGATTTGATCTCCTTGAATAGAAAGCTTCGGACCTCCCGTTGCGCCTTGAATATCTGTGAATAAGAATTGACCAAAAGCGCCTTGGTTATCGATGATTGCTATGAGCGATCGATAGTAGTCTGTCCCAACAATTCTGGCTACAATGAAGTCGCCTTGTGCAGTCCAATCCGCTTCTGCAAACGTGAACCCTTGAGGCGCTTGGGTGAAACTAGCCAGGCCTGACCCGTCTGGGTTTATTGTATAGAGTCTTGTATTGGCCATGTATAGAATCTTGGTCCCATCAGGTGACCATGTGAAGTCAAGTTCGAATTGATTAGCTCCGCTGATGGGGAGCGTCGTAATCATTTCTACGTTGTTACCATCGCGATCCATGACATAAAGCTGCGGCTGGATATTCTGATTTGAAATGAAAGCAATTTTGTCACGCTGTGGATTCATTCGGGGGCGCCAACTACTACCAGCCCCTGAGGTAAGCTGAATTTCCTCTCCTAAGCCATCAGAAGAGAAGATATCATATTGACCATTGGTCGAACGCGCAAAAAGGAACCGATGATCAGGAAACTCTTTCGTTTTGAAGGCCCATACGGGTCCTAAAACTGGATCGTTTGTACCATCCTTCACAACGACTTGCCAGAAGTAATTGGTATTGTACTCCAAATCTGTAAGCTGATACGTAGTGTCTGTACTACCTGAAAGTAGTGTTCGACTTTGAGTCATATCAAAATTGAACAGAATGATGTCGTAGCTCAACACATCGTCTTCGTCTTCATCACTTGCACTCCAAATGAGCTCAAGGTCTACCTCCTGCTCACTGGCTCCATCGACTGGTGCAATCAACGTTGGTGAAGATGGAGGGGCGTTATCTAGCGAATCGGTCTCTAGTCGAACAATGACGTTCGCGTCCTGGTCTCCAAAAACCGTTACGGTAGCGACCTGCGTTAAAAAGCCATCCTTCTCAGCTCGCAGCGAGTAGGTGCCTTCTGGAATATTATCGAAAACAAACCTACCACTTGCATCTGTGAAGACGGTGCTTGTAGGAGGATTGGTAGATACGGTTGCCTGATCGATTGGCGTATTGTCATCCCGCTCTAGTACCTCTCCGAAAACATTACCGAAAAGTGTAGGTTCGATCGTGTCTTCATCACAACCCGACCAGAACAGTGCACTTAAGACAATAAGTGCAATAGATATGTATGAAAATGTAGTGTTCATATTAATTGCTGTCGTCGGTTTCAGAATCGAAATTAAAGGCACGTTCGCTCTTCACGGTTTTACCAAAATAGAAGTTTAAGCCTACGCTTCCTTGCCAATAAAAGTCATTGTACTTCCCTTGTTCGACAAGGTCAATTTCATCACTAAAGATGTAA
>CALDTK010000096.1 GCA_937924035.1 uncultured Saprospiraceae bacterium | reverse complement strand
GAATTCAAGCAATCTGTGGCTAGTTGAAAGTTAACGAGCCCTTGAAGTACAAATATCAGGAGGTGGGATTGTTATTTTTGCTGGGCATAGAGACCGGTATGCGTTGCTCTGAAATGATAACACTGGAAAAAAGCCAATTTTTTCTTGATGAGTACTACCTTCATTTGGATAAGACTAAAAACAGTGACGAACGTAATGTACCGTTGAGCCCTAAGGCAATTGAAATAATTAAATCAGTACCAGGGCAGGGGAATAGAGTATAGAGTGAAATCAAGCTCGCTTGATTCGATATTCCGGCGTACCAGAGACAAACTGCAAATCAAGGATCTGCATTTTCATGATAGCCGTCATGAAGCTGCGTCACGTTTGGTCTTCGGGAGAAAATACGATGTCATGGAGTTATGTGCTGTGATGGGATGGCGTGATCCCAAAGTGGCCCAGTATTATTACGCGCCCATGGCAAAAGAACTTGCCATGAGACTACGCTAAGGTGTTGTGTTTGTTTGAAGCTCTCGTGCACAGCGAATTTTGCTCTTCGTGACGCGAAAGAAATGTGTCTTTTAGATTGGTTGGATTTCAGATAACTTTGTGCGCGTGGTAGCTAGCCACTTAAGACAACATAGCATTTCTTGGAAATTTCAATTTCAGCAGGTTCTATATTAGACGGACCGATACGGATACTCGTTGCAGCTGCGGAAGTTATGGCGCGCTATACTCGGCATCAGGTTGTAAAAAGGTATGGGGGGGGGGGCTTGGGCTGATGTGGTTGGCACGCGTGAATGGCAGTGACCAGATGTGAAGTTGGTTTTGCCAGTGGTTTGCTCTCCCAGTGTTTAGACAAAACTTTTTAGCCAGCCCTCGATGGTATGAAGTGATTCTTGCTTTGTATCAAAAACCAATTTCCAGCCTAGAGCCTGGAGGTTCTCTATTGATTTCGCTCTTTGCTGCTCTTCTAAGTGCTGAGTATCTACGAGCCCAATTTTGCAGTCGGGCCAAGCCCACTCAAGCTGTGCAATTACCTCGTCCGTCGAGTTTTGGATGTCAATGCCTATTTCAGGTACAGGGATGTTGGCGTTTTTCAATTCTTGCAGTTCGGGCGGGTACGTGGTGAATTTCAACGCTGCTGACCAGTAGTCTGATAACTCGTTTTGAGGTTCTTGCTGTGCTGGTGAGGAATGCTGGGTCCCCACTATTTTCGTCGCTGCTAAGAGCTCTTTGGCAAGCGCGTTTGCTTCTGTGCCGGTCTCACACCCAATGAACAAGTTGTTCGATATGCTTCTTTTTTTCTCCAATAATGAATCAAGTTTCTCATCAAAACTTTCCCCCGGGTACTTTTCATGTGTACTTAAGGGAATGTATACAGTAACCGGTTTATCTTGTTTTATGCGGTAAGCACGATCAGTACATTGATCTTCAACTGCAGGGTTCCACCAACGTGTAAGATGAATAACATGGTTCGCAGCTACTATGTTTAAGCCAACACCCGCAGCTTTTGGTGATAGTACTAGAACATCAAAAACGCCTGCGGGGGAATTGCTGAATGTGTTTACTATTTCTTGTCGTTTAGTTGCAGGGGTTGCCCCATAAATTCGAGCTGGTGTGTGAGGTAGATTGTATCGACGACGAATAAGTAATGCCAAGTGTGCGGCTACACTGAGATTTTCCACAAAGATAAGCGCCTTTTCGCCTCGTTTGTGTATGCTATCCAGTGCTTTAAATGCTGCTATCATTCGAGCGGAGTTTTCTATATACGCGAGATCTTTGGTTCTTGCTTTTTGTTCAGTGGTTGGTGAACTAGGGTATAGAGATACAGAGCGAAGTTGCTGTATCAAAGCAAGAGCGGTTCCTTTGCCACTTATATTTGCAGTCTCTAGTATTTGATCGTAAGCGTAGCATTGTTGGGGTGGCATTTTGAGCGGTAATCGTTCAATAGTTTTGATCGGTAGATCGGCTCCGATGTCTGATTTCATTCTTCGAAGGATAGGGGGAGGTGAGTTCTCATGTTCGACTGTTAATTGTATGCCAAGGTCATTTAAGGTGTCTTGGTTAGCGCTGGGTCCATACTGCAATAGGAAGCTAGATCTTGCTCCTAGCCTACCCGGAAGGAGGGTGTCCATAATGCACCATAGATCAGCTGTAGAATTTTCTATCGGTGTGCCTGTTAAACCTAGTGTAAAAGTAGCGTTAAGCGCCTTTGATGCCTTAGTCATCAGTGATACAGGGTTTTTAACTTTTTGCATTTCGTCAAATACAACACATGAAAGTTCTAGTCTTGCCAGAGAGATGCTGTAGTCGCGGAGTGTTTCATATGTTGTAAGTAGGATATCAAAGCCATTTATCGATGCGAGATCGAGTTCTGGTGAACCGCTTTTTATGTCTTTGTTCCGACTGTTGCGAAATTTCTTAAGGCCGCTGCCATACAGAAGTGCCAAGGAGCCTAGGCCTTGTCGGTCTAGATGCGTTTCAATCTCGTTTTGCCAGTTTTCTAAAAGCGAAACTGGGGCAACTACCATCAGTTGGCCGTGTTTATTTTTTTCACCAGTATCAATTAGCCACCGCAAAAAAGTTACGGCTTGTATGGTTTTTCCTACCCCCATGTCGTCGGCCAGTAGGGCACCTGGCATGCCCTTCTTCCAACACCTCTGTAGCCATAGTAGCCCGATGTTTTGATGGTCCCTTAATGAAGAGGTAAGACCGGCTGGGATCTCAAGACCGTTGTAGTGCTGTTCTTCCTTTCCGTGGTCGACATATAATTCATCTGGGTCAACATTATCGATAGTTACGGGTACGTGTGACGTTGGTGCGTCGTCAGTTGTGGTTGTTTCAACATCATTATCTGGGGCGTCTTCTTTAGGACGTTTTTCTATTTCCCGCGGGACCCAGGGCTCATCATTGAGTTTCTCGTTAGGGAGCGAGGGTGGATCCCATAGTCCGATTTCAATTACTCGATCAGAGTATGCTTCTGTTTCGGTGAATAAGCCATCGACTCTATATTCGTCATCCTCTATGATTTCTCCTCGCTCAATCAAGGTGTCTCTAATAAAGTGGGCAGGGTTTCGTAGAAAATCCTTTTTTGTTTCTGTGTTTGCTTGCTGTACCTCTCGCACAATGTTTAAAGCGGGTAACAGATTAGGATCGACAAATAGATAGTGCTCATTGCTAATAAAATAACTAGCAGCGGCCTGTAGCCATTTTTTAAACCCTCTTTTTGAAAACAGCTGTTGCTCTGAATTTGACAATAGCTTTTTACGATTGCCTTGCATGTCTTCAGGACCAAACAATACAGGATTGAAGTCGAAATCTGACCCTTCTGAGCTTTCTTCAAGTGAGAAAGAGGTTGCGTGTGAGAATTTGGTGCTCTCTAGCCTGTGTTCGAAGATGACGTTATCAGTGGAATTGTCTGATACATTTTTCAGATGCGCTAGGTGTGCCAAGCGTATATTGATATCCGGTGAAGTCTCCCCATTGAAGCTATCAATGGCAGTAGCTGTTTTGTACAAGGAATGGGGTAGTCTGTACAGGGATTCACCAACCTGTGCGAAAGCACCCAGCCGCCGCAAAGCAATTGGTCTTCCACTCTCTTCTGTCCAGGTGGCAGTTAGTTGGGTTTTGTCGTCGGTTAGTGGGCCATTTTGGGCAACGTGAAGTGTCAGCGGAAGGGTTGTTGGCATCCCTAAGCTAACAGCCTGTTCGTCGGATAGTTCCGCAACTATATGATGAGGTACAAGCACTGTCCTATTGTCAGAAAGTATCTCAGTTTGTGGCGTGATTTCTAGTTCTTCGATGAGAGGTTCTGCAATGGTTGCTGAGCGTAGCTCAAGCTCGGCTATCGCCCCAATTGAATATGTGGGCGCTTTAGTTGGCCAATCGTTGTACGGTAAAGTCCTTTCGCTAGTTCGAAGCAGGAAGCGCTTTTTCTCGAGTAATTGGAGTTTCGCCCCAGATGAACTATTTTCAAAGCGAAAGAAAGTACTTGGGATCATTTAATTGTAGCCCCACCCACTAGTTTCACTTTTCGGGGAAATGTTTTTTCCCTGAGTATAGTTCGGGTGTGCTATGCCGGTGTATTGGCGAATAATTCTATTGAGTTTTCCTTCCCAGTTCGAGCTATGTGCAATTCCATAGTCACTATGTCGACGAAGGCCATCGCCAGAATATCTGCGCTTATAAAGTTCTGGGGCCTGTGCGTTATCGGATAGCCAGAACCTTGCAGAACCATTGTGGCTCCACTCGGCTATGGTAATACCACCCATACGGATTAAAAGAACACAGTGATCCGAAGATGCACCTGACAAGCTTCCAAATTCAAGCTGTAGGCCATCTTGTGCTTGTGCGATTGTTCTATTAAGTTCACTGACACCTTTAGGGCCAACAATAGGCCATATTTCGTCTATGTATCCTTGTTCTAGGTACCATCCCCAAAATTCCTTCCTCGCTTGCCAGTGCCTTACCATGGCGACTTTCGAAATCACTTGAATGAATACATCGAAGCTCTCTTGAGCTAGCCATCTTTTAAATACATTTGTGCAATCAGGATCTATAGATGACCAATTCGCGGCCTTTATTCGAGGGTCACCTACCGACGAAATAAGTATGGACTTAATTGCATTCTGTAATGGCGGTATTGGAGGGGTGTCTGTCCAAGGTAGAACCATACTCTCTATCCCTAGCACTAAGTCCTCGCCGGTAAACCTTAGGTTTCCGTTTTCAATCGCTATTTCACTCCATCGTTGTAAGTGAGCGAGTTTGTCCTCGCCACCGGTGTTTGAAGAAAATTTGGTCCTAAGCGTAGTGCATGAATGTCTATATACGCAAGTACCAAGTCCAACGTTCCTAAAGGATCTCAGCCCACTATTAACTTCAATCTTTTCTCGTTCTTGTTTATTATCTGCAGCATATAGCTTTTCAACAATGCCGTGTCCAAACGGTTCATCTAATAGTTGATACGTATTTATTCGTGATTCCCAACGGCTTCCAAATATATGTGGAGACTTCTTTAATGTATCTATTAGGTTATTCAGTGTTTTAAAATTTTTATCGGTACAGCTTAAGCAGCCCACCAGCAGACTTCTATATAGTGACCCTCTACTTTGCTCTTTGATGTATGGCCACATTCTTACGAGTAACTCTGCAGCGTCAGCCTCGTTGGTGATCTGGCGCATTCTGCTGGCGATAACTCGTGAGAGTTTTCTAGGGGGAAGGTTTACCGTGTTCCCGCTTCTAAATGTATTTATCACCTCGTCGTACATCTCATCCGGCGCTTCGGTGGGTACGCTGTCGCCCTGGAGTGCCAGCACGGCTTCCATCTGGGCGAGCTCTCCGCTAGACATATCAAAAGGTGGGAGGACTTCCCTGGATCGGACTAAAAATCTGTTGAGTTTGTCTTTTAACATATTTAAATAATTAGGCCCACGCTACTTGCTTGGTGCCTTCTTAATTTCCCATGTCACTGAAGAGCTCGGCTCGGTTGATGTTGGTTCTGGACGCTGGGTATTGTGTGTGTTTCTATTGGAGGCCGTTTGTGCAGCAATAGCGCTTAATGATTCAAGGTCCGCTACTTCTTTTTCGTCCTTAGGTTGATACATTTCAAGTCTTATATCGATTCGACGGTTGTGATTACGAGCCTCTCGGTTGATGTTGTCTGTTAGTGGTCTTTGTTCGCCATAAGCGGAAACGCTCATAATGGATTGGCTCGAAGGGTTTTGAAATTGCCCAAGACCGGGCGCTGAATCTATCATTGTCTGGTAGGTGTTGCTTGCTCGTCTTGCAGAAAGCTGTAAGTTGTTTTGAATGCCATCAGTTCTGTAGCCCGCTCTCAGTGGTAAATTATCTGTGTGGCCTTCAATGTAAACAGCTTCAACAAAACCAATGCTTTTGGTGCATGGGTGTATAGGTGTGTGCCCAAATATTGAACATTGCAGTTCCTTTTCAAGAATGTCAGCTAGTAACCTAACAGTGCTTGGGTTGAGCAGAGATGTTGAAGCGCTCGCGAAAAGGTCTACCCCTTGCAAGCGCAGTATGCCTCGCTCGTAGTCTGCGCTAATTGCTATAGATTGATCAATTTCTTGCACACGGTTTTGCACTGAGCGAAGAATTCGACGTCTGCTGTCCCTGCTAGATTCATTGAATCTAGCAAGTGAATTTAACTTTATTTCCTGAATTTCTTTTTCCAAAAGGGCAATCTGAGCTTCTGCTGTATTCAGTTTACTTTGAACAAGAGACAAGCTTGTTAGCGCTGTCTGTAATTTTTTCTCTGTTTCCTCAAGCTTGGAACGCAACGTATTATTTTCAGTTTTTAGTTCTATGAGAAACTGTTGTGGAACCATGCCTTCGGTATCAGATTGTTTGCTTAGTTTGTACGCAAAGAAAGCCACCATTATCAAAAATATAAAAAGCAAGCCAACCATCATGTCTGTCATGGTGACGAAATAGTTATCGTCTTCCTCTGCTTCTGCATAGTTCGGCAGCGGCATTAGCGTGTGGCCCTATTGGCCGGTAGTTTTCCTACAGTGTCGTCCAGTGCTTCAACCGCTTCCATCAGACCAGATTGTGAATTGTTCAGATGCCCAGTAATAGTTGCTAGTGTTGCGTCCATTTGTCTTAACTGTTCATTGAGCTGTTGTGACGAGACTAGTGTCATTTTTTCAATCTGCTCAAATGCGCTTTCAAGCTGCCCATCACTTAGTTTTAATTGTTCCGCTTGATTGCTCCATAGCGACTCAAGAGACTTTATCAATGCTTCGGTTTGAGCGGAGTTTTCTTCCATGTCGTGTCTGGCTTTCTGCAGGCCTTCCTGTAGCGTGGCGAATAGTTCCTGTTGCGCTTGACCTGCATCTATTGAGTCGCGTTGTGTTTGTCGCACAGACTCCAGCATAGGGGCGACTGTTACAGATGCCTGATTGATTTGCGACGCTGCAGAAGTTAGGTCGTTCGAAGTCGTATTTGCCTTCGATATCAACTCTGAAAACATTTCAGCGCTTTCTTTCATTTCCTGCTTTAATGCCAGAGCGCCTGTTGATACATGTTCGCCAAGTGCTGTGCCACTTGACGTGATCCCTTGTGTTGCCGCCTCAAGCCGTTCACCAACTTTATTTAGAGTCTCGGCGACTGAATTCATAGCATTTTCATTGGCTTGCCGCGCTTCATTTGAAACGCCACCAGCGGCCTCAACTAATTGCGTTCCCATATTATCGGCCATGCTTCCAATCGCAGCGGCAAGAGGTTGAATCTGCCCCCCCACAGCGCCCGCAAATTGTTCTGGGAGGCTTTGCATGGCAATGGATAATTGCTCCCCAATGGACACGGCAAGCTGATCTTTAAGTTCTTCGAGTCGAGCGGTTTGTCTTATTGCATGTGCATACTGGTCAGATGACACTTGGGTTTGTGAGACAAACCAAAGGCGTGATTCAAGAGCGTCGCATAGCTCGTGCGTTTTAGTGTCGATTTTTCTTTGTAGTGCTTTGGAAAAAACAGATACGAGAATTGAAGCACCCAGTCCGCCAATGGAGGCAAAGAATTTGGCTCCAGCAACAATCAACAGGTTGTTAATCGCCAGCTCAATCGATTCAGAGTTGGCACTTGTATCGCTGAATGCGGTTGATGCTGCAGTTAGAGCTGCCACCAGACCAATAAAAGTGAGTAGTAGCCCGATCCCTACGAATGTAGACGGTGCCATAAACGGTCTTACCCGAAGGTCGGGAACAACGTGCGGGTTAAAATATTGGTGCGGTCGGTGTGTATTCTGAACGACTTGGTAGCGAGATTCTGTAAAGTTAGAGTTGTTAGGTGGCTGAATTAATGTTTCATCGAATTCAATCCAGGCTCTTTTAAGGTATCTCGTTTTTAGGAAGTGTTGATAAATAGACTCGAAGTCGCTGGTAAATTCATGCCTGTTTTGTTTACTTTCTATAAGCTTCAGTGAGCTAGCTAAAGAACGTATCTTTAATGTGGTCTTGCCCCACATTGCAAAAATGACAATCCCCGCACTAGCGAGAATGAAAAAGCCAATCAGTAAACCAGCATCGGGCAGTTGAAAAACCCACAAAAGCCAGTTAAAAAGTCTTTCGGTTAAATAACCTAGCTGAGCATGGCTCGAATTATCTGACATGAACTACTTCACATGAACAAGAATTGGCTGAAATGCACTACAGAGACTGCTTTGCTGCGAGTCCTTATGCGTCGCTTTGAGGCTAGGTATTGAGGTGTTGTTCGCAGCAGATCTAACTCTATAACGGCATGCAGGAGTATCTGTTAAGAGGGTGTAGCGAATTTTGGGCTACATAACAGGGCTTGTGATAGGCGAAAAGGCCGGTTTATCAAGGTAGTACTGGTAAATCTGTTCAAACCGAGATCACTGTAGGGGGAGTAACTTGCTCGTCCAATATTGCATTTTTATTGATCAATCCACCAAGCAATAAATTCTTCCAGATCAATATGACCATTGTCATCTGAATCAACAATGTCAAAGCCCGCTTTGCGTGCATCGTCGTCCTCATTGCCTGTGCCTAGTGCGCGCATCAAGCGACTAAATTCGTCGAAATTTATAGTGCCATCTTTGTCTGAATCAAAATGTTCAAAGTTTTCTTTGATTTCGTCGAGCTGATCTTGAGTTGGCTTGGCCATGGTTTTGTATCTCAAATTGTGAGATTTTAGGGTAGCATATAGCCATCGTTAAATAGTTACAGCACTAGCTTGGCTGGCAGCATTGTAGGGGACCATGTAGTGCAAGACAGACAGAGCTAATGGATCTATGGAGTATCTGTGACACAAGCAATAATTTTCACTGGCTTACAGGCAAGTGGTAAAACCAGTTATTTTATGCGTGAATATTTTGATACACACGTGCGTTTGAATCTTGACATGTTGGGCGCTTCGAGAAGTAAAGAAGCCAAATTACTAGATGCATGCATAGTAAGTAAAATACCGTGCGTTGTAGATAACACCAACCTGACGCAAGAGCACCGTGGGGCTTATCTCCAGAAATTCACGGATGCTGGGTACGAAATACTATCTATTTATTTCGATTCTTCACTGGGGGACTGCATTGCAAGAAATGAATCAAGGAAAGACAAACCTCCAATACCTCGTGTAGCACTACTAACAGGCAGCAAGAAGCTCGAGGTTCCCATATATGAGGAAGGGTTTGATCAAATCACGATTGTAACTTTGAGTTCTACAAATGATTCGTATCGAATTAAAAATATTTAGCTTAGCGCCCAGTGGTTTTTATCAGATCGTTGTTTTACAGCAAAGCAAGTAAGATATACAGTACGGAATTCGTGCAGGAGTAGTTGATGAGTAATACCCCTTTTGCCGCAAGGTATGCAGTTTTAGATTTTGAGACAACCGGCTTTAGTCCTGCAAACGGTGATCGTTGTATTGAGGTGGGTTTGGTCCTACTTGAGGGAGGGCAGGTAATTGATCGGTATTCGTCTCTGATGAAGTCTGATATATCAATCTCAAAGAAAATTACTCAGCTAACTGGTATAGAAAACTCACAAGTAAAAAACGCACCTCAATGTGAAAAGGTCATGCAAGATCTAATTTGGCTCTCAAAAGGTGCGACGCTCGTCGCTCACAATGCTGCCTTTGATAGTAGATTTTGGCGTAATGAAGTAAATCTTGCTACAGGGGCAAGCGATACTCAAGAGTTCATCTGCACCATGAAACTTGCCAGGCGACTTCTCCCCAAAAAAAAGTCTTACAAACTGTCTGAGTTAGGAGGCAGTTATGGTTACAACGATGTGGACAGTCATCGTGCTCTGCCAGATGCTGAAGTAACAGCAAAGCTCTTTTTAGATCTAATGAAAATTGCTGAAGAGAAATACACTGAAGGTTTAAGTGGAAATGAGTTCCTACTAAAGCTGCAGAGTATCCCAACGGCCAAGGTGGCTAAACTAACTAATAATGGAAGTATCAAATTAGAAGGTAGTATCGAGAAAGCATTCGTAGAGCAAGTGAAAAGCACGGAGTCCATAAAAAAGGAGTCTGTAATAGTACCGGCTAATGATCAGCAGGTTGAATTAACGGTTGCTGAGGTTCTGGCTCATATTGATAGCGAGAATATATCAGTAGATGACGTAGAGACGCGGTATTACAAAAATGGTAATCCGTCTAGTTTCCGAGTTCAGTTAACGCATGAGGTTCTTGATCGTGCCCGTAGTATCAGTTCTAAACACCGCGATATACTTTTTTCCAAGGTAAGTCAGCAAATACTGGCTTGGAATGAAATTGTCGGGTCTATGGATGCCACTAGACCAATCTCATCAATTGACTCCCCTGTTAATGAAGAAGTTATCGATAGCTCCGTTAGTGTTTCAATGCAAGAACTTCAAGGGATTCTAAAGCATACTTTGTCTGTAAACGATGCTGTGGATTGGGGTTCTCTAAAAATAAGTAGAGCATTCAAAGCTGAAGAGAAATATCCTGAGTTAATTGACTACGATGAATTTGGAAGGCCTGGAAGGCCTAAATACCAAGCTTTTGACAAGCCATATCCCCAGAAAGTGCTTTTTGAAAAACCCAACTTTGAACAATATCAGAGCGCCTTATCAACTTGGGAAAGTATCAGCTTCCAGAAATCAAAGATCGAGGAGGAAGACAGAGCGAAGTATCGACGTGCGCTTGACGATTGGAATGATAATGTGGAGAAAGCAGAGGTTCAATACCAAAGTGAGCTTCGGCAAAGGGAAAATGAAGAAAACTTGGTAAAGAAAAATAATAATTACATTGATATTATTTTTAGTGAAGAGCTTAAAACTTGGCAGGAAGGTGAGGCGGCTGTAGAAAACGAATTAAAAGAGCTTAATTTTAATGTAGATAATCTTCAGAAAAGGTACTTCGATGCTGATCCCGATGCCATCGAAGAGTACTGTGACCTGGTGCTGGAGCGATCTCAATACCCAGAGTTCTGGCAAAGAGAAGCCACAATTGCATATAAGTCGGAGTCCAAGGTAGTTGTTTTAGATTTTAAACTGCCAGAGATAGATGAGCTGCCCAAGTACCGGCAGTCACATAATAACGGCCGAACTCAAGTGTCTGGTAATGGCCCGTACTTAACAAATGATGAACGTGTCTCCCTATATGAAGAAGTGGTTACACAATTAATGTTACGCACGATTCATGAGCTGTTTGAAGCTGACGTGATTAACTCTCTAAAAAAAATATGTATTAACGGCTACGTTGTGCAAATAGACAATAAGAACAAACACATTTCAAACAAAATTATTGCCTCTATGCTAATCGAGAAAGATCACTTTTGCAGTATTGATCTACAGGCTGTTGATTCAGTTGCGTGTTACAGGGAACATGGTGGCAGAGGGCGATTCATTGGTGAAGCGTACTGGACCATAGACCCTTACATAGAAGTTTCTGAGGTTGTTTTGGACTCAGCAGATGCTGAAGCGGTTCTACGGAGTGGTAGCCGTGAGTCTCGCACTAGTGCTGAGTTGCCTGGACTGCCGCCGCTCAATACTAGAATAGATAAGGTAAAAATTAGTCCAGAGATTGATCAGTTTGTAAGACAGCTTTACAATCTAACCTGCAACCGTAGTAGTGATATCAAAATAGAAAATACGCTAAACGCGATTATTAAACTCGATGAGTCAGATGCCAAAAAAATACCAAATGTTGGCCCGATAAAGCTCTCTCAATTGAGATATCTACAGCAGCTATATGCAGGTATTGATGATGAGGCTACTCAGTTTTCGGAGTGTCATGATAATGATGTAAGCCAAAGTTTAGAGCCGATGTCGATAGACCTTTCAGCTGTGGAATTAAAAGAATCTGCGTTAGACAATTCAGAAAAGCGTGTTTTTCGTTTGTTGAAATTAAGGATGCGTGGCTTAACCACATCGGATCTTCTTAATCTAGATGTAGATAAGCCGATGCGTGGTCTTGTACTTGGTGAGCGAAACAAAGGCATTGTCACTACTTTGAAAATGAAGTTGGCGGCTGAATTAAAGGATGTTTTTTTGAAAGGGTCAAGCCAAGAGGTGCATAACGGTCAGTACTTAATTTGTAATACGGGTGCAAGGGATATGGAGCCAATTCTATGTGGGTTGGATGAGTTGGATTTATTATTATCGTCACCAGTGGCACGTCAAGAAACTTCGATAGTTACTACAAACGCTACTACAGACCATTCATTAGAGTCTCCAGGTCCTTCTAGTTCGGAAGCGAATATAAGTCAAAAAGATGCTGTTGAATTTACTGAATACCCACATCAGTTACTTAAGTTGCTGGAAACCCACAAGCAACCCCCAGTAGTTGGCGGTGATGTGCTTAATGGTGATGTTGTGGCAGGTGCACTAGAATGGCAATGGCCAGAATCAAAGGTCGGATTTTCTGATGGCTTGAAAGAAAAGGAGATTAAACAGTTAATCGCTATGGGGTGGAAGTTAGTTACTGGCTGTGAAGATGAGGATATTAATCAGTTGGTGGTTTGGTTGGATGCCAGTAGCAATATTTCAATACACTGACCCTCTGTCGAGATTTAAGGAAAAGCTGCTTTGGATGCTGGGCTGTTAAAAGAGCCTCGCTACGAAAAGTAACTTGACCCCAGATTGTGACAGGGCCCACAGAGTGATGGGCATGGCATTGTTCTGAGGCGGGCTCCGCTGATAGCGTGAGGTTGTCTGCAGTGTGAACTCAAGAGTTCGCTTTCCTATGTCTGGAAGTTTGATGTTGGTGAATCGTAAAGTATGGAGGGATGTTCAATGCTAAAAAAAACAAAAGATCTCAACAAAAAAAGAAAGCACAAATTTTCACCAGTACACCAACCAGTGAAAACCAAGATCGACTTTACAAAAAAATCTAAATTGATCAAAGGTGTCTCTGTATGTCAGGTATGTAAGAAGAATCACCTGGAATGCAGGGAGTATGGTCTTCGGCAAAAAACAGATAAGAAGATAGTCGTATGTGGTTATTGTAGAAAGAAGCAAAAGCGACGTTTTGAAATAGAAGTACACGGTACTGCAAAAACTGAGGATGCTCTTTCGAGAACGGTTTCTGGTAGTTATGGTTCTAATAAGTAGATGTTCTGCTTTTTAGAGCTAGTCACTTTAGGCGTCAGATGTGAATTCTCTAATTCTACGCAGTGTGTAAGGGTGATCGCATGAATGTAACGCGGTTGAGAATTGACCCTGTATAAAACACTATCGACAATTAATCATCTTTAGAATGCCGCTACTAAACACCTAATAAGTGCCCATAAATTCAGGATATTGTATATGACACGAGGGTAGATTGAAAAATCCGTTCAGATGAGTACTACCGAGGCCAAACGGTAGGCCTAAGCGTGGTGTTAGAAATCTACTTGGGATGATCAACAAAATGGCTGAGGCTGTCTGAACCAATGGCTTGGCAAGCTCATCTAGTCCAATATTTAGACTCTATAACGGAATTTTAAAATTCGGTTTGGACGGCGGTCTTTGCGTCGAAATCAAGTGTTGCTTGCGCCATTTTTGATACTCGTTGTATTTATATTTCCGGACCTAAAGAATCAAATAAATCCCTGTCGAATCAATATATACTTCTAACACTGAAGTAACCACTGGGATAACTAGTGACCAGTCCAAATTACATCCCCGGTATGCGTGTAGAAGTTCGCGATGCAGAATGGCGAATCGACCGGGTAGACGTGCCCAGCCACGGCGGCATGCTGTTAACCTGTACTGGCCACAGTGAGTTGGTTCGGGGGATTACTGGCAAGTTCCTTACGGAGCTGGAAACAGATATAAAGGTTCTGTCACCGGAAAGTACCCATCTTCAAGATGACCTCTCAAGTGGCTATGCCGCCTCACAGCTGTACATTGATGCACTGTTGCAGACTACACCACCAGATGATGATCGCATTCATTTAGGATACCAGGCGGCGATGGATCTGTTGCCGTATCAACTTGATCCGGCACTGCAGGCGCTTAAGCAAACACGCCCGCGAATCTTAATTGCGGATTCAGTAGGGCTGGGTAAAACGATGGGTGCCGGTATTCTCATGACAGAGCTTGTCCGCCGAAATCGTGGTAAGCGAATATTGGTCTTGGCGGTCAAGTCAATGTTGGCGCAGTTTCAGCGTGAAATGTGGCAGCGTTTTACTATTCCGCTGGTGCGGCTTGATTCAGTTGGCCTGCAGCGTATACGCAATACTATTCCGGCTAATCACAATCCGTTTCACTCTATTAATCGCGCTATCATTTCTATTGATACGCTGAAACAGAGCCTGGAATACCGCCACTACCTTGAGCAATGCCATTGGGACATCGTCGTTATAGACGAGGCCCACAATGTGGCGCAACGATCCAGTAATTCGTTGCGGCACCGGCTGGCGCAATTGCTGTGTACACGCTGTGATGCCATGTTAATGCTTTCTGCCACCCCGCACGATGGTAAGCCGCAGTCGTTTGCCAGTCTTATTCACATGCTAGACCCAACAGCAATACCAGATTCCAAAGAATACGCGCACGAAGACTATAAAGATCGCGGGCTGGTTATTCGTCGCTTCAAGAAAGATGTGGCAGATCAATTAAAAACCGCACTGCCAGAACGCACCGTGCATACACCACAAGCAGAAGCCACCTTAGTTGAACAGCATGCCTTTGAAACTCTAAAAGAAGCTACGTTTAAAACACTGAACAAAGGCAGTGGCGGTGCAGGGCAGTTGTTTCGCACAACGCTTGAGAAGGCATTGCTGTCTAGCCCAGCTGCGTGCTTGTCTACGGCGAATAACCGGCTGGAGCGGTTGGCCAAAAAAGATGCAACGGCCGCGAAAGAGCACGATATTTCCATGCTTGAATCGGTGCAGAGTGCGGTGTCTGCCATTGATGCAGATGGTTTTTCAAAATACCAACATCTACTTGCCATGTTGAGCGCCAAGGGCGAAGAGAGCATTGGCTGGAACCCCAAAGAAGATACTGATCGAATTGTGCTGTTCACAGAAAGTGTAGTCACACTAGAATTTTTACAAGAACATTTGCCGGTTGATTTAAAGCTTAAAAATACAAAATCTAAAAAACAGTATGCAATTTTGCACGGCGGCCTGAAAGATATCGATATCACAGATACGGTTAACCGCTTTAACCGCGCAACAGATCCCATGCGACTACTCATCTGCTCCGATGTCGCCTCAGAGGGCCTAAACCTGCACCACTGTAGCCACCGGCTTATTCACTTTGATATTCCATGGAGCTTAATGGTATTTCAACAGCGCAATGGCCGTGTAGATCGTTACGGACAAACGCAAGCGCCGCAAATTCATTATCTGACCACCAGCGGCAGTGGTGATGAACGTGTACTGGAAGTGCTCATTGAAAAAGACACCACCGCGAGCCTGAATCTGGGTGATCCTTCAGAATTTGGTACACAAGAAGAACAAGAAGCCCTTACCGCTGCGGCTATTGAATCGGGCGCAGGGGCCACAGACTTTAGCGCGCTGCTTGATCAAATGAAGAAAGGGGCTGTTAAAGACTTAGCCGCTTTTGATAACACCGGTGAGCCAACTCGTCACACAGATCTACCTACTGTCACCGTACCGCATAATGCCGTATACGATGGTGCACGTGAGTTTTTAACC
>CALDTK010000095.1 GCA_937924035.1 uncultured Saprospiraceae bacterium | reverse complement strand
AATCGGCTATGGAGATGATATCGATGCTGCCCGCGCAGCAATTATAAAAGTAGCCAAATCATGTCCAACGGTAATTAATAAATCTGAGCTTGGCGTGTCTGTGAGCGAACACGGTGACTCTGCCGTTATGTTGGCTACCCGTCCATTCTGCAAGAGTGAGGACTATTGGGATACATTCTTCTTCATGCAAGAAAATGTCAAGAAGGAGCTCGATGCGCAAGGGATTAGCATTCCATTCCCGCAACGTGATGTGCACATGCACAGTGCTAACTAAGCATTTACGTTCTTTTGGGTGCGTGCATGACGTACTAGTTATTGTATTTGTAGGCTTTCGCCAAAACCACTTGTCTGAGTTTGGCGAAAGCCTTTTTAGGTTAAAAAGAGCGCTCTCCGCTTTTACTTGTCGTACTTCTGATCGTCTATTGAGCCTGAGAACCAATCGAGGTGCTAGCCGTTAAATTGGGGACCGTGCATCCTAGACGATCAAATTGGTTAGAAATCAGACTTATATGCCATACGCCCTACGCTTCGGACGCTCTTTTTTCTTCGTATTTCTCTTGAATGTCGTTACATGTATGACTGTATTTGCGCAGTCTATTACCTTCTCAGGGCTAGTCGTTGATGAAGGCAGCCAACAACCCGTTGAATTCGCAACGGTTAAAGCATTGGACAAGGATTCCAAAACTTTGCTGGCGGGAACCACAACCGATCTTGACGGGCGATTTGAGCTCACGGTTCCTAATGCAAACGTGGAGCTAGAGGTAAGTTTTATCGGATTCAGTCCGACGCAATTGTCAAGTTTTAGCGCAAGCGAAAAACGTCAAGACCTAGGAACTATCTCCCTAAAGATGCAAGGAGAACTTCTTGATGACGTCATCGTCACAGGAAAGCGTTCTACTACCGAGTTTAAGCTTGATCGTCGTGTTTTCAATGTCGGAGAAGACTTGAGCAGTTCTGGTGCGAGTGCACTTGAATTACTCAATAACGTGCCTTCTGTGACTGTAGACATAGAAGGTCAAATCGCGTTGCGTGGAAGTAGTGGAGTTCAGATTCTAATAGATGGAAAACCTTCTGTGCTTGCTAGTGAAGGCGGAAATGCGCTCGGCACAATCACTGCCGATATGATCGAAAAGGTAGAGGTGATAACTAATCCATCAGCGAAGTACGAAGCCGAAGGCTCTTCAGGTATCATCAATATTGTCTTGAAGAAGGAAGAGAAAAATGGACTTAATGGTTCTATTACCGCGAATACAGGAATTCCTGACAACCATAGTTTTGGAGCCAGCCTAAGTCGTAGATCTAATAAATGGAATCTTTTTGGACAATTAGGTGCAGGATTTCGTGATTTGCCACGCACTAACGATAACATTAATCGTAACTTGCTTGAAGGTACATCTGTGCTTTCTCAGGGTGATGGGGGGCGTCAAGAAAAGTTTGTGAACCTTATTCTAGGAACAGACTATAGGATTAACGACCTAAATACATTATCCTTAAGTGGCTTTTTTGCGTATGAATGGGAGGAAAATCCAGCAATTAATGATTTTCAAGTTTATGATGCATCAAACGTATTAACCGATGCGTGGAGACGAATAGAGGATACTAAAGCAGGTAATCCAAAGTGGCAATATGAAATGAACTACACGAAGCAGTTCGATAAGAATAACAAGGATCACCTACTCGTTATCTCTGCACTTGGAAATGCCTTTGTAAAAGACCAGACCTCAGTCTTTACAACGACTACAAGTGAAGGCGTGGCTCAGTTTGGAGACCAAAAAACGGCTACCAAATTTGGTGAAGTGGTCTATACCGCAAAGATTGATTACACGCGCCCACTCAACGAGAAAGTTACGCTCGAAACAGGAGCGCAATATGTCCGAAACGACGTAGGAAATGATTTTTCTACTAGCGATAAAGTTGGCAACGACTTTATTCTGAATCCAGACTTTAGCAACGAATTTGAATTTGATCAAGGGGTCCTTGGTGTATATGCAACAGGCGCCTATGAAGGCGAGAAGTGGGGAGTTAAAGGTGGCCTTCGATTTGAACAAACCGATGTAGAAACCTATCTGTTAAATACAAATGAACGTAACCCACAAGATTATAATAACTTTTTCCCAAGTTTGGCAACTTCGTATAAGCTCAATACAATTACTTCTTTTCAGGCAAGTTATTCTAAGCGAATATTTCGCCCAAGACTGTGGGATTTAAATCCGTTTTTTAACGTTTCTAATAATTTTAATGTCCGAGTAGGCAACCCAAAGTTGGGGCCTGAATTCACAGACTCTTATGAATTCACAGGGATTGTCATTTTCGACAAGCTAAGTTTGAATGCAGGCATCTATTACCGCTATACCACTGATGTTAGAGAGCGTATTACAACGAAGGTAGATGATGTCAATATTACGACTCCAATCAATTTGGGTACCACAGGAGCGACAGGGCTGGAGCTCAATGCTAAATACACGCCAATCAAATGGCTTCAGTTCAGCACAGATCTGAACTATAATACATTCGACCGAAAGGCAACCCTCAATGGGGTGAATTATGATTTTACTGCAGATCAGCTTACGGGAAGACTTGTGACGAAATTGGAGCTTCCGGCTGACGTTGATTTAGAGTTTTCTGGAAACGGTGAATCTGCCGTTCAAACCATACAGGGAGAGCAGCAAGGCTTCGCATGGATGGATGTGGGCTTGCGCAAGAAGATTTTGAAAGGGCGAGTCATCGTTAGTACCGGAGTACGCGATGTCTTTGCAAGCCGACGCTTTATTCGAGAAGTATCAGAACCTGAATTTTACAACTACCGCGAGAGTTTCCGAGGTCGCTTTTTCACCTTTGGAGTGAGTTATGGCTTTGGTAAAGGTGAGGCCATGGAATTCGTGGGAAGGAGGCGTAGGTAGTATAAAATTTCGACCATAGTGTGACCGTATATGGATTGTTGCGTCTGAACCCGGAACAAACCAACCAATCATTATGGATTTTGACATCAACTCAATACTACCAACCTTAATTGCTTACCTCCCAAAAGTGGTAGGTGCAATTCTGGTTGTCATTATAGGCTTCTGGCTCGCTGGTAAAATCAGCAAGATGGTAGGCAAGATGCTCTCTAGCAGAGGTACAGATGCAACTGTGATCCCTTTTCTAACTTCTCTTATTGGAGTAGGTATCAAGGTTATCGTGCTGATCAGTGCCGCAGGCATGTTTGGTGTTGAAACAACCAGTTTCGTTGCAATGCTCGGTGCATTGACCTTTGCGGTAGGAATGGCACTACAAGGTAGCCTTGGTCACTTCGCAAGTGGTGTTCTACTACTTACGTTCAAGCCTTACAAGGTTGGAGATCTAGTTACTATTGGCGGTGGCCAAACCGGACACGTACAAGGGATTGAGATCTTCAACACGGTACTCAAAACACTGGACAATCACAAAGTGGTCGTTCCAAACGGAACAGTCACAAGCAACGTCATTACGAATATCTCTGGTCAAGGAAATGTAGGCGTACCATTGAACTTCAACATCGGCTACGACCAAGATATCGATACTGCAAAGAATGCAATTTTGGCAGCTGCGAAATCTTGTCCTCATGTACTCGACGATCCGGGAACAGCCGTATTTGTAAGTGGACATAGCGAGTCTTCATTAGAACTTGCAACACGTCCATTCTGTAAGAGTGAGTACTATTGGGATACCTTCTTTTACATGAATGAGCATGTAAAGCGTGAATTCGATAAAGCAGGTATCAAAGCGCCAATGACGAAGCGCGAGGTACATATGGTTCCTTCTGCGAGCTAAAAACTAGGTTTTTGTCTAGGAACTGTAACGGTTCTTAGGCAGACTCCACTAGTCCCGCTAACCTTCATTGGTTGGTGGGACTTTTTGGTTTATACGGGTCTATCGCAAGCCAAATTTCCATCCCTTTTCGAGAAGCTTAAGATGTTCGGGAGTGAGCTCTCCTGGACCGCTCAAGCGGAAACTGTTCCGGTGTTTTGAATTTCCTTTCATCCAAGGTGCAGACTTGAAGAGTAGTGGACTTTGCAACAATTCGTTGGTATAGAAACTAACGTCGAGTTGTTTCGACATGGGCCGCACAATGAGCCATGCGCGTTTGCTCGTAAACACCACAGCTTTCTTGGCGGCTCCCACTTCTTGAGGCTCCCATTCCATAACTGCCAAAAGCAGGTCATCAAAGGCGTGGATGACATTGGCAGGCTTGCCCTCGAAGATGTCATCTATGGTCGTTGTGACACAATAGTGAGACTGATTCGTCGATAGAAACGAGCGCTTGCATGTTGGACACTTCCACATGATGCTAAAGGTACTGCATCGGGTTTGCCTTACTGTTGGTACCCCATGTTGCTTGCATCGTAACCAGCAGGGTAGGTGTCTGAAGTAACTATGACCTCGCCATCGGCAGTCGTTTGAAAATTGACAGTTCCTGTTACGTTGTTTGTGCCCATTAAATCGCCTTGACCTGAAAGGCAATTTTCAACGATCGAAGTTGACCTGGCATCAGACTGGAGCGGTGTTGGCTCCTCAATGAAAATGGATTGATGCACAGTCACACCACTCAGGCGAGAACTATCTGCTGGGGTGCGAACATCGATTGCGATCCCATTAGAGTAGAAAGTAGCGTTGGTGATTTGAGCATCAGAAGACTCTTTCACATTGATCGCGACGCTACAATTGACAAAAAGATTGTTGTGGATGATTAATTCCTTCGAACTGCCAAAATTTTCACTTCCAAGTTCCATTGCACGGTCATGGACGTCAAAGAACTCATTATTGGAGATTGTAGTTCCAACGCAAGAGTTGTTGTCGACGGCATCATCAGCGTTATCAATAAAGATGTTGTCCGAAATAACGCCATAGTCTGAATCAATAAACTCAATTGCATCAGGCACTTGCTCGAATCTGCTCCGTAGCACTGTTGGCTCGCGCATGTTGTGGGCTAAGATTCCTTCACCACGGTTGTTTCCAAAAGCTTCACAATCCTCAATACGCATCCGACCATACCACAAGCGAATGAGCGCGCTGTTCCACTTGTTCTGCTTGGTGTTGTAAAAGGTGACGTATTGAAGGTTGTTGTCGTCTGCGACTGTTCTAATCAAGCCATTTCTGACCACCGCATGTTTCAGTTCAAACAAATCTGACTCCCAAAGCACTCTCAAAATCAAATGATCTGGCAGATTAGGATCTCCAATCAACTCAATTGGTGCGTCTTCCTCACCAATGGCGATTAAGTCACCATCGACTACGAGCATTCCTGTTGGGCCGAAAGTTATTCGGGTCCCTGGCATAATGGTCACATTTACTCCTTCTCCAGTAGTCACGGTATCTGTGATCATGACATCTCCACTGTAAACTACACCATCGACAGGAGGAGGGTTGTCTACATCATCGTCTTTTTGGCAAGCCTGAAAGGTTAGTCCAGCCGTGATCAACATCAAGAAGTAGAATCTTACCTGCATCAAATTGAGGGTTTAATTATCGGCTATGAAATTAGCGATTTTATCTTTCAAAAGTACTATTCGAACCCGCTAGGAATCATCTTTTGGCAGAGTGGTTACAAAGCATGAAGCATCTTGGTTAAACCAAAGACGAAAAATCTCGTCTAACTATTCTGGATGAAGCAGTTACTTAACTCAACGGCTCTTGCCATCGCTTTGCTTTGGGGAGCTGTTTTGGCGCAAGCTCAAACACCTAACGTACTCGTCATTGTTGCCGATGACCTTGGTGTTGACCCACTCGCAGCCTACCACAGCGCTCGACGTACTGCCAATACCCCAGCTCTCGATAGCCTCATCGCAGAAGGCTTACTCTTCGAAAACATTTTCGCGCCACCGAAATGTACACCTTCACGCGCAGCAATGCTTTCTGGAAAGTATGGCGTGAAGACAGGTGTGCTCGGGACTCCAGGCACCTTGGATACCGTTCACCATTCGCTTTTTAGAGAAATAGAGCGGCTACAACCGGGGGTATATGCTAATGCAGTCATAGGGAAGTGGCACCTAAAGTCACCTGTTGATCTAAATGATCCAGTCCGACATGGAGTTCAGCATTTTGATGGTGTTATGGATGCAGGCGTCGCGGATTACTATGAATGGGAAAGAGTGACCAATGGAGTCGCGACTATGGATTCCTCGTATGCGACTTCAGTTTTTACCAATGAAGCGATTGATTGGATCGCTACTCAAAACCAACCTTGGTTTTTGTGGCTAGCACACACTGCTCCACACTCTCCTTTTCACGTGCCCCCGGCGGAGCTTTTTACGACCGGTAATACTAATAATAACCTTGGGAAATATATCGCAATGATAGAGGCCTTAGATGCTGAGACCAACAGGCTTCTTTCATCTTTAACTGCAGCTCAAAAGGCGAATACGGTTATACTGTTCGTTGGTGACAACGGTACACCCGGACCGGTTTTACAAGATTATCCTTCAGGACATGGAAAAACAACGCTTTATCAAGGCGGTGTACGCGTACCGTTCTTTATCACTGGATCCGGAGTCACGCGTAAAGGAGAGCGGGAAGACGCCCTTGTTCATGTTGCCGATGTGTTTTCGACAGTGCTTGGATTGACAGGTTCTACACAAAGCGCAGGTACAGAGAACAGTTTAAACTTGGTTCCATACTTAAGGACCATGCAGGCTGAAAACCGCTCGTATAATTATTGCGAGATAGGACAGGAAACTCCTAGTGGCTGGACAATGAGGAGCACTCAATACAAGCTGATTACGTTCGATGATGGCACCCAAGAGTTTTACGATTTGATTGCTGATTCTCTTGAAACATCCAATCTTTTAACTCAAGGCTTATCACAGGCACAACTGGATGTAAAAGCTGATCTTGAAGCTGAAGCTATGCAGCAACGAGATAATTATTCCTGCCGAGATTTCATTCAAAACGG
>CALDTK010000094.1 GCA_937924035.1 uncultured Saprospiraceae bacterium | reverse complement strand
TTTCAACCTTATTGGTTACTATAGGCGTATTACTGTCGAAGTAGATTTCTGCATCGTTTTCTATAACAGTACCAATTGTATTTTCGACTTGCTGAATATCAAATGTAAAGTGGCCATTACTGCCACTTTTGTTTGACAAACTATCTGGCAAGAAGATATTGTCAAATCGCACCTCTAGAATTCCACCATCAGTAACGGAATACGTATATGCATGACTTGCTAGTACTGGCTCCAACGTAGACCAGTCTAGTGCTGTAGAAAGCTCATCAACCAAGCGGACGTTTATTGCCGTATCGTTTCCAGTATTCTGAAAGCGAATGGTATAAGTTAGCGTCTCATCAAACTGCGTATAATTGCTTTCAGAAGCTTCTAGACGAGCAGGGCTTACTAATTTATCATTGGGATCATATGCGCATCTGAGTACACTCGAAAAAGATGAAGTATCCTGAATTAACTCATCGAGGGTTTTGGCGAAAGCATGAAAAGGCAAGGTGTCACCAACGCTATTCTCATCTGGCATAGCTAATTGCAACAATACCTGCCAAGAAGCACCAGGCTGTATCGTTTGGCTTTCCCAAGTAAACATTGCCCCAGAACCAACTACTGGACTCTGGTCAGCGCTAACCAACTCAACTCCAGTAGGCAGTAATAGCGATTGAGTTGCGCGAACAGCCTCACAACCTGAATTTAAAATACTCAACCAAGCAGGTATCGTATCGTTGCAGCGTGTCGCACTTAGAGTCAACAAACTTCTCAGTGAAATTGAAGAATCAACTTGATTCGCAGCAAAGCGAATCGTATCTGTCGAGGTATCAGCATCAGCAACCTGATAGATCGACTGCCCTGCTTGACTATAACAAGCTCCAAGTTTAGGTCTGATTAAATAGGCCCCTGTAGCGGGAAGCGGTAGATCAAATTTTCCTTGACCGTCCGTGCGCACACTTGTCGAATTTGCCCCCTGCGCCTCAACCCGTACATTTGATATAAACGCCTCGCCTGCATCTCGCACCCCATTGGCATTTGTGTCTTCAAACACCAGTCCACCAAAACGTCGACCTTCACTTCCTAGATAGTGAAGCTCTGCACCAGGTACTAAGCTCGTTCCTTTGAAGTATACACGTGAGGAGGTCGGTAAAAACTCTGTTTGATATTCCATCTCTACACCAGGCACTAACTCGCGTACACCTGTATTAAAGTTGAGTACTTTGACATAAGTCTCAAATGAAGTAGCCGAAGTATATATCAACTGACTATCTAAGACTGCAGCTTCTCCGAAGTTATCTGTAAATCCAGTATAAACGGTATCAGTCGCTTCAGGTCCACTTGTAACGAAGAGGTTACCCTGACTCTGCCAATACGCTGTTCGACTGTTGGGTAGCGAAAACAACTTTGTATTTAGATAGGCATCGACGAATCGATCTGAACGATCGAGGTTATCGATAATAATCATTCGCTCATTGCTTCTCGTTGACTGACTCAATTTTAGAAACGTATGTGTGATCGACTGTTCAGCAGCCAGCAGTCGATCTGCAAGGGTGGTTATCTGATAGCCATAGCGGCGATTACTCGCAATGTAAAATACATGCAAATTTGCCCCATTGGCAACTTCACGTGTTTGGACTGCAAGTTCAAAATCCATCCCTCTTAAAATACGTGGCGCACTCGAAGCTGCACCAGGTAAAATATCTTTATACAAGCCAGTAGTATTAACCTCTCCTCGCGATTCGCCCACTTCCCACCCAAATTCAATCGTAGGATATGGAAAGTAAAGTCGGTCGTAAGCAATCACAATTTCTTCTGGAACCCACTCATGACCTTCGATTGAAGTGGAAGAAACTAAGCTGTATAAGGTTTCAAACGAACCAAAATCATCGGCTGGGATTTTCACTAAATGAAAGTCGGTCTGATTTCGATCAGATCGATTAACGATAAAGTAAAAGTCACCTTTGTAAAATCGAAACCCTCCTCGTCCTTGTCGAAGATTTTGAGGAATCGAAATCCTACGTATCCCAACTGGACTGATCCATGCCAATTCATCACTACTCAAATCTATCAGCAGGCCATCATCAGTCTTAGCAAGGTTGCGATAACTGTTGATACGTGGTCCTATTCGGGATGCAGAACTACTACCAGGAGCAACAACATACATCCCATCTGAGTACTGCAAGTAAATGTAATCTTCAGCAGTGGCTAGTACATCATAATTCGATGATTCGGTATAATCAAATACATCTACTAACACTCGCGATGAAGGATCCGTAATGTCATAAACCACCTCCCCTAGTGCAGCAGAAAGCCCAAAGGCATACAAGCGATTATCGTACATAAACACGACGGGCTCAATATTGCCAGCCATTGACGCGATTCCAAGATCAGAAATAAAACCCGTAATCAAATTTAAAATTCGAATATTGGGCTCATTCCCTGCATTTGGCTTTTGATAATAAAGCCTATTATCTACAAAATAAGTATTGCTAGAAAAACCTCCTATACTATCAACAATGGTCGCGGCTGCTGAACCTGAAGTAGCATAATATAAAGGGTCAGCATCAGAGTTCAACTGAAAAACTATTGCGTTCTCTAATACTTGAACCTGCGCAGGGATCAAATCTCCAGAGGCAAAAGTTCCTAGAGCAACAGCAGCTTGACCAACTTTTACACGCCACAAGACTTGCTGCCCTTGAAGGTGATTTGTCGAAAAGAAAAATGTACCATCAGTAGCTGTCCCATAAAATCCGATTCGCCAATTAGCGTTGGTTGTGGCAGCTGAAGGAATACTCATCAAAGGAATAGACCCAGTAGAAGTTGCCTTATAGATCGTTTCGTAATTCGCATTCGAACCACCTCTAAAAAGCAAACTGCCATCTGCCGTTGGAGCTTCTTTGGCATCGTTTACACCATCGTTTGTTCCAGTAAAAAGATCTTCTACAATTCGAAATCCAGCTGCTGTACCATCAGTTGTCCAAATCTCTTTTCCATTCGTTGCTTCGTTCGAAACCAAAACAATTCCATCCGCACTTAACCCCATCGACAAGGATATAATTCCAGCACTAGGAGTATAAACAAACCTACTTCCAGCTGATGTCCCATCAGTCACGAACAGTGCATTGCCCAATAGAATGAAGAGTTGTTCAGACCATTCCTTCGTGACAGCAAAAGTCGTTGCAGGTGTAGCGTCGAGTAAAAACGTTCCACCCGCAGTACCATCGGAAATGAAATATCCTTGACTAGTACCAATAACTAGACGATTTGGCTCATTTGACCTTTCGGCAAAACGTGCAGACCCTCTGACAGTGACGTTACTCGCAATCAGTACAGGAGAAAGGTTGTCTATTGTACGCAAATACAAATTATTACTTCCATCAAGATAGACATATCCCTCACCTGCTGTTGCACTAAATGAAAGACCGCCTGACCTACTGAAAAGCGTACGTACATCGCCCGTGCGAGCATCTAATTCTTGTATCCTTATAGACACCCCCGTTTGGCGATCATTGATAAGAAAGAAGGGTCCATGCTTTGCTTTGAGTACATAATCAAAATCATCAAGCTGACCTTCGAAATAGCTACTTAAAGTACTTCCATCGAAACGAAGAAATTTATCAGAACGCGTTCCGAAGTCATTGACAACGAGTGTGTGAAAATCTGGGTGATCAAACGAATGCAAGAGCGTTCCAACGGGCTTGCCTGTTGTGTTCTGATCAATTGCATCCAGTTCAAGTTGTTGCCCAACGAGGCTAACAACATTTAAGCAACTCGCTAACAGAAATAGAATGATTCGGGAAGAATAAATCAAAAAATTGGATTTTCAGGAGGGAGAATTCACTTACCACCTTAAAGGTCGGAGAAATTCTTACGCTTTGCAGATAAATATTATCAAATGAGTCCCAAAACCCCAATCGAAACGCTGGAAAGGTTATGATGCGTCTTTCTGTGTTCTATAACCCCTATTCCCTACCTTTCCAGCCTTGTCTACTCCCCGCAACAAAAAAGCGCTGCTCATTCTCGTCCTCGCCGGCGAAGCGATTTTCCTATTGCCCTTTGTACTACCACGTGTATTCCGCCCTACCCTACTCGCCGTCTTCGATATCAGCAACTTGGAGCTCGGGAGTTACTTCTCTGCGTATGGTTTGGTGGCTATTGGAGCATACTTTTTTGGCGGTCCGATCGCTGATCGCTTTGCACCCCATAAGCTCATGTCTGTCGCATTATTCGTAACAGCAATCGGCGGACTTTACCTTTCAACTATTCCAGGCACCGCAGGCCTATTATGGCTGTATGCCAGTTGGGGGTTGAGCACCATATTACTTTTCTGGGCAGCGATGCTTAGAGCCACACGCTTAGCTGGAGGGGCAGGGTTTCAAGGCCGAGCCTTCGGAATTTTAGAAGGTGGCCGCGGACTGGTTTCCGCGCTTGTCGCGACCCTTGGTGTAGCGGTGCTAGGAGTTGTTTTCCCGCAAGGAGGAGAAGGAACAGATCTAATCGCACAGCGCGAAGGATTCCAAGCCGTGGTGCTCACCTTTAGTGGACTCGTTATCCTGGCAGCCATCGCCGTCTTCTTGGGTTTACGGTCACTTCCTCACGACGCCTCGGTACAAGCTACCCGTATTCGTGGGGCGGATATTTTACGCCTTTCGGCAAAACCCAAACTATGGTTGCTTGCGCTAATCATCCTGTGCGCCTATTCAGGCTATCGGGTACTGGACGACATCAGTTTGCTCGCAAGTGATGTCCTTGAATACAATGACGTTCAAGCCGCACAACTCAGTTCGTTGAGTCTATTTATCCGACCGGTTGCTGCAATCGGAGGCGGAATTCTAGCAGACCGTTACCTCGCCTCACGCATGAGTTTAATAGCATTCTTGCTCATGCTATCAGGTGCCATTGGCGTTTGTTTCGGTCCGCTCGCAACCTGGGGTGTCCTCACTGTTTGGCTTGCCGTTTTTGTCGGAGGACTTGGCGTCTATGCCCTGCGCGGACTCTACTTTGCTCTTGTTGATGAAGCAGATATTCCGATCCTTCTTACAGGAACCGCCGTAGGTCTTGCTTCTGTAATTGGTTACTTACCTGACATTTATATGCCACCACTCATGGGGCAGTTGCTGGATGTATATCCAGGAGTGCTGGGTCACCGATTGGTATTTGGACTGGGTGTTGGCTTTGGGGTACTCGGCTTGGCAGCGGTTTGGGCATTTCGAAAACGCAAAGACTAGTGTTGTGACAAGACCAAGCGAGGTGGTCGACCGCTCTAATGATCGATAGAGATGCCTCGTAGTAATCCACACCACACCATCCGCCAGTGGTTAGAATGGATACCAGGCAAAAAATACCCTAAGCAGCTTTATTTGCACCTAGCTTAGCAGAGATTATAATATATATAATCAACAATACAAACTAACCATCAAGACAGATAAATATATGAGTGTATTGATTATTGAGGCAAGAAATTATATGGCAAAATCATACTTCGCATTTACCTAAACATCTGACCGAAACCTGTTAAAACAACATTTACCACCCTACCGAACGAGCAAGGTTAAAATAAACCTACTCCTCTTGTCTAAGTTGCTTGATTTAGCATCGCCGCTACCGTTTTACCTGAAGGTCGCTCTCTATGTTTATTCTTACAGGACATCTATTCCTTAGATCCAGTCTAACCTGCGCAATATCTCTTCTTTATTCCTTCTACTAAGCGGAACCTCCCTGTCAATCAGTCGAATGGTACTCTCCTGTGTATCGATTCCAGTGACCTTTTGAAGGTTGACCAAAAAGCTACGATGAGTGGTGACAAAATTATCTGGAAGACGGGACGACATCGCTGCCAAGGACTGGTGAACAAGATGCTTTCGAGCAGTTGTGTGAATCAAACAGTAATGACCATCGGCTTCCAGATAAAGCACGTCATTGAGCGCTACTTTCTCGAGTCTACCGCGATTTTTAACAAAGAAGTGATCGTTGAAAAGACCTTCATTCTTTTCTATCGAGGAGAAAGCCTCATCAGAAACAGTTCCGTCAGCGATTTTGGCGTCGCTGTTGGTTGTCGAAGAATTCTCCTTAGACGTTTGCCTAACAGCTAGCTCGATGCTCCGCTGAAGTTGAAGCTTATCAAAGGGCTTAAGGAGAAAATTGACTGGTCCAATCCGGCTAGCTCTCCTGAAGGTAAGGTCATCACGAAGTGATGTAATAAAAATCACTGGAATTTTTCGCTCTTTACGAACTATCTCAGCTAGTTCTATACCGTCGTGGTCTCCATCAATATGGACATCCATCAAAATGAGATCTGGTCTAACCTCCGTAATTCTTGCGAGTACGTCGTTTGAATTACCTATGATTGTGTGGTGATGGCCGAGTTGCTCAACCATCATTTCGAGTTGATCAGCGTAAAGCTCCTCGTCTTCTACTATAAGAATATGGAAGGGCATAGCAGGAAAGATGGTGATGGTGAGAGTCTATCAAAAGTAGGCTTTTGTTCTAAAACCTTTGGTGTAATATCAATTTACCGTTCATGCGCCTACCGTTACCATTGGAGTGTATTGTTCAGTCTCGGCTGAATTCGCACTCCACCTTTGAAGGGAATTTGGCGTGGTTGCACCGCGAATCAGTCTCTTTAACAAAGTATGTGCAGCTACGCCTTTTTTTCATTTAAAAAAGTAGTTCAATGAACACCTTTCCAAAATCAAACTGGAAGACTGCATTCGCAAGTCTAACCTTCATTCTAAGCTTATTTACGGCATCAACCTTTTTTGCTCAAATAGATGCGAACTTAAAAGGTCACAACGTTGGCTATGTCCTTGAAAAGTCTAACCAATCTACATTCGAATGGACCCAAACCGGTGATAAAACGTGGTCTTGCATCAACAAAGAGACCAAACGTAGTCAAGGTAATTTTCGTGAAGACCGTAGGGGCGAGTGGGGTGTATTCTTGACGAATACAAGTACAAACCGAAAGTTTCATATCGACCTCTGGCAGAAGAAAGTTTATGACCGCACGACAGCCACTCCGACCTATGGTGAAATACTTAAGGCAGGACCACGCCCTAACGGTTCAAGCAACTCGTCTTCGAACAGTTGGACGGCTTTTAACCCAGGAATTAGCTACTACTTCATCGCAAATTCAGGCAATCAAAAATGCTTAGATGTAGCAGGGTCTGCAACGAAAGTGGGGACCAATGTTGTGGTTTATGGGAAGCACGGCGGTAAGAATCAAAAGTTTCGGTTTGTTAGTCAAGGGGGAGGCTACTATGCCATTGAAACAGCCCTAAAAACGAAGACTTACCTCTCTATTCACAACTCTGGAAAATCAGATAACACAAACATTAAGCTTAATAACCCTGTAGGTCAGCAACAACATTTCAAGGTTGAGAAAAACGAAGCCGGCGAAGTACGGTTTACTTCCAAGCTTGGAGCTGACTTATTTCTTGGAATGAACGATAAGGGTGACAACCTTGTGATACGAAAGGGAGCAAAAGGATCCAAAACACTTTTCAAGTTGAGTACTACCGCAGTTAATGCTGTTACAAGTAGTCCGAAAGCGAATCCACCTAGCACAACGAAAGCTGGTTTTTTCCCTTCAACCACCACAGCGTCTCGACAGAGTCTAGCTGTGTTCAGTGGAAATAAGGGCTGGACCGCAGCAAAGCACCTCAGAACAGTTGCAGACATGAATGGCGACGGATATTCTGACCTAGTAGGGTTCGGTGACCATGAAATATATGTCTGTTATGGTAACCGTGACTTGCTGTTTTCATCAGGAAAAACACTCACAGGGATGAGTAACAATTTTACAACAAAGACCGGCTGGACTCCCCGCGATCACGTACGAATGATTACAGACGTAAATGGAGATGGTAAAATGGACATTGCTGGTTTTGGTACTAGGGGTTTATCAGTAGCATTCGGCAACGGCACAAATAGCTTTAAAGCTCCGAAACTCGTGCACCCTGGTTTTGGAAACAACCAACAATGGACGAGTACGAAGCACGTACGAACACTTGCCGATATAGACGGAGACGGTCTTCAGGACGTGGTAGCTTTTGGTACTGCAAAAACCTTTATCGAATTCGGAGAAAGGGACGGCACTTTCACACGAAGAAAAACTTCTTACGATGACTTCAGCTATCAACAAGGGTACCGTGTTAATGAGCACGAACGCACTGTTGCTGACATGAACAATGACGGCAAGATGGACCTTGTTGCTTTCGCTACTGCGGGGGTATATGTAGCCTATGGAAATGGAGATGGCACTTTCAATAAAGCCCAAAAAGTATTGAGTGACTTTGGTAAAAATCAAGGTTACCGCAGTACGCTTCATAAGCGAACGACTGGTGATGTGAATGGAGATGGCAAGACTGACATCATCGCATTTGCTGGCGACAAAACCAAAGTCGCTCTTGGCGTAGGAGGTGGCAATTTTTCAAAAGTGATTAATGCGACAAATGTTTTCAGTGCTGCCAACAATTGGACATCTGCAACCGACCATCGCATGGTAGCGGATATGAATAATGACGGCAAGGATGACCTTGTGGGTTTTAATAAAATTGGCGCTGCGATTCTACTCTCAAAGTCTACAGCAACAACTGCCACTTTCCCGCACAACTATTTCCCACTAGAAAGACTCGTACCCAACCGATGGATGGCTGACATCAAAGATGACATTAGCCTAAAGGACCTTACCATTCCTGGAACACACGATTCAGGAGCAGACTATGGATGTCCAGATCCCGTATATGACCAGTATGGAGAATGTCAAGATTGGAGTATTGCCGAACAGCTAAAAAACGGTATCCGCTACTTAGATATCAGACTTAAGTATGACGATGAAGATTTGTTGATACACCATGGCCCTTGTTATCAACGGAAGAATTTTGAATCTGTGCTAAAAGATATTAAAGCCTTCCTCACCGCCAATCCATCTGAAGCAATCATTATGCGTTTCAAGGATGAGGATGATGATTCCGATGGAAGGGATTTTTTCAATAGATGGGAGTACTACACTGATCGGTATAGAAGTATTATATACAATGGTACTACCATCCCAAAGTTAAGTGCAGCACGCGGTAAAGTCGTCTTAATCGATTTTTGTGGTAAAGTAAATGGCTACGTGCAACATAATACGCTGATAACGCCAAAAGGGAGTTGGCACAACACAGGTGATGAGTACGACCGCTGGCTCGCGAATTGGGAGCAAATGATAGCGTGCAACGGCAAACAAAGTCCACGACAAAAACTACACTTCAGTGCCTTCAATCAGAATGGACTTTCCTCTGATGCCGATGATATCATTGGCAGCGTTGGGGGTAGCATAGTTGATGGAGTTGCAGGACTTTTCGGAGCAGATACGGGTGTTAGGCCGAAGACGCCTAGACAAATTGCCGAGTATATGAATCCCAAATTAAAAATCGATATAGGAAAGACAAAGTATAGGCGCGGCACCTTTGGTATGGTTGTGATGGATTTCCCTCCAAAGAGCTTGATCGTTCAATTGATTCAAACCAATAACACTTCAGATAAGCTTAAGTAAGCTTACGCCGCCGCTGGCAAGGTCACTTGAAACTCTGAACCTGACGAAGGCTCGCTGTGCACTGCCAGTGAGCCTTTGTTGAGTTCGGCCAAAGTCTTTAGTCAAGGTATTTCCTTAAGAGGATATAATGCATGCTAAGTCCAGCATATCGCTGCTAGAACAACCTAATCATAGTAAGAAAAAGCAGGAAACCGACCGCAATTGGTTTCGATTTCAGCCTCTTGTTCGAGACGAGAAAGCACTACATTCCAAATGATGGAAGATGCTGCTCTCATTTCTATAACTACTACAGCAGCCTAAAACGACATGCTAATGGTGCAGACGGTACTTTTCCCTATTCAGAAATTTGATGAACAATTCGTTAATCACAGTGGTCACAACTCCCAATCAAGAAAGGGAAAGCCATTATACTTTCACTGCCGCCAATGATGTAACCCAAACTAGAACTGAAAAAACCTTAAGCACAGCCTTTCATTTGATCAGTCGTAACCATCGTTAGCATAGTTCTAATGGAGTACTGGGGCAACGATTAGATTTTATGGGGTACTGAACTTGGTGGCGGTTTGGGACTTTGAAGAGACTAGGTTTGATTTTTATACAGCTACAACCCTAATGTAGTCCGGCCAACTGACAGCCGAAAGAGACGACCTGGGATAATAACTTCACCAATCGCCACAGATTAAAATCTTGGCTACCACACAGTGTCGTCGATAAGCGTCTTCGAAATCACAAAAGCTGTCACAAGAATAACCTACTAATCTGGTAAGCGAAAAGTAGCTGTTCCATTCTCCATTCGAATAGTACTTGGATGCCCCTCAGCCTCTGCCCTATCAACAAAATTATCTCTGATATGCATTTCAACAGACCACGTTGCTGTAATCATTCTAGGATCATTGTTATCTATTTCAAAGGAAATTTCGTTGGACAAATCAGTAGGATAGACAACTTGATAAGATGCAGCTGTGACATCCCCATCGGAATAATTATATCCAAATACAGAAATAATTGAATCTAATTCAATAGAAGGTAGAGGAATAATGTTAGCAGTAAACGAATGCGCCGATTGATCCATTATTAAATCAAAATCTACGACAATTTCACACTGGGCCTTAACCGAATTATCAGACCAATACTCGGTAAGAATGATATTATCCCAACCTACTGAACGATCACGGCTAATTAAAACTACTTCACTTTCCCACTGCTCTTGGTTTAGCAATACAGATGCTGTGCCACTTGAAGGGGGCTTGTCGAGTTTGTCTTTACAGGACAACAAGCCGAGAAGTACGAATAGAGAAATAATAAATCGGATCATATTGAAGGGTTCTACTGGCTACTACGTCTTTCGGACAAGGTACTACGATTACGTTTATGAAAACTCTAGATCATAACGCACTAGAAATCTTAACTGTACAACAAGAGAAGATTTAACGATTGAACTATAGCAAGACTAGAAATCAATTTAGCTGCCTGATACAGATACCTTTGCTTCTGGCTAAATTATCTCCCTATGCACTCCGACACTGTCCTTGGCACCCAATTCGCCGTCAAACTTACCGGTTGCTCCTTAAGTCACTTTGCTGTACACACGTGGCCCGAACTGGAATATGCAGCGATCGACCTATTTACCTGTGGCGAAAAGTGGCTAAGCCCTGAAGCTGCACTACCCATTTTTGAAAAGTATTGGGGAGCTACTGCATCCAATACCTTCAAAATCATGAGGGGAACCGATATTGCATAGACACTACAAAAGATAAGAATGCAGTCCAACTTTCCTACTTTATCATCTGACAGGTTCATCTTACGCCAATTCGTTGACTCGGATTTAGAAGACGTTTTCAAAGGATTATCTAACCCCGCTGTCACCGCCTATTACGGGGTTAGCTATGACACCCCCGAAGCAACCAAGGCACAACTGACCTGGTTTGCCGAGCTCGAAAAAAAGAGTACCGGAATTTGGTGGGCTATCTGCTCAAAGACTGATGGAACCTTTTTAGGTGCAGGCGGCCTGAACGGCGTGAATCATCAAAACAAAAAGGCTGAAATTGGATTTTGGTTACTCCCCGAACATTGGGGCAAAGGCATCATGTCAGAAACAATGCCGCTAATCTTTGACCACGCTTTCAATAACATTGGGCTACATCGAATAGAAGGATTCGTAGAATCAAAAAATACAAACTGTAAAAAAGCTGTCGCCAAACTAGGCTTCATTCATGAAGGAACAATGACTGATTGCGAAATAAAAAATGGAGCGTTTATAAGCCTTGATATTTACGCCAAACTAGCCAAAAACAGATAGGCACCTAAATTTTGATTCTAAAAATAGTATAGAGACCTGCATTCAACTGATAAATATTACTTTTTATAAATACCAACAAATATACAATATCTAATTAATTATATATCCGTTATTACAAAACAATGTTTATATTCAATCAATCATTTCAATATTTTTATCACGGCACATTTCTTCTTACCTTTCCTTCAAATCAGGTCCTATGTGGAAGGCTACTAAAAAATTTATAGGTTCGATGATTCCTGTAGCGCTAGGCGTCTACCTAGCTGTTGCTGCAACCAATTGGCAAGAGGAGCGCAAACTTGAACATTCCCTAAGTCAGATCGACTCTGCTATTCGCTCAGAGATAGAGCTTAACAAGAAGAGTCTTGAAATTACCTACGCATATCACACAGCGCTTTCAGATAGCTTAACCGCATTTGCAGCCAGGACAACTGAAGGACAAATGGCGAGCAGTAAAAACCTCGGCGATCTCTTCAAATACTTTCGAGGCACACGAATGGGCAAGCTCAACCACGGGGCTTACCAAGCAGCCCTTGCTTCGGGTATCATGACTGAAGTTGGCGTTGACCGTTTAACAACGCTATCCAACATCTACAATGAGCAGGAAAATTACGATCGGCTTGGTGACAACTACCTCGGATGGGTATCGCGGCTAAGTTCTCAATCCACTCAAATGGATGCTTTTCTTTTTATGCAATCCATGAGTAACGATGCAAAATTTGCAGAGCAACGCATGATCAATCTGATGGACCAAGCGCTGGCGGAATAAATGAGCGTAGAGCGTTGCAGCAAAAGCCTCATTGAACACGTTACCAAAGTAATGATTCGTGCAGCGCTATTTGGTTTGGTTATCATCTTTGGAGGTAGTGCCATGGGCCAACCCTTGAGCAATACCTACCCCGACACCCTAAACCAAAAACGCCTACGCACCGCCTTGATCACCGAAGGCACCTTTTTCGTTGGAGGACTTTCCTTCCTCTACGCCAACTGGTATGCCGACCGTGAACGCGTGCCGTTCAACTTCTACAACGATGCGGCGGGCTATAACCAAATCGACAAAGCGGGTCATGCCTTTGGTGCATACATGTACAGCGACTGGGGCTACCGATCCTTGCGCCGCGCTGGTGTGTCCAAAAAGAAAGCACTCATCTGGGGAGCAGGCCTCGGTCTCTATTTTCAAACCCCAATTGAAGTCTTCGACGGCCTCTATGAAGGTTGGGGCTTTTCCTGGTCTGACATGGGTGCGAATGCCTTTGGCGCAGGCCTCGTTTTCGCTCAAGAAGCTCTCTTTGACGAACAGGTGGTTCGGATGAAGTTCAGCTTTTCACGTTCGCCATATTCCGAACGCGCCTTCGGACTTTTAGGGCGCAACTACCTCGGCAATCTTGTCAATGACTATAACGGACATACGTATTGGTTGTCTACGAACCTTAGTCAGCTTTCCCTTCGACAAGCTCAGGGCAGGCTCAATCGGATACCCAAGTGGCTCAACATTGCAGCAGGCTATGGAGCTGGAGGAATGTACGGTGAGTTTGAAAACCGCATTTTTTATCGTGGAAACAGATTGCCAGAGCAAGAACGATATCGGCAGTTTTACCTTTCGTTCGATGTGGATTGGACGAAGATTCCTACACGCTCGCGTTTCTTACAAAGTGTGTTTGAAGGCTTGAATTACATCAAGTTTCCGTTGCCTGGATTGGAGTACAATACGAAGGGTGAGTTTCGGGGAAAGTTGGTCGCGTTTTAGGTTCGACGTCCCGCGTAGAGGGCGACCCGTTGAGGTGCTAGGTTCGTACACCCAAAACTCGCGTTGCTCGTTTTGGTCGGTTCGAGGTTCACAACGGCGGCTTCCGAACTCTGTTCGGGCCGTTGGGTTTAAAGATACTGTTCGGACAGATCACAACGATAGAGTGATTTTAATAGTAAACCAAGTTCTTGATTTAACCTATACCTACTCAGCAGATCTGACGGTTCCTCGTGAATTAGGTAAGCCCGTTGACCTGACGGTTAGCTTCTAGAAATTACCTTCCAACCTGTGTACGCTATCCCCACCCACATGCAAGCTCTAACCCTCTACATCGCCATCAGTCTCAACGGTAAAATCGCGAAATCTGACGGTAGCGTCGCCTGGTTGGAAAACATCCCTAATCCCGAGGGCCTTGACTATGGCTATGCAAGTTTTTACGAAAGTATAGGAACGACCATTCAAGGGCGAAACTCCTATGACCAGATCATGAGCTGGGACATTGACTTCCCGTATGCAGGTAAGAAGAACTATGTGTTCACCCAGAATGAAGCGTTAAAGGATACCGAGCATGTGACTTTCATATCGAGGGATCACGTCAACTTCGTGAAACAACTTAAAGCCGAAAAGGGAGACGGTATCTGGCTCATTGGGGGCGGGCAACTCAACACCCTATTCCTCAAAGAGCGACTTGTTGATGAACTACGCGTATTTGTGATGCCTATCGCTATAGAGGACGGCATAGAGCTGTTTCCAAACTTACCAAAGGAAGTAGCCTTGACACTCAACGCATCGAAGACGTATCCGACAGGTGTGATTGAGTTGAGGTATGGGTTGGGGTAAGTTGGCGAACCGTCAGATCTACCAATTCACTTAAGTGAGAGTAGGCTTGAAAGTATACTACCACTTTATTTGATGCGATTGATCTGACGGTTCAGTCGGTACTACATGTAAAGAATTCCCGCTTTTCTTTACATATCAACCACGACCTGTAAAGAAATCGCCGTTTTCTTTACACGTTATCGGCGATATAGCAAGAAAAGGGCGCTTTT
>CALDTK010000093.1 GCA_937924035.1 uncultured Saprospiraceae bacterium | reverse complement strand
GAGCTTCAAACGCTTCATAGAGCCGGGGTGACTACAGATGCAGATCATATCAACCTAAGACATAATTCTAATGCACTGCTAGATGTTCTTGGTGCTTGTGAGCGCATAAAAAAGACACCTATTCCATTTAGTTATGCGGTCTATATCAAGCTGTTTATTTCTATTTATGCAGTACTGATGCCGCTTGTGCTATATAGCTCATATCACCTTTGGACAGTACCAATGGTAATGATGATCTTCTTCGCTTTTATCGGCGTGGAATTGATGGCTGAAGAAATCGAAGAACCTTTTGGCTTGGATTGTAATGACCTCCCTACTTCATCCATTGCACATACCATCAAGAACAATGTGCACGAGCTACTCTTGGATAAAGCAAGTATTTCAAAGGTTAGTACGGAAGAGTATGTGAAGCAGCATTAAAGGACACATGGTTACGGCTTAATTGTACAAACAGCCTTTATAGGACAGTAAGCTTCCCCTGGTAAGTAATTTATCTAGAATGATAAATACATTTATTTGCTACTATCGTTAATTTGAAGTGTTGAGTCTATAGTGCCACAAATTTTTCAAAACACTTTGAGAGGACTCAAGCCTATTTGTAATAAAAAAGTGTGTGCAAGCAAAACCTATAAGGCCCTCAAAATGAAGGTTTTACCTTCAGCCCACTGATTTCAGAATCCCTTACGCCTTTCCCGATTTAAAACTTGCTCACTTCGACTGCTTCTCCTTTTACCTAGAACACAATGCAACACACCTATCACATTCAAGGCATGACATGCAACGGATGCCAAAGCCACGTCGAGAATTTACTATCCGAAATTGAAGGCGTCACTAAGGCATCCGTGGATTTGGCAACCAAGGAAGCAACTTTAGAAATGACCATCCACGTCCCATTTGAAAAGCTACAAGAAGCTTTTACTAAGGACGGCGGAGTTTACAGTATCCATAAGTCGAAGGAGATAATGCCGCCTATAGCTAAGCTGCAATCTTCTCACAATACAAGTGGCAGGGGCTTTTACTGCCCAATGCAATGCGAAGGCGACAAAACTTATCCTGAGCCCGGAGATTGTCCAGTGTGTGGAATGGATTTAGTTCAGGAACAAAATTCAGTAGTACAGACTACTGAACAGTGGACCTGCCCCATGCACCCAGAAATCGTTAAAGCCGAAGATGGAGCCTGTCCAATATGCGGGATGGACTTAGTTCCAATGCAGCCAAGTCTCTCGACAGAAGACGAAACATACTCTAGATTATTAAGGAAATTCAAAATTGCGCTTGTATTCACATTGCCGATTTTCCTAATTGCGATGAGTGAGATGTTACCAGATAATCCGTTATACTCAATCTTAGAGCAAAAAAATTGGAACTGGATTCAATTTATCTTATCAATACCAGTAGTCTTCTATGCGACTTGGATGTTTTTTGAGCGTGCTTACAGAAGTATAAGTACTTGGAATTTAAACATGTTTACACTGATAGGCATCGGCGCTGGCGCCGCTTGGATCTTTAGTGTATTCGGAATACTATTCCCGGATTTCTTCCCTGAACAATTTAAGACCGAATCTGGAGCTGTTCATGTTTACTTTGAAGCAGCAACAGTAATTCTGACTTTAGTGCTATTAGGTCAGTTACTGGAGGCTAGGGCGCATAGCAAAACTAGTTCAGCTGTCAGAGAGCTACTAAAACTAGCACCCAACAAGGCAACTCTAGTTGTTAATGGTGTTGAGTCTGAAGTAAGTATTGATAAAATTAAATTGGACGATACATTAAAAGTAAAGCCTGGTGATAAAATCCCGGTAGATGGTGTTATCACAGAGGGAGCGACTACGGTCGACGAATCAATGATCACTGGCGAACCCATTCCCGTCAATAAGACAATAAAAGATAAAGTCACTAGTGGCACTATTAATGGGAATCAAACCTTTCTAATGAAAGCTGAGAGAGTGGGTGCAGACACTCTACTTTCTCAGATTATTCAAATGGTAAATAGTGCGAGTAGAAGTCGTGCTCCAATTCAGAATCTGGCTGATAAAGTTTCGGGGTACTTCGTGCCTGTTGTTGTCGCTATAGCCTTAGCCACTTTTGCAGTTTGGGCAATCTGGGGGCCTGAACCTGCTTATGTATATGCCTTTGTGAATGCAATTGCAGTTCTAATTATCGCTTGCCCTTGCGCATTAGGACTGGCGACTCCGATGTCCGTGATGGTCGGAGTTGGTAAAGGCGCCCAAAATGGGGTTCTAATTAGAAATGCTGAAGCGCTCGAAAGGATGGACAAAGTAGATGTCTTAATAGTCGACAAAACAGGAACCATTACCGAAGGGAAACCTACCGTTGAAACTATCGGCTCAGTTGGTAAGAGTTTTAGCGAAAGCGAAATTTTACAGTACATCGTTTCATTAAACACAAACAGTGAGCATCCACTAGCAGAAGCAACCGTAAAATATGGCAAGGATCAAGATACAGAGATATTTAAGGCAGATGACTTTTCTGCTGTTACTGGAATGGGGGTTGAAGGTAGAGTCGGAGAACACCAATTAGCATTAGGTAACCCAAAAATGATGGAGTATGCAAACGCGACCATCTCAGCTGAGGTGAAAGAAGAAGTCCAAAAGTTCCAGAAGCAAGGCAAAACAGCATCCTTTTTAGCAATAGATAGAGTTGTATCTGGCTATGTTATAATTGGAGATAAGATAAAGAGCACAAGTGCCAAGGCTATTAAGGAACTTCAAGAAAAAGGAATTGATGTCATCATGCTAACTGGCGACAACCACGATACCGCACAAGCAGTCGCTTCCGAACTTAATCTTGCACACTTTAAAGCCAGCATGCTTCCGGAAGATAAGTTAGACGAAGTCAAGAAGTTACAGGATCAAGGAAAAGTTGTAGCTATGGCTGGAGACGGAATCAATGATTCTCCTGCCTTGGCAAAGAGTGATGTGGGCATCGCTATGGGTACCGGGACAGATGTAGCAATAGAAAGCGCAATGATCACGCTTGTGAAAGGTGATCTAAACGGAATCGTTAAAGCCCGAAACCTAAGTCACCGTGTAATGAAGAATATAAAACAGAACCTATTTTTCGCACTGATCTATAACACGTTAGGCATTCCTGTAGCAGCAGGAGTCCTATTTCCAATTTTCGGAATTCTATTGTCGCCTATGATAGCAGCAGCAGCTATGAGCTTTAGTTCTGTCTCTGTTATCACTAATGCTCTGCGGTTACGCAGTTCCCATATTTAGAGCTGGCTTTCAGATGTATATGTAGTTACAAAAAGCGGCCACCTGATAAACATCACCCCTTCCATGATAAACACATTTGAACACAGCCGACGTTAATGTTGTACCTTTAAATCGTGCTTTTACGCTTTTTCCATATCGCTTTAGCTATGCTCCTCTTCGCTTCGAGCGCAGGGGCCAACCTGAGCGTCCACTACTGTGGAGGAAAAATTGCCGAATGGGCACTCTTTATCAAGTCTGACAACTGCGGCATGCCTCAACATGCTGATGAAGCGCAGGCTTCAGAAAGCGACAACACCATTCCGCAAATCAAGCGGACGCCTTGCTGCCAAGACGAACTATCCTACCATAAGCTCGACGTTGAGCAACCAACCCAAGATGCCGATGATGCAGAGATGCTTCATTCGGAATTGCTTGCTGTTGCGGAATTGACAAGCGCACTTGCAACTTCTCAGCCAGCGTCCTTCCCTTTTTCAAGTCCTATCGTTAGGCCACCACCTAATCCACTTCAGCTACGCAGGCGACTTGCCCAGCTGAACGTCCGTAGAATTTAGAATGCCAACATGTTGACCGTCAACCACCAGCTGCGTTGAGGGTCTGTCCTGTTTCTGTAGGTGAGCCACTGCTCCCCGCTACCTCGCATTACCTAAGTTTTACCTCGTGCTCTACGCCATCCTTCGCTTCTTTTTAGAGAATCGTCTCGTTGCTTTCCTACTTCTTGCCGCTGCTGTGGGGTGGGGACTATCGGTAGCACCTTTTGACTTCGATGTGCCTGGACTTCCGCGCAACCCGGTAGCCGTCGATGCTATTCCTGACATCGGCGAAAACCAGCAGATTGTATTCACCCGCTGGCCAGGACGGAGCCCACAAGATGTAGAGGATCAGATCACTTACCCCCTAACGTCAGCCTTACTGGGATTGCCTGGCGTGCGCTCGGTGCGCTCAAATTCCATGTTCGGATTCTCGAGCATCTACCTCATTTTTGAAGAAGACATAGAGTTCTACTGGTCGCGTTCACGCATCCTCGAAAAGCTCAACAGCCTGCCAGGTGGAGTTTTGCCGGAAGGCGTATCTCCTACCCTCGGACCTGACGCCACCGCCCTCGGACAAGTCTATTGGTACACCCTCGAAGGCCGTGATCCAGAAACCAACGAACCGCTCGGCGGCTGGGACCTCGATGAATTGCGAAGTGTCCAAGACTTCTACGTTCGTTACGGACTTTCAGCAGCCGAAGGAGTTGCAGAAGTAGCCAGCGTAGGCGGTTACGTACGTGAATATCAAGTCGATGTCGATCCTGAAGCAATGCGGATTTACGGCGTGTCACTACCCGATGTCATGAAGGCCATTCAAGGTTCGAACCTTGATGTCGGAGCTTCAACCTTGGAGATTAATCTTGCCGAATACTTTGTGCGAGGCATCGGCTATATCAAGTCCATCGAAGACTTAGAATCGGCGGTGATTAAAGCTCCCAATAACGTCCCAATTACACTAGGGCAAGTCGCAAAGGTTAACCTTGGACCTGCCGAACGAAGAGGTATCCTAGACAAGTCTGGCGCAGAGGCGGTGGGCGGAGTTGTCGTCGCTCGATTTGGTGCAAACCCGCTTGCCGTGATCGACAATGTCAAAGCAAAAATAGCAGCCCTGGCGCCTGGACTACCGTCTAGAGAACTCGAAAATGGACGGACCAGCCGCGTGACAATCGTACCGTTTTATGATCGCTCGACGCTCATCAAAGAAACCATCGGCACACTCGAAGAAGCACTAACACTTGAGATACTCATTACAGCGATAGTTGTAGTGCTGATGTTGCTGAATTTCCGCTCAAGCTTAATCGTAGCAGGCCTCCTACCAGTAGCAGTTCTCCTCTGTTTTGCAGCTATGAAAACCTTTGGTGTCGAAGCCAATATTGTAGCGCTGTCAGGAATAGCTATCGCGATAGGCACCATGGTCGACATGGGCATCGTCCTCACCGAAAACATACTTAGTCGACTCAAAGACCCACCAGAAGGCGAGTCACTTACGGAGAGCATTTTCCAAGCTTCCAGCGAAGTTTCAGGAGCTGTACTCACCGCTGTCGCAACGACCGTAGTGAGCTTTCTTCCTGTCTTTACAATGGAGGCCGCCGAAGGAAAATTGTTCAGACCACTAGCGTATACAAAGACCTTTGCGCTCGTCGCTGCGATTCTTGTCTCGCTTGTTTTGCTACCTCCACTCGCACGTACATTATGGGCCTGGGGCAGACCTCGCGCAGCAGCAAGCAAGACGTTGCAGCGTATTCGTTTTGCCACGAGCATCATCTTAGCCGTTGTATTGGTTTGGTTACTCGCGGGTGCTTGGGCACCCCTTGGAGTTGAAGCTTCTCAGCTACTAAACTTTCTTTTTGTTGCGCTTTTATCGGGATTACTCATCGGTACCTTCTGGGTTATTATCCTGAGTTATAGCCGAATATTAAATGTACTACTGCGCGTCAAGTGGTTATTTTTAATGATCGTCGGATTAATCGTCTGGTCGGGTGTTAGTGTCTATCAAGATATCGGCGAAGAATTTATGCCTGCCCTAGGAGAAGGAAGCTTTCTACTCATGCCGACGAGCATGCCGCATGCAAGTATTCAAGAAAACCTAGCTAACCTGAGAGCAATTGACATGGCAATCCAAACCATTCCTGAAGTGGAAACTGTGGTCGGAAAAGCAGGCCGAGCAAGTAGCGCACTAGATCCCGCTCCACTCTCTATGTATGAGACGGTGATAAATTATTCTTCTGAATATAAAACTGACGCTGATGGACACCGAATTCGCTATGCCTATAATGATAAAGAAGATAGATTTGAAAAAAATAATAGCGGAGAACTAGTTCCCGATAAAAATGGTCGCTATTTCAGACAATGGCGGGATCATATTCAATCACCCGACGACATTTGGACAGAAATCGTGAACGCGGCTAAACTCCCTGGCGTAACAAGCGCACCCAAACTCCAACCTATCGAAACACGTCTCGTGATGCTGCAAACTGGCATGCGTGCTCCAATGGGCATCAAGGTGTATGGAAGTGATTTAGCCACCATTGAAGCTTTCGGACTAAAGGTAGAATCGCTACTCAAAAATGTGGACGGCGTGAAGGAGTCTGCCGTATTCGCTGACCGGATCGTCGGTAAGCCCTACCTCCTACTCGACATAGACCGCCAAGCAATTGCACGCTTCGGATTGTCAATCACCGATGTTCAGCAGGTTATCCAAACGGCCGTTGGAGGCATGGCTATGACCACCACCGTCGAGGGTCGTGAGCGCTATCAAGTACGCTTACGTTACCCACGAGAATTACGAAACGATCCCGCTGCACTTGAGCAAATATTAGTGGATACCAAAACGGGAAATGGTGCGCCAGTTCCACTTGGCCAATTAATGAGCATCCGCTACGAACAAGGTCCACAAAGCATAAAAAGTGAAGATGGCTTCTTGGTCGGCTATGTGCTTTTCGACCGGCTTGCAGGTACAGCAGAAGTGGAAGTCGTTAATGCTGCACAGACATACCTGAAGCAACAAATAGCAGCTGGAGAGCTAGTAGTTCCTGCTGGAATCAACTATCGCTTCGCTGGAAATTACGAACAACAAGTCCGCGCCTCCGAGCGCCTGGCCCTGGTGGTTCCAATAGCACTCGGGCTCATTTTCCTAATCCTATATCTACAGTTCAGATCTGTCGCCGTTACCTTAATGGTGTTCAGCGGAGTCGCCGTGGCCTTCTCTGGCGGCTTCCTTATGCTGGGTGCGTACTCTACCGACTGGTTCCTCAATTTCGATTTTTTCGGATCGAATATGCGTGACCTTTTCCAAGTGCAGACGATCAATTTGAGTGTTGCCGTATGGGTTGGTTTCTTGGCGCTCTTCGGCATAGCAACTGATGATGGTGTGCTGGTCGCTACGTTTTTGAGAGACAGCTTTCGCCAAAACACCCCAGAAACGATCAAGGAAATTCGAGCAGCGGTTACCGAAGGAGGTGAACGCCGCGTTCGCCCAGCAATGATGACTACCGCGACTACCATATTAGCACTGCTACCCGTACTCACCAGTACCGGTCGCGGCGCAGACATCATGGTCCCGATGGCGATTCCAAGTTTCGGTGGCATGACACTGCAGGTACTCACCATGTTCACCGTTCCAATCCTATGGGCAAGCTGGGCTGAACTAAAACACCATTGGCGTAATGGTCAATTAAAAGCCAAGCTCATGCCCGGTAAAAAGACAACTATACTTTTCATTGGATTTACGTTAAGCACGGCTCTTACTGCACAAAGTCTACCGACGCTTATCGACAGCATGCTGTTGCAAAACCCGAGTTTGAAAGCGCTAGAATATGAATTTCAAGCTGTCGATCAAGCTCGGAACAGCGCTGGTCAACTACCTGATTTAGAGCTTGGAGCAGGGTTTGGTGTTTTGCCTGTTGAAACACGTCTTGGTCCACAAAGATTGCGCATCGGCGCGACGCAAATGCTTCCGTGGCCAGGAGTACTTGATGCGCGTATTGCACTTGCTAATGCAAAGGCTGCTCCGATTCAAGAGCAAGCAGCTGCCGAGGCACTTGAACTTAGCTACGATTTATCAGAAGCATATTTAAAACTTTCATTTCTATCCTCAAGCGTAGAAGTACTTCGAGAATCTAAAGAAGTTTACGAAGTTCTCGAAGCCACTGCTCTTTCACGTATTGAGGCCGGTCAAGGATCGAGCGTTGATGTGTATCGGATAGCCCTTCAACGAGAACTTCTAAATAAACGCATTTCGCTGACTGAGGCCATGGCTGGCGAACCGCTAGCGAAAGCAAACAGCTTGCTCAACCGACCTACGAGTGTCCCAATAGTTCCAGCGCAGCTCATGCAGATGCTCGCTGACACCCTAGCCATTCCGAGCCGGCAACTACTTGCGCTAGAAGGCAGGCGTTTGCTCTCCAATGACCATCCCCTTTTGCGCGTAGTCGAATTGCGCGAAGCAATCGCCATCAATAACGAAAAGCTTATTGCTTTAGACGGCAAACCTGATTTTGGTGTTGGGCTCGATTACGTGATGACCAACGACCGTGATGATGCCTTTCCAACTGGCAATGGGCGTGATGCTGTCATATCACGAGTGGGGATCAGCATTCCGCTTTCGCAAAAACCCTACACCGCACGACGCCAAGCAGAACGGCTTCGCGTCCGACAATTGGGGAGTCAAAAAGAGGCCGTACGCAATCGACTTTTGGCCGAAGCCGAAATGGCTTTCGTCCAACTTGACCAAGCTCGAATTGCTTTTGCCTCTGCAGATCGGCAGGAAGAAATCATCGAGGCTACCCTCCGAATAGCAACCACCGAATACGCAGAAAGAAGACGTGCTTTTGACGAACTCATTCGCTTGCAAGAACAGCTCATCAACCTTCAAATGGAACGCGTTGAAGCTGCTCATGACATTCTACTCGCCCGCGCGCAACTCACCAAAATTCTTGCACTATGAATCCATCTAGCACCTCTCGAACAACCCTGTTGCTCATCGG
>CALDTK010000092.1 GCA_937924035.1 uncultured Saprospiraceae bacterium | reverse complement strand
AAGCCAGAGAAGCCGAAGAGCAACTACGCCGTTCCAGGTCTCTATTTCTACGACAACAGCGTCATCCAAATCGCACGTGATCTTAAGCCTAGCCCTCGTGGCGAGTATGAGATTACAGATGTCAACAAGCAGTACCTCGCTGACGGCAAGCTCAAAGTGGGCGTTCTCGGCCGTGGCGTTGCATGGCTCGATACGGGTACACATGCTAGTTTGCTTCAAGCGGGAAGTTTCATCGAAACGATCGAAGAGCGCCAAGGCCTCAAGATTGGTTGTATCGAGGAAGTAGCTTGGGAAGAAGGCTTCATCGACGATGTACAGCTTGAAAAGCTTGGACACAAGTTCATCAAGAGTGGATACGGAGAGTATCTGCTAGGCTTGTTGGAAATGAAGAAGAGCTAGGCTTCGGCTTTCGCCAAAACTTCAAACAACAGCAAAAGCTCATTCGCATCGCGCGGGTGAGCTTTTGTTGTTTTTGGATTAAATAAAAAGGATAGACAATTGCGTTTTAGCAGTTGCCTATCCTATTTAATTTGAAGTAATGAATTGGTATTCTATCTCCCTACAAAGAGCCACTTTTTAGAAACCCCCCTTTGATGCTGAATACCAACGGCATACATACCAGGTGGAAGTTGACTTACATCAACTTTCCCAAGTAACTGATCGGAGTTAATCTGTTGACGGACTACTTCCACACCGTTTACATTGAAGATTACGATTGCGGAGGTACCTTCGGGGAACGTCAAATTTAATAGTTCAGAAGCAGGGTTAGGTGCGAGCGTCCATTCTTGGTAGGCAATATGACTACCTGCAGAAGGTGTACCGTTTGCGCTCTGTCTACCAGAGTCTCCTCCTCCATTTCCGTCAGGGGGTAAAAGTGGAGAGATAATTACTGTACCTGACACACCAGTGCCAGCATAACTACAATTTGGATCTGGACGAGAAGCAACCGTCTCAATAGTCACTTTGTACGTCTTTTGTGGATCTAAGCTCTCTAAGCGGTAGGTGCCCGTTGTAACAGTAGGCGAGAATACCATTGGAAGGTCTGCATCAATAGGAGTTTCAACTATGCCTGATAACTCACTTACTGAAAGGTTATATCGACGTGATACACCTAAATCAGTTTCTACAGTATCCATTAGTCCAAAATTCCACTCAACGACAGCAGCTGTCTCCGTATGAGTCACTACTTTTGGGTTAACGGGAGCTGGTTTAAATGATAAGGGATAATTGACGTGAGGATATGGCAGGCCTTCACAATTCAATACCCCTGGCTCTCCACAAAAACGAACAGGACCAATCGTAGCTCCATCTTGTTTTCTAAAGCGTAACTGTGACCATTCTCCAATACTTCCAAGCTCTGCCCATGAATTATACTGAGCGGTACGATATGTTGTGAGAGGTGTCCAATCCGAAGAACAATCACAATACTTGCCTTCAATAATCAGGTTTCCGATACCGCTTGCATCAAAAAGATAAATTGCATCTATCCGTTGCGGATCACCAAAATCAATTGTGATCCAAGCAGGTGCGTTAGCGCCCCAAGTACCAGCAGATGCTGCATCATCGTCTAAGTCATTGCAAGAAGTAAAACTACTTGTGTATGTACTGAATATCGCCTGTCCTTGTTGAGTTGAAGCGTTACTATTACCTGCTATCATCGAAGGAGACACTGGGAGGAAACAACTTGAAGCACAATCACCTACTATATAACCAGCACTTGCATAACTTCCGATGGTTGGAGAAATCCCAACCCCACCTGCAATTTGGCCTCCAGGAGAAGTTACAGGTACTACATAGAAGTAGTATTCAGTACCTGGTGTTAACCGAGTAATGAATGCTGAATTTCCGCTAATCCCTGTCGCAACTTGGACCGCAAGTGGATCTACGATTCCAAAATTGTTAGGGTCTAAAAGTACTAATGATGTTGGCACTGCGTAAACATTGAAAGCATACCCAACTGTTGAACCACTATGGTTCCAACTAACACGTACTCCTCCACAACAAGCAGATTTCATTTTAATATTTGAAACCGTTGGGAATGTTGGTGGAACCACCGATTCTGGTATTAAAAACCGTGGAGTCTCGCTTACAGGTAACTCAGAATATTCCCAAGCATTGGAAGTAATTGTCAGTGCTCCTGGATACGAACGCCGTTGTGGTATTTCAGAACGAGTAGACAATTCAAAAGCACCAGCAGTAAAATCTCCTGGAATTCCCCCAAATATCCCTGAGCCATCTGGATCAGAAATAAGTACGTTTTCGAGCTCGTATTCATCTAGATTTTCTCCTGCAAGCCACCAAGCTATGCGATAGCGGCCTCGCATCATGTCGTTAGGAAAATTCACATCATCCTCGTACAAATAGGCGCGCAAGTCTAGCCCATTTGGAACTCCATTTCCTGCTGTATATGTAACATCCAATTCTTTGACAAAGGTGTAATTCCCGATCACATTTCGTAAGCCTTGCACAAAATACCAAGCCGTTTTTGGGGTATACTGATCATCAGGGGTTTGATACAATAAACCACACGTTTGAAATTGACCTGTTCCTGTTCCACGACCTGGATCATCTTTTAACTCATATGAATGGGCTTGGGTGAAAACAAACGGTTCAGTAATTGAAGAATATGTAGCATCAACATTATTATTGTTAGGATCAGTGTAATAACCATCCTCGCTAGGAATGTATCTCGCAGCACTAATTTCCAAAAACGACCTCACGTACCACTGCCCATGGTATAACCAGCGTTGCTGCCTCCCATTGCCTGGGACATCATAAGGAGAAGAGCCTGCTCCTTCATTATCATCTTCGGAATCATAACCAAATTCACTAATAAAGAATTCTTTGCTTAGGTATTCGTCCTTGTCAACACCAACTGTAGCAGCTCCCCTTGTCACTTCACGCATTGACCATTCAAGCTGTTGTTTGAGATTTTCATGCTCTGGTGACCTACCATCAGGTGAAGTTGTATTAAGATCTGTACCTGACGAATATTGGTTTGCAACATTAGTTAGCCAACTACTTTCTGCAGTTGGATTGGTGATGTTTGCATAGTGATGAAAATTAAATGCATCAAAAGGTAACTGTCGCCCATCTTGAAAGCCAAACTGGCCAGTGACCCTATTCTGCACGAACCATTCCAACATATCAACAGTGTATTGACTTCTAAAATTAGAAAGGCCAGGTAATGCCAATCGTAAGCCAGCATCTACATTTTTAATGCCTAGTGCATTGTTAGTACTGTTTACCTTCATTCCACTTCCATGTCCATCAAAATCAGCACTCGTCATCGCTGCCATATATTCAGGAAGAGATTGCCATATAGCTGAGGGCGTCTCCAACAAATCGTCTTCGTCTCTCCACCACCTGTCTGGCTCGTTTTGATTCTCAATCCAAGTCACAGTCCCTTGACCAGAAATTAGAGGTTGATTGCTTCTGGCATCATACAGTGCACTATAAGGATGGGTACCAGAATATACATTTGATCCGTAGCGAATGGCGTGAAGGGTCATGGCCTCCGAATGAGCTGCGTAGTTTCTCGGATCCTGCTGCCAAGTATCATCAGAGACTGTAAACGCCCGCATGAGGACGCGTCTCCAAAAATCAGGAGCACGAAGACTAACCTTCGGGGCTGACTGGCCTGCATAACTCGTACCAAACGTGTTCCAATCAATAGGCTGGTTAAGTTCCCAGCCGTCTAAACAATTACTTAATGTTTGACTTGGATCATCGGGATCGGGGCATGTCGCAATTATTATTGGAAAACTGTCAATAATTGGCGTCGTCCCAGCAAAATTAGGATGAAAGTATGGTTTACGATTTGCCGCTTGAGGAAACTTACTCGGATATCTGGTCATTCCACTATGCTCTGGAGCATTGGATTGAATGACTGGCATGGCTTGATTAGAGAGCCCTGAATAATAGTCGTCAAAGTTGACGCCGAAATCATAGGCAGGTTGCAAATTTATTTTGCCTTCTGTTTCGTTTGCTTGTAGGTCATCATCGTAGCCTGCAAATATTGGCCACGAGTGGTATTCTCTGATGTGGTTGAACTTCTGTTGAGGAATTTGAGGGTCTTTTCCACGGCTATTCACTCCAATTAACTCAGACATCGTAACTTGAGCAGGTAGTGATGTGCCTAACAAGAGGCAACAAATACTAAATACAAGTGCTTTTGAGCATTTTGAAAGATGAAAGATGAAAGATGAAAGATGAAAGAACGGAATTAGGTGCATTTGTAAGCATTATGTATTGTTTTAATTTCGACCAAGGTAATAAAATTTCGAAAAAAATCAAATTCATGATTTTTTTCGGGATGCTGTTTTGGAGTCTTACTTTATTTAGTCAAATCGGAGCACTACAACTACAGTATCAATGGGAACTTGATAGTCTTGCTGCTCAGTACCCATCGGGAATCACAACCATATCAGGTGAATTGATCATTGGGCCACATCGAACCCCAGGGCAAAATCCTAATTATGACATTACCGACCTGAGTGCGCTACGTCACGTTAAGCGTATAGGAGCACTCATAGTAGATGGGAATCCATTGTTGACGAGCCTAAATGCCCTAGACAGCGTATACGAAATCGCAGCATATCTTACCATATCTAATAACCCAAAACTTGAAGATGTTGATTTCCTGAAGGATGTTGGTGGTCGCCCATATCGGTGGCTAACGATTAGAGACAACCCGTTGATTGAAAGAATACTATTAGACTCTTTTGTTGGCTGTGGACGATATGCAAATATCCAAATCGTGAATATGCCATTATTGGACACCTTGGCTATGCCAAAAGCGCAAGGGGTCGATTATCTGACGTACGACAATATTGGCATAAAACACCTTGATTCTACCTCACTTCCATTTACCGGAGATGAAATGATCCTAAGAAACATGCACAACTTAGAATCAATCACTTTACGAAGGCATGGGGTAGATACCCTAGCAGATGGGCTTGACCAAGTAAATTGGGGGAGAATCGAATTATTGGGAGCTCCAAATTTGGAAAAAGTCAACAAATCAGAATTTTGGGCACATGGAAGTGTAAAAATGACAGGAGTCCACTCTTTGCCAACCTTAGATTCATTTTTTCAATCTGCATTCTATTATAGGGGGCTAGTTCCTAGACTCAATGGAACAAGTCCCTCCTATGTATTTGAAGACTGCCTAAGCCTTGATAGTGCATATATTGGTTATCCTAACTTACCAGGAGAACATATAGGTCTTTCAATTCGACGATCTTCAAATCTTCGAACACTTGTTATTGATTCTGCATCGGAGGCTACGCATATAAATTTAGAAAACTGCGAAGCTTTAACTTCACTTGAAAACCTAGAACGCCGAAAAGGTCGAATGTTCTTACGCTTACAAAATATTGGACTCACAGAGCTGCCTGCATTTCAGAGTATTGATACATCATTATTTCTTAGCCTTTACGACAACGAAAATCTAACCCAAAACGCTAATTTTTTAAACCCAAATCTGAATCTATTATCACTCGAAATTGAGAGAAACTTTAAACTTTCTTCATTACCTATTTTCACATCAGATACTTTTAACAACCTTACAATCTTAAGCATAATTAATAATCCTAAACTATCGAACAACCCAGCTGCCCCCTCCAATGATTCACTTGTATCCGTGAAGCTAGGGCATTTTTCCCAACTCAACAAACAGCGCTGGCCAGCGGACAGTACCGAAGATTTTTCACGCTACTTCCCTGCTACCCCAACAGTTATTCCCGTACCTAAGCAGTTGAGGTATGTGGAAAGTCGCTTTGAATTAGGTATTGGCGGCAATGTGATACTCCCAGCTTTCGACTCTCTTCGCTATTTCCGAAATGCACCTCTAACTCGTACAAATGGAGACCCATTAGAATTATGGGTTCATGAGGACTATACCATTCAGCTGCCTGAAGGCACACCTTTCCCTCTACTTGACACTGTTGCGGAAGTGAAATTTTTTGGATATACTGGAAGAAATAATAACGCGCCAACTCCATACCCTTTAATCCCTGACTTAACATTCCCCTCACTATCATATCATGATTGGATTAGTTATTTTCGTTTTTCTTCTCCAAATTCCTTACCTCAACCTTTTGTGCATGAAGTTCCGACTTCCTACGCACTCAATACTGCTGGTGATACGATATTCATTAGAGGCCTTCAATACATAGACTTGCGGGATTTAGACTCGGTGCCTAGAGGTCTAGACTCGACTTTGAGAAATCAAGGTTTATTTTTAGGTAGCATGTCAAACATGACCAATTGTGACATCCTCTGTGAATATATTCAAGCAGATCTCTTTAAAATCGAGCTACTCGGCCTCAATGACAATCCAACTCCTGAATGCAGCGATGTTATGTTGCTACTCCAACATTGCCAGGTTGTAGATACTGAAAATCCTACTGCGACTCATAGCTTTCACATTGGGCCAAACCCGACGAGTGATTATGTCACGATGTACCTTGAAGAGCCTTTACAAACTAGCTCAATTGCATTTTTGGTTAACGCTCAAGGTCGAATTGTGCATCAACAACAAGTATCAGCAGGATCGACACAGGCACGAATTGAATTGGGACATCTTCCTAATGGGCCCTATGCACTAGCTATTAAGGGAGTCCAAGGTGCAGTGTTGCTTTTAAAAAATGGGGCTGAGTAAGATTTTGGCGAAAGCTTTAACTCTACTCACTCCTTGTTCTCACTTTATTGACTCACCAAACCGCACCAAGCTCTCTCCCCGTAAAGCTGCAGCCATCATATCTGGAAACGCGTCGGGCGTTGTACTGAAAACTACAGCTCCAAGCTCAGTGAGGGTTTTGGCGAAAGCCTGATCATAACTCGGACGACCTTCATCACTTAGCGCTAGCAAACAGATCACTTTGACTCCACTATCGATCATGGCTTGCATGCGCCGCACTACTCCACCCTTGCTACCGCCTTCGTAAAGGTCAGATATGAGAACGACGAGGCTTTCGGTGGGCGATTGCATAAACTGCTCCTCGTAGCGAAGAGCGCGATGAATGTCCGTTCCACCGCCGAGTTGAACGCCGAAAAGGGTTTCGACAGGATCGCTGAGTAAGTCGCTCAAATCAGCCAACTCTGTATCGAAAGCAACCAGGCGAACCCGCAAAGAAGGCAGCTTGGCCATCACTGCAGCCGCAAGCGCCGCATGTATAGCACTTGTTGCCATTGAGGCACTTTGATCTACCAGCAAATGCACATTACGCAAACCACGCCCTTTCGCTTGTCGATTAACGAAACGCTCTGGAATGATGGTTTTCAGACTAGGCTGATAATTCTTTAAGTTCTTTAAAATGGTGCGCCCCCAATCGGTGTGTCGGTTAGGCTTTGCATGCGTGCGCAACTCGCCAGATGCCAATGCAGACCGAACAGCTCTAAGCAGAGGTTCCTCTAATTTCTTCGCCAACCGACTAGCAATGTCTTCCACAACCTTGTCAGCCATCGCGCGGGCCTTCTCTGGGAGCAGCCGACCTAGTTGTAGCAACGTCGCAGCGAGATGAACATCAGGTTCTAGTGTCTCTAGAATTTCGGGCTCAGCAAGTAAGCGAGTCAACTCATACCGCTCTATCGCATCGCGTTGCATGAGCTGGATTGCTTCAGGCGGATATGATGATCGCAACTGACCGAGCCACTTGGTCAGCTTGGCAGAGGATTTAGCTAGTCCTCCACGCTTATCGGCTTCATAAAGTTCATCAATGACCTGATCGGCTGCTTTCCAATCTTCTTGAAGCTGGACGCCAGCAGGATCATCTTGAGGTGGTGAACCTCGTTCTCCTAGCACTAATCTCCACTTTTGCGCACGATCTAGTAAATCAGGTGCATCGACATGCAACTGACCTTCGCCTTTTGGCGTTCCGATATTAGTAGTATCCCCGAACTCACTAGTCCTCGACATTGTCCGCAAGTACCGACTTTTCTGACGATCAACATAAGGCGTTGCGCTCTGTGCGCACGAGTCGCATCATATTGCCCATCTTAATTGGACTCGGAGTAGTTGGCTACCTTTTTTATCAGCAGTTCGACCTAGAAGAGTGGAACGCGATCCAATGGACCAGGCACACCCTTATTTGGGTTGGGATATCCTTGACGATGCTAGTCATAAGGCACCTTGCTTACGCGATGCGGCTTTACATTTTGAGTGAAAAAGACTTCTCTTACAAAAAGTGCATTGAGCTAATCTTCATTTGGGAATTTTCCAGTGCTGTTAGTCCGACGAGTGTAGGAGGTTCGGCAGTAGCACTTTTTGTTCTTTCTCAAGAGAAGCTTTCAGCTGGTCGCACGGCATCACTTGTGCTATACACTGTGGTTCTGGACTCTGCCTTTTTCATCTTCACCTTACCGATAATGCTTGCCATAATTGGACCGATGATGATCCGTCCAGGCGCAGAAAACCTCGCTGATTTGAGTGGTTGGGGCATTACTTTCATGATAGCCTATGTGTTGATGGCTATATATGCATTCTTCATTTTTTGGGGTTTGTTCATTTCTCCTTCGAGCACCCGAAAATTGCTTAGTGTAGGAGCCCGATGGCGCATTTTGAAACGCTTCCGCAAAACAATCTTCACGATGGGCCGTGACATGGTTGTTGCTTCAAACCACATGCGTGCAAAGCCTTTAAAATGGCACATTGGGGCTTTTGTAAGTACCTCGATTGCCTGGAGCTTCAGGTTTTTGCTGTTGAGCTGCTTGTTCATTGCTTTTACAGATGTCGGCCGAGACCTGTTTACTCAGACAGCCTTGTACGGGCGTCTAGAATCCATGTTTGTCATCATTGCCTTTTCGCCAACCCCTGGAGGCGCAGGCTTTGTGGAAACCCTCTTCAATGATTTCTTAGACGATTTCGTAGCGGGCAACATGACGAGTGCCCTACTGATTGCTACCCTCTGGCGAGGCTTCACCTATTATGCTTATCTCCTGGCCGGAGTTGTAGTGATACCTAATTGGATTCGGGGGGTTATCGCTCGACGCAAGATGCAAAAAGAAGAGGACGCAAAGCGAGTAAGTATCGTAGAAGCCGTTTAGTGAGTCGCAGGTAGCAAGGCGCTAACTTTCAATGCTAAGTCAAGGAAATTTCAATTCAAAATTGCCGTAGGCTAAGAAGTACATTCGCCGCGTGGACATACTCCTTGAATATTTTACCGACCTCAGCGATACACAAACCGAGCAATTTGAAAAACTCGGACCTCTTTATCGCGAATGGAACGAGCGCATCAATGTCGTGAGTCGAAAGGATATCGACCAGTTATACAAGCACCATGTGCTGCATAGTCTAGCGCTGACCAACTTGCTTTCGCTAAAACCTGGTTCCCGAATTCTAGACCTGGGTTGTGGAGGTGGATTTCCAGGAATACCCTTGGCAATCGCTTTCCCTGATATAGAATTTATACTGGTTGATGGTCGTGGAAAAAAGATCACTGTTGTCAATGAAATAGCCAATGCTATAGGGCTTGAGAATGTCACGGGCATCCATACACGTGTCGAGGACTATAAAGAGGGCCATGGCGCCTTCGATTTTGTGGTCACTCGGGCCGTTGCTAAGCTTCCTCAGCTCTGGAGTTGGGCAAGACCAATGCTTTCATCAACGGATCAACATGCATTGCCCAATGGGCTCATTGCCTGGAAAGGTGGTAATGCGCAACGCATGAAAGAGGAGCTAAACAGCCTACATAGAAGCATCTACAGAGATATATTCCCAATTAGAGAATGGTTCAAAGACGAATACTTTTGGGAGAAGTTCTTGGTTTACTGCAACTAAGGCAATACAGTCCCTACCCCATCTTTTTAATCAAGGAGCTTGTGCTTTTTCCTTGCACAAAACTCAGGACCTCCACTTGTCCGCCCCAGTCGAGAACTTCCTTAGCTCCGATGATGGTTTCGAGAGTATAATCACCTCCTTTTACCAGCACATCTGGGTGCAAGGTTGATATTAGATCAAGTGGAGTGTCTTCAGAAAAAGTAACGACCAAGTCAACGCTTCTCAATGCTGCGAGGTTAAAGGCTCGGTCTTCCTCTGCCTGTAAAGGTCTGGTGTCCCCTTTTAGTCTTTTGACAGAAGCATCGCTATTTAGACCCAACACCAACCGTTGGCCTAATGCTCTAGCCTGAGATAAGTACGTCATGTGACCTGGATGCAAAAGGTCAAAAACACCATTTGTAAAAACGACCGTATCGCCATCAGCTTGCCAGCTTTCGACCTGAGTTTTGGCGAAAGTCCAATCCTTAGCAACTCGCTGTGCGGGATCATCAAAGAGCGAAAAAGTGGACATGCGTTATACTGCTTCTGGTCTAACAGTAGATTGAGATTCTGCCTCAACCGTGTCAGCTAAGCTAATACGCTTTCCACCATTGATCATTGGTAACACAATCAGGCCAATTATACCGAAGAGTACGTTCACTCCAATTTGAAGCGTGAAGAACAAGACGTTGGCAAAACTGAGTGCATCATCTCCTGCGATACTGAAAAGTGCCAATGCTTGAATCACCATGAAGTGATAGCTTCCCATTCCTCCTGGTGAAGGAATCACAATCCCAAGTGCACTAAAAATAAAGACCATCAATGCGGCATCTACACCAAGATGCTCCGTTGGCGGAAAGCTAAAAAATGGTAGAAAAGCCATCCCAAAATAGCAGACCCAAATGCCTACTGTATTGAGAATTAGAATAGGCTTGCTTTTCACTTTAGTAAGTGAACGAAGCCCCTCAGCAAAGCCCTTGGCAAGTTTTGTGATCTTCTGAACCAAGGCAGTATGCGAGAACTTTCGTAACAACCAAATAAGCATAGCTGCTCCTACAAGCAGTCCTCCGACACCCATTGCTAAAAGAGGCCCAAACCCGCCGCTGCCCTCAGAATCACCGCGTGACTCTATGACAAAATTGCTCAAAGTGTCCCATTGCAGCATAAATGCAAGACCAATGATGACTAAGAGCATTACTACATCTAAAATCCGGTCGACAACGACAGTGCCCATTACTTTTTCTACAGGTAGTCCTTCATAGCGACCAAGTAGCCCCGCTCTGACTACCTCACCCATTCTAGGAAGCCCCAAATTGGCGAAATAACCAATCATAACGCTCCAGAAGGCGTTCCAGAAATATACTTTTTTGCCTAACGGCTCGATGAGCTGTTGCCAGCGCCAAGCTCTAAAAAAGTTACTTAGCATGAAGACAATAAGCGTAAAGCCAAGCCAGCGCCACTTTACAGTAGACAGATCTGCAGCAAGCTTGTCAAGCAAAGAACATTCATCGGATGGAATCCCATCTAAGACACACTGCGCTTGGAACGCAGCATCTTGACTACGGAAAACCAGGGTGAGGATGACCACACCTATCGAAAGAAATCCTAAGAACTTTAGGACGTTTGCGAACTTGCCTTTCACGCAGTGACGCGATTATTGTCATCTGGGAAGACAACCTTAGGTTCAAAAGTAGCAGCCTCTTCTGGGGTCATCCAGCCATAGCCGATAATGATCACGAGGTCACCAATCTCCGCGCGTCGAGCTGCTGCACCATTGAGACAGATAACACCTGTGCCGCGTGCACCTTTGATTACATACGTCTCGATGCGCTCACCGTTGTTATTATTTACGATTTGCACACGTTCGCCGGCGATGAGGCCTGAAGCGTCCATGAGATCTTCATCGATGGTGATACTTCCGACGTAGTTGAGGTTGGCCTCAGTAACTCGGACTCGGTGAATTTTAGACTTAAAAATTTGAAGAAGCATGCGCAGAGCTTAAGCGTTCGGGGCGCAAAGGTAGTCTATTGCGCAAGCGAATTCGAATATCGAGCAGATGAAAAATGATGTCAGTCTAAAAACGACTTAAATGTGATCTAGTTCTGAACGACTAAAGATGTTTAATATAAGGGCCAGTTGTCTATCAATCTTACCCCCTCAAGCCAAGCCACTGTTACGATTAACGGTTTTTCAATCCCTTGCTGGGCACTCGGTAGATCTGGTAGTGGGTCGAAGGTTGTAGCATCAATAAAATCGAAATATTCAGGTTTAAAACCGGCTGAAAGAAGGGTTTCTTGTCCATTTTTTTCGATTTTCCTTGGTGTTTTGCCTGACTTCCATTCCTTTTCGGCTTTCGCCAAAACCCTTGAAATCGTCGCCGCTTTTGTGAGTCCTTCCTGACTTAACTGACTGTTTCTAGAACTCATTGCAAGTCCCGAAGACTCTCTGACGGTAGCGACAGCATGAATTTCCAAAGGCCAGAACTCTTGAAGCGCTGCCCTCTTAAGAACTGCTACTTGTTGAGCGTCCTTTTGGCCCATGAACATGGCCTTCGGATAAACTGCTTCAACGAGTCTCCTGACGATTTGAACAACACCCTCAAAATGACCAGGACGTGCTGCACCTTCATACTTAGTATCAAGGCCTGCCAGATCGGGCATGCGATCCTTGTCGGTGCCATCAGGATACATGACATCGACACTAGGTAGAAACAACGCATGCGCCCCTACTTCTCGAAGTAATGCCGCATCCTTTTCCGGTTGACGAGGATAATTACTCAGGTCATCCGCTCTATCAAACTGAGTAGGGTTCACAAAAACGCTGACCACGACCCGAGGAAAGTGCTTAAGCGCTTCATGCACTAAGGTGAGGTGCCCATTATGTAAAGCTCCCATGGTAGGTACAAAGGCCCATTCAAGCTTTTCCGCGTTCCATTGTTGGGTTATTAGGGAAAGCTCCTCCCGTGATTTGGCAATCTGCATATGCCAGCGAAAGTAGCTGATCCCACAATTTTTGCGTTTCTAACGCTGATCGGGTACATAAGGCGGAATCTTTCTGTCACAGAAGCATGATTATTATGCTTTTATGAGGATAGGTTTTGGCGAAAGCCCCAACATGGGAAGGTCAAGTCGCCACCTTTTTGTATTTTCGCAGCCGCTTTCGAGGAAGACCTGCGTTGAGCTAGGCCCTAGAAGATTAACGCTGTTACAAGCGGATTGATACAAACATACATGGAGAAGAAGAAAGTCCTCATCGTGACGCAAGAGTTGCGTCCATACACGACGGAGAGCATCATGAGCGAAATTGCTCGTGCTTTACCGAAGGGAGTTATCGACAATGGAATGGACATCCGTATTCTCATGCCGAGATTTGGTACGATCAACGAGCGCCGTCACCGGTTGCACGAGGTTGTTCGACTTTCAGGTATGAACATCATTGTGGATGACGATGATTATCCACTAATCATAAAGGTTGCCAGCCTACCTGGAACCCGCATGCAGGTGTACTTCTTGGACAATGATGACTTCTTCAAGCGCAAGTTCATTTTCGAAGACAAGTCTGGAAAGGTCTACGCAGATAATGCAGATCGAATGGCCTTTTTCTGTAAAGGTGCCCTTGAAATCGTCAAGAAATTCGGCTGGCCACCAGACATCATTCATTGTCATGGTTGGATGACTTCTTTGATTCCATTCTTCCTAAAGAGTGCGTACGCAAACGAGCCACTTTTCGAACTTTCGAAGGTGATTTACTCAGCCTACGATCAAGATTTTGACCAAGAGTTTGGAGAAGATTTCTTTGCAAAAGCTAGCATCAATAACTTGAAAGCAGATGATCTTGCCGCGTTCCGCCATGAAGAAGGTGTAAGCCTTGATCTAGGTGCAATTCAGTATGCAGATGCTGTTATTCGAGGAGAAGAGAGCCTTCCTGAGCACATTGACAATGCATTAACGTCAATGTCAACAGAGAAGCCTGTACTAGACTTCAAGCAAGAAGATTACGTTGCTGGATACATCGATCTATACAATGATCTATTAGCAACCGAGACCGAAGAGGTCGAAGAAGTCAAATAAATCAGCTTAAAGCCGTGCTCCTGATTGATACTCTACATGAATTGTAGTTCTTTCAATCAAAAGCACGGCTTTTTTCTTGCCTCAGGCCACTTTTACTGCTCACAGTGCGTTGTGCCTCTAAGCACCCCTTAGTTTATGAATAACTTCTTCAATTTGTGCATCGTCACGGTGGTTCTTTGTATCACTGCATGCACGGACTCGACACCCATTGGTGGCGATATCATTGATGGAACTCAATTACCAATATCTTATCGAGAGGATATTTCTTTCAGCATAGCAACTGATACGGCAATTAGCACCGAGCTAACTACAGGAATAGCAATTTCTGAAATTGGAGTACCTGTAGGCTGTGTAAGTAGCCCTTACACTGGTTCGAGGAATGCTCGTATCGGAATGCAGATTTTAGAACGCGCCGATGAGCTAGATCTTACAACCGCAGTTGTGGATAGTATCATCTTGATTTTGCCTTTACAACCAGACTATCAGGTAGGAGACACTACAGCGCAATCAAATCTTCGCGTTTTAGGTGCGACTACGCCCTCGTTTGAAAACCTTGAACCGTTGATCAAGACCCCCCTGCAAGACAACGGAGTGGTTTTCGGCGAAGCAACGGCTGTGCCTAAAAGAGTTTCATCTCCCACACTCGTTTACGACGGGGATTCAACGCGCATGGATACGGTTGGGCCTGAATTTCGCATTCCAATGAACCAGGATTTCAGGGATGCATTCTTGCCCGTATTAACAGCTGCTGTGGCGAATGACACCATCATTAACGACAGTCTTTTCTCTGCGAATTTTCCAGGGATTGTTATCGAGGGAGGTGATTGCGGTCGCACTTCACCAGGAGTAGACCTAAGCCTAGATCGACAAGATCGTATGGGAGTCTTTGTGTACTACACGGATAGTGGATTTCAGAGACAGTATCAGTTCAACTACCGTAGAGCTTCAACTGCTGTTGGACGGTTTCGTCCTGAATATGTCCATGATTTTAGTGGTACTCCGGCTGAGCAATTGGCAAGTGGAAACAACCTTAATGACACACTTGCAATAGTGAAATCATTGGGTGGCTTAATGCTAAGAGTTGACCTCACTGCATTCGAGGGACTGAGTAATCAAGCGGTTAATTCGGCAATCTTAGAGATCCCGGTGGTTCCAGGAACAGAAGATTTCATCAGCCCTCTCACTCGGCTTATTCCTAGAGTCAAAAATAATTTTGGAGACCTAGTAGACTACAGCGCTACGTCGCCAAACGGATCATCGACATTCACTGAAGCTGAAGGAGGATTTGTGGAATCTGTTCCTGACCCGAGGGACGCTACTGCAGATAATATTCTCGTTTATCGCTTCAATATTACAAGCCTAGCGCAAAGAATCATTTCTGGAGATCAAGAACCAGAATTATTCCTTGTAGCGAATGCTCAAACTTTTTTCCCAGGAGAGAGTATATTGAGGGGCACAGGAGGGGCTACAAATGCCTTGCGGGCTAGAATACTTCTGGCCACCACAGACACACCATAGATTCGTCTCTGAACAAACCTTCTAAGAACCATATAGACCCACTGAATTATGTGTGGAATAGTTGCTTACATCGGTACCAAAGATGCGTACCCAATCATCGAGAAAGGCCTACGTAGGTTGGAGTACCGAGGGTATGACTCTGCAGGAGTTGCCATTTTTGACGAAAGTCTCAACCTCGTAAAGCGCCAAGGTAAAGTTGACAACATGAGTGAGGCGGCCATTGCTGCTGGACTTAAAGGTCATCTTGGCATTGGACACACTCGTTGGGCTACTCACGGAGAAGTGAACGACGTTAATGCCCACCCTCACCAATCAGGTGATGGTCGCCTAGCTATTGTTCATAATGGAATCATCGAAAATTATGATAGCCTTAAAGTTGCGCTAGAAGGATTGGGACATACTTTTGTCAGTGAAACTGATACGGAAGTTCTAGTCAAACTAATTGAAGAGGTTCAGCGCCAAGGCGATTTAACCTTAGAAGAAGCTGTACGCCAAGCATCTTCTAAAGTCATTGGGGCCTACGCGATTGTAGTAATTGATCGCGATGACCCTACGAAGCTTGTTGCTGCAAGAAGAGCAAGTCCACTGGTTCTCGGAATCGGTGAGAATGAATTTTTCTTCGCTTCTGATGGTACTCCAATTGTAGAGCACACTAAGGATGTCATTTACTTAGAATCTGACCAGGTAGCAGTAGCGAGGCTAGACGGTACTTACAGTATTGTCAATCTTGAAAATGAAAAGCAGACACCATTTATTCACCAGCTCGATCTAGAGATTGAGCAGATAGAGAAAGGTGGATATGACTATTTCATGCTCAAAGAGATTCATGAGCAACCAGCAACAATTGCCGATGCCATGCGCGGTCGGGTTAGCGCTGAGCAAAACCTCATCCGTCTTGGTGGACTCGTGAGGCACATCGATCGTGTAGCGAATGCTGATCGTATTCTTATCGTAGCTTGTGGTACGAGCTGGCACTCTGGCCTTATCGGTGAGTATCTCATTGAGGATTTGGCCCGTATGCCTGTAGAGGTTGAATATGCTAGTGAGTTTCGTTATCGCAATCCAGTCATAACAGACAAAGATGTCGTTATCGCAATCTCCCAGTCAGGAGAAACAGCCGATACGCTAGCTGCAGTTGAGCTTGCAAAAAAAGCAGGAGCATTTTGCTACGGAATCGTAAACGTTGTTGGCTCCTCGATCGCAAGAGAAACCGATGCGGGCAGTTATATCCATGCTGGTCCAGAGATTGGAGTAGCATCGACCAAGGCATTTACTGGCCAAGTAACTATCCTTAGTCTTATGGCCATTCACCTGGCATGTCACAGAGGATTGATCGATGATTCACGTAAGCGCATGCTTCTCGATGCACTCGTAGCGATTCCTGCAAAAGTTGAAAGAGCGATTGCAAATTGCGCCAACTCTGTCAAGTTTATTGCACGCGAGTTGTACGAGAGCCACAATGCACTCTATCTCGGCCGAGGATACAACTTCCCAGTTGCGCTCGAAGGCGCTTTGAAACTAAAGGAGATTAGCTATATCCACGCAGAAGGTTACCCTGCTGCGGAAATGAAACACGGACCGATTGCACTCATTGACGAGGACATGCCAGTCTTTGTCATCACCACAAACCAAAGTGCTTACCAAAAGATTGTTTCGAACATTGAGCAAGTAAAAGCACGCAACGGAATGGTGATTGCGGTTGTTCTTGAAGGGGATAAGGAGATCGCCCAGCTAGCTGATTTCGTAATCGAAATACCTTATACAGTAGAGCAATTCTCACCTTTGCTTTCTGTAATACCATTACAGCTTTTAAGCTATCACATTGCTGTTCATAGAGGCTGCGATGTTGATCAACCACGTAACCTTGCCAAGAGTGTTACAGTAGAATAGTTTCTAGCTTTCGCCAAAACCCGTCTTATGGAGGTTTTGGCGAAAGCCTAAGACAACCCCCCAATCACGTGATAGAAGGACTTACTTATAATACTGCACGCACCAAACTGGAAATCCCAGCTTATGGTCGTCACGTGCAGACGATGCTTGAAAAGGCAGTAGAGCTTGACTTAGAGCGTCAACAGGCACTTGTGGAGCGTATAGTCCAGATGATGGCGCAACAAGCAGGTAACGAGGATGGACTCGCCCGAGAAGACTTGGAACGACGTCTTTGGAAGCATGCGTACCGCTTATCGGGCTACCAACTTAACGCTGTCCCACCAGATGGACACATCCCTACACCAGAAGAGGATCAAGTTCCGCCCGAAGAAGTGCCCTATCCGAAGTCAGTGCTTAAACAGCGGAACTACGGTGAATATGTGCAACGACTGATTTCTAAAGCCATTGAAACAGAAGATCCCGAGCGAAAGAGCGCAATTACGAATACCGCAGCTTGCTACATGAAGCTTGCGTATTCAATGTATAACGATGCGAAAAACATCAGTGATCGAACAATTCTTGCCGATCTCGAAAAGATGAGTGAAGGATTACTAGTTCTTCCAGAAGGAACAAATCTCGATGCATTTATGGGCAAAGGATCCCAATCGCACATTAAGCAAACTGCCCCTTTGACACGACGTCGTAACAACCGCAAGAAAGGCGGAAATCGTAATCGTCGTCGCTATCGTAAGCGCTAATCTGCGCCATTTAAACTATTTATAAAGTCTCTGTTGTCAGGGATTAAAAAGAGTGCGTTCCACGGCTATCTTGCCCCACTATGGAACGCAATGCATTCCGCGTAGAAGGCGGACACAAACTCAGCGGTGAAATTATTCCGCAAGGCGCTAAGAACGAAGCGCTACAAGTACTCTGTGCAACTATGCTCACCGATCAACCGGTGATCCTTGAAAACTTGCCTCGTATTCTCGATGTCCACAACCTGATGGATCTCATGAAAGGCTTAGGCTGTTCGATAGAGGAGCAAAGCACACACACTTTTCGTTTTCACACACCAAGTGTAAATCTTGACTACTTCCGAAGTAAGGAGTATCAAGACAAGGCTTCTAAGATTCGGGGCTCTGTCATGCTAATTGGTCCAATGCTTCACCGTGTTGGGAAGGCTTTTCTGCCAAAACCAGGTGGTGATAAGATCGGTCGTCGTCGCCTAGACACCCACTTTCTTGGCTTTGAAAAGCTAGGCGCGGAGTTCGTTTATGACCCTGACAAGGATGAGTTTTTCGTTTCTGCGGAGAACGGTCTAAAAGGTACGTTCATGCTAATGGACGAAATATCTGTTACAGGAACGGCCAATATGGTCATGACAGCAGTACTTACCCCAGGGACCACAAAGATCTACAACGCAGCTTGTGAGCCTTACCTACAGCAGCTCTGTGCGATGGTAGAGTCTATGGGAGCTAAGATCGAGGGGCAAGGCTCAAACCTGCTCACCATACATGGCGTAGAACGCTTAGGCGGGTGTACACACCGCTTATTACCCGATATGATCGAAATTGGAAGCTGGGTTGGATTGGCTGCCATGACTCAATCAGAGCTGACAATCAAAGCTGCTCGCCCAGAGAAACTCGGCGTAATTCTTCCGACGTTCAGGAAGATGGGAATTCAAATTAATGAGCTAGACAATGGAGACATCCATATTCCTGCACAGGATCACTATGAGATTTCAACCTTCATCGACGGATCAGTCCTTACTGTTTATGATTCTCCTTGGCCAGGATTCACCCCAGATCTCTTGAGTATTCTTTTGGTTGTTGCGACTCAGGCCCGCGGATCTGTGCTCATCCACCAAAAGATGTTTGAAAGCCGTCTGTTCTTCGTCGACAAGCTCATTGATATGGGGGCGAAGATTATCCTTTGCGATCCACATAGAGCAACGGTAATTGGAATCGACCGTTCGTATCCACTCCGTGGCACAAACATGAGTAGCCCTGACATTAGAGCCGGGGTCAGCTTGCTAATTGCAGCATGCTCAGCACAGGGTACAAGTGTGATTTCTAACGCCCATCAAATTGATCGTGGCTATCAGTTTATTGAACAGCGACTAAAGAATATTGGCGTCCAAATTGAACGATTATGATCGTTTATAACGTCACCGTTAAAGTTGATCTCGCCGTTGCTGCAGACTGGCTAGATTGGATGAAAACTGAGCACATACCAGAAGTCCTCGCCACGGGCATGTTTGTCAGTTATCGCATGCTTCGAATTCTCAATGATGAAGATCCGGATGGCAAAAGCTACGCTATTCAGTACACCTGTAAAGACCATGCAACACTCCAGGCGTATCTAGGATCCTATGCTCCCGCCCTCCAGAAGAAGCACAAGGATCGCTACAACAATAGCTATATCGCCATCCGAACACTCATGAAAGTTGAAGAAGAAAAGGTGCTCTACTCTAGCGAAAGTTAAGTGCCACTAGACGATTTAAGGGCCTACATCCACTTCGCTTTGTTCTAATCCTTTGGGTTTGGGGTTTTCTTCAAATTCTAGCATCATCAATTCCCATACGCTTAGGAATAATGCTGCTACTACAGGCCCAATGATAAATCCTGCTAGTCCAAAGCTGGCAATACCACCAAGTGTCGTTACCAGCACTAAATAATCTGGCATTTGAGTATCTCTACCCACAAGAAGCGGTCGCAGTAGATTATCAACCAGGCCAATTGCTAAGCCACCAAAGGCCACCAAAGCGATTGCTCTTGGCCAATCGCCTTGAATGGCGAAGACAATAGCAGCCGGAGCCCAAACAAGAGCTGCTCCTCCGATAGGTAGTAAGCTCAGCAGGGTCATCATTACACCCCAAAATAATGGGCTTGAGATTCCACACGCCCAAAACAAAAGGCCTCCAAGCGTTCCTTGAATAATTGCAACAATGAGGGTTCCTTTTAGGGTCGCTCGACTCACCGTCGCAAACCTTGAAAACAACATACGCTCTTCTCGATCTCCTAATGGGAGTGCACGAATAGCCATTTCTTTGATTTTGTGACCGTCTCTGAGAAAGAACCACAGGAGGTAAAGCATCAAGAAAAACTGCACGGCACTGCCAATAAAATTCTGTCCAGCCCTCACGGCTTGATTCCCGATCCATTGTCCAGCAGTGGCGATAGCCTCCGAGACATTTTTTCGTACCTCATCAAAATCAACACCATAGTCTTCCGCGAGCATCTGTGCGGCAGGGATTCGAGCTTCAAACCAATTGACGACAAGATTAGGGTCAAGTTCTCCTGAATTGACCCTAGCAATGAGGTTACCTGCTTCATTTACTACAGCTAAAACAACAAGCGCAAGTGGTAGCACGACTACGACAGTAATCAGTAAAGTGGTGAGCGAAGCTGCTAAGCTTTCTCTCCCTTTGGTCTTTCGACAAAACCATTGAGACATAGGCTGAAAAACGATTGCAAGAACCGTAGCCCAAAACACAGGCATTAAGAATGGCTGAATCAGGTCGAAAAACCAATAGGTAACTCCCCCCACAAGAAGAAGGAAAAAAAGTCGGCGCATACTTGCCTGACTCATGATCTTGATTGCCTTTTGGCCAATAGATGACATGGTCCAAAGCTAAGCTGACTAGAGGGTAACCCCAAGTAGCGTACTACCAACAAAAAAGCCTTCCTGCATTACTGCAAGAAGGCTTTAGATGTATGGTGGGCAGTGAGGGACTCGAACCCCCGACCCCCTCGGTGTAAACGAGGTGCTCTAAACCAGCTGAGCTAACCGCCCTAAACATGCTTCTCATTAGAAGCGGCCGCAAAAGTAGTCTTTTCCTGTTTTCGCGCAAGCCTTTTTGAAAAAAAACAAAGTCTATTTTCAAAGTACCAAGCTACAGGCTTACAAACGTTACATTAGCGATGCATTCGAACGATGAATTTTTGCCTCCTGAACGCACAAATCAGGGGTCATTTCAGCCTAACCGGAAGCGAATTGGCATGAAACACTTACTAAAATGGCTCGGCGGCATCGCTGTTGGGCTCATACTTCTCGCATTACTCGTCCCTCTTTTTTTTGAAAAAGAGATAGGAAAGCAAGCACTTATAGCGCTGCGAGGGCAACTCGACACAGATCTAAGTGTGGAGGGTGTATCTCTTAGTCTTTGGCGAGAATTCCCATATGCAAGTGTTGATCTCCAGAACGTCGCCTTAGATGGTATAGGCGAGGGGGTTCTACTAAAGGCCGAAAGATTGGCAGGTAGGATAAGCTATTGGGACTTGATTTTTGCTGATGATTGGATCATTAATACTATCAAACTTGATGGCGGTGAACTCTTCGTTTATCGAAGTGCTGACCGCAAAGCCAACTGGAATGTCCTTAGAAGTAGGGATAATGCTGAGACTTCAGCAGAATTCTCTTTCGCACTCTCTAAAATCCTGCTTTCTGAGGTGACTATACGCTATGAGGACCTACCTGCACAGAGCAAAGGCTCATTTTATGTTCAGGAGGGCGAGCTTAGTGGTGCTTTCGGGAATGAGGCCTATACACTGACAGGAGATATCAGCGGCAAAAGCTATTTCTTGAATATTGGAGAGCTCAGTTACCTAGAGGCGATTGACATTAGTTCTAAGCTAGAGCTGGAAATAGATCCACAAGCAAACACCTATCTATTTGGACCGACGGTCATCACATTGGATGAAATGCCTGTGGATATTTCTGGGAGCATCGGATTTGTGAAGTCTTCAACAGCATACAATCTTCTACTTCAAACACAAGAGGGAAGGTTAGGGACATTACTCAGAGTACTCCCCGAACAATGGGTCACACAGTCCATTCGCGAACTGGATTCGAAAGGACGCTTTGCACTAGACGGCAAGATTGAGGGACTTCTTGATAAATACAAAAGTCCTGAAATCAACTTCACCGGCGAACTTAAAGATGGCTCATTGTACATACCTGCGCTTGATCGAAAAGCGACCGATGTTAGTTTCAACCTTATTTACACCAATGGTAAGGGCCACTCGATGGCTGACTCCAAGCTTCAGTTGGCCAATGTAATTGCCCACTTGGACGGTCAACCCCTTAATGGCAGATTCATTTGGTCGAACTTTACTGATCCCTACTACGATATAGAAGCGAGCGGGACCTTACCACTGGCCTGGCTCGATGAGTTATGGGATGGAGGAACTTTTGATGGAACGCTAACCGCAAGAAAATTCCGTCTTCGTGGTCGACAGAAACATCTCGTCGATAGTCGCTATGCGAACAACATCAGAACGAGCGGGCAGTTTGAACTCGATAGAGCTGCACTCACGTATGGTGAAAGTGAAGTAGGTTTTGGCGCAAGCACAATCGCCCTGAAAGGACCTGACCTAAAAGTTAATGCTGGACACTTATCGGGTTTTGGCGATAAGCTGAACACGACACTGACCATAGACAATTTGATTCCTTATCTCTTGGGAAATAGTTCGCAAACGCTAAGCTTCAATGGAGAGATCAATACCGAAAAAATTGACCTGGCCGCATGGGTCAATATGTTTGGAGGGGCAGATGACAACCTGACATCGAAGGGTACAATTGATGTGAGTACTAATCCCAAAACGGCTGATGGGCTTGGTGCGAAACTGAAATTGAAAGCTACTGAAGTAGTGTATAATGACGTCATTGTTAAAAAATTCGCAGGAAGCTGCTCGCTCAAAGATTCGGATCTCAAAGTGATCGGAGAAGGCTATGCTATGGAAGGACATTGGGCCGTTGAAGGAACGATGGAGTTGCGGGAAGCCCCTAGCCTTTCGGCAAAACTTGCGTGCTCTGAAGTCAACATCACCGAGATGTTTGAACGTACCGAAAATGTAGGGCAAGATGTTGTGGAAGCTCGTCACATAAACGGACAGATGACAACACGTGCTTACGTTGAAGCTTCGTGGGATAAGAATACCAACTTATTGATGGATGATTTACACGTATGGGCAAACGTAGGTCTTACAGATGGAGAGTTAAGAGAGTTTGAAATGCTTCAAGCGATGAGCAAATTTGTGAGAAGAGAGGAACTTTCACATATCCAGTTTATTGATGTTGAAAATTGGGTAGAAATTGAAAACTCGGTGGTCTACCTACCTGCCATGTTCATTCAGTCTACTGCAAGTAATTTTACGGTCGCCGGATCGCATGCTTTTGATCATGATATTGATTATGCAATTCGTCTAAATGCAGCACAAGTTGTTCTCAATAAATTATTTGGAAAAAAGCCAGGAACAAGTTTTCTTCCAGATAAACGAAATGGCTTATTTCAAGTTGGTATTAAAATCGACGGCACCCTCGTAAATGATAATTACGATGTTCGCACAGCGAATGCTCAAGTACGCAGAGACTTTAGGTTTTCACAAGCTCGGAAAGCATCCATCCGCAAAAAACTCATAGCACTTTTCGGACCAGAGAGTTTGATTGATGATTACGATGACGATGGATATCGAACCAAGAATCGTCCGACTGAAGCGAAAATAAAGGCCACAGAAAATAGGCCAGCTATTGCAAGCTCCATGCGTAAAGATTTCCAAAAAGAGCGTGCATCTCGCAGCAGCAGCAATTCAAATCCTGGAAGGGCAGTTGATGTTGATACCGATGCATACTTAGATTGGGATGATGCGGACGAGGATCAACTACAAGCTGAATCGACTGGTAAAACACCTACACTGACTGGATCTTCCAAGATTATTGAACGATCAGGCAAAGTTGTGCAGAAGCCTACACTAAAGAAACCTGCGGTCAAGTTTGATGGACTTTTCGGACCTTCAAAAGCACCAAGTGAGTACAAAGCGCCGGAGGACGACGGCGACTTTTTAGAAGGATTTGAAGATATTAAGCCGCCAGGATCTGGAGGGTAATCCTTTGAATTTTATCGATTGATTAAACCAAATAATTTATAGCATGCCTCAGGTGAAACCAACTATTCAGGTCTACGCAGACAAGAAAGGTGAGTGGCGTTTTAGGTTTATATGCGATCAAGGTGACGCACTCTTTCATGCAAGTGAAGGCTATACTGCAAAGGCAAATGCCTATAAAGGAATAGATAGCGTTAAAAGGAATATTAGTGACGACAAGCGTATTGAATTCAAAGTCAATAATCGTGGCAAACACTTTTATACAATAAAGGCTCGCAACGGCAATATTTTAGCAGTGGGCAGAAATCAAGAAGAACTTGATATATTAGAAGAAGACATTGCACTTATTAGAGCACAACTTAACTCATCTAATATCTTGGAGATAGGTACAGAAGCTTAGTACTACCCTACTTGCATAACCTTGTCCCCTGTCAGTACAAATACTTCATCCCCTTTTTGAGGCTGAATCGTGTAGGTTCCTGTAAACGCGCCAAATGCCGGCAGTAATCCTGCTTGTTCTCCAAAATAGTAACACGGCAAACGTAGTCGATCTTTACGGCCTTGCAGCATTACGGCAGGATGAACGTGCCCCGCGAGATTATAGCTTGGGCTATTCTTTGAGAGATACACTCTGCTACGTTCAGCTTCCGCCAAAACGTCTTTTTCTAAGGGGTGATGAGAGAAGGCGAACGGGCCTTCAAAATAGGGCTCTTCGTGGACCTCAATATTGTACTTCTCGTATTGATGGTAGGTAAGTCTGTCGTGATTTCCAGGTACCAGTGCAAATTTTACATGCGAGAAAGCCATGACAAGTTCAGCGAAGTCTTCCCATTCGGGATTGTAGTCGCTGTGAAAAAGATCGCCAAGCATCAACAGTCGGTCAGGCTTGAAATCGAGAAGCAGTCCGGTAAGTTTTTCTAGCGTTTCGTCTTGCACGTATGTAGGTACCGCAAGTCCATGTCGCCGAAAGTGGGTGGCTTTTCCGAGGTGTAGATCTGCTACCAGTAGTGTATCTGCTTCTTCCCAGTAGATGGCCGCATGGGGATGGAGGTGGAAGGTTTGGTCATGAAGTATCTTAGGGATACAGTCGTTCAAAGTGGTAGACTTTTTTGAGGTCGGCGGCACAGGGTGAAGGTAGGGTTAAGTGCTTGTCTAATCCGCCACCAACGCCAATTTCATCCGCGCTACCCTATCCTCGATGCGTTCGGTACTAAACTTCCCTCGGATGCGATCAATCATGATGGGGAACGCAAAAGGAGTGGCGCGATCAGGTGTCATCCATAAGATCTCTTGGTGTTGGATGCGTTCCAAGGTCTCTCTGAGGCGCTCTTCTTGTAATTGAAAATGGAGGAGTTCATCTTGCGCTTGGCGGAAGAGCAAATTCTCTGGCTCATACTGCATAAAGACATCATAGAACAACTTACTACTCGACTGCAATTGACGATCTTTCTTACGCTTACCCGGATAGCCTTGAAAGACCAATCCTGCAACTCCTGCTATCTGACGGAACGCTCGCCTTCCCATCTCTGAAGTATTGATCGCCTGGGTGATGTCTTCGACCAAATTGGCGGTTTCAAAAAGACCATCACCAATTGCTGTTTCTAAGTCCACACGGGTCTCTGAAAGCAATTCGAACCCGTAGTCGTTCATGGCAATCGTGAACGTTATCGGCTGGTAGACGCTCAAACGAAAAGCGATCAGCGTAGCTATTCCTTCGTGCACCGTCCGACCTTCAAAAGGATACATCAGCAAGTGGTGCCCTTCCTTGTCCTCAAAATACTCGATCAAAAACTGGTTGGTTGACGGAAGCGCTGAACGTTCAGCTTGTAGGTCTGTAAGTGGCTTCACTTTCGCCAACTCTTCGTCTAAGACCTCTCCCCTCTTGAGGGCATCAATTTTTTCTCGAAACAGAACGCTCAAACTGCTTGATAGCGACATGCGCCCACCCTGCCAACTTGGAATGCGCGTGGGCTTCTTCTTAGTCTTCTTGACCTGTAATTCAGTAGCGGTTATTCGAACTACCTCCAACGATTTACCGCCAAACCAGAAGGTATCTCCTGGTTTAAGTTGAGTCGCGAAGTACTCTTCTACAGTACCTATTCTTCCGCCACGCGCATACTTCACCATCATAGAGGTTGACCCAACGATAGTGCCCATATTCATGCGGTGTTGCATGGCGATCCGGCGTTCTTCAACGACAAAAAGTCCATCTTCTTTGACCGTCACTTTTTTGTACTCATCGTAGGCAGCCAAGCTTTCACCTCCCGTAGTGATGAAGTCTAAGCACCATTTCCACTGCGCATCTGTGAGGTCAGCATAACAATGCGTAGCTCGTATTTCAGGTAATACTTCTTCAGGTTTAAATCCACCACCAACAGCTAAGGTTACGAGATACTGCACTAATACATCCCAACAATTACGCATGGGCTCAACAGACTCAATAGCTTGTCGATCTATCGCGGTTCGTAATGCACTTGCTTCTATCAGCTCAAGCGAATGGGTCGGAACAAAATAAATGGTCGAGTCTTCACCTGGTCGGTGACCAGAACGGCCTGCGCGTTGTAAGAAACGAGCGACGCCCTTTGGGCTGCCAATCTGGACGATCGTTTCGACTGGTCGAAAGTCTACGCCCAAATCCAATGAGCTCGTAGCAACGACCGCTTTAAGTTTTTCGGTATGAATGGCCTCCTCTACCCAGTCTCTCAACTCACGATCTATGCTGCCGTGGTGCATTGCAATTTGACCTGCAAGTTCATCATCGATATCAAGCAATTTTTGATACCAAACTTCGCATTGATTACGCGTATTCGTAAAAAGAATAGTTGAACCGGAGCTATGCACCACGGGCAATACCTGGCTTAGCATTGTGATCCCCATATGTCCGCCCCATGGAAACTTTTCAATCTCTTCAGGCATGATGGTTTGCATGCCTGTGTACTTATCGACGTTGGCTCGAATGAGCACTTGCTGATCTGATGGTATCGTATCTGCGAGTAATACCTTTCCTGCAGCTACTAAGTTGCCAATGGTGGCGGAGATTCCCCAGACATGCAGATCAGTAACCAATCCCCGCAGACGGCTTAAGCCCAATTCCATCTGCACACCGCGCTTGCTGCCCATGAGTTCGTGCCATTCATCAACAACTACCGCTCGGAGCTTTCCGAAGAATTTAGGATGATCCTTGGAGGCGAGGAGAAGGTGAAGGCTTTCAGGAGTGGTAATAAGTATGTGTGGAGGTCTGCGTTTTTGCTTTGCACGTTCGCTGCTGGACGTATCACCCGAGCGAATACCGACTTCCCATGCTAGACCAAGTCCCGAGATAGCTTCATGTGCGGCTTTCGCTATTTCCTTAGTCAGTGCACGGATGGGTGAGATCCAAATTGCTCGAAGTCCCGCGCGATCCACATCTCCATTCCCTAATGCTTCAAGGAGAATCGGAATAACGAGGCTAAAGGTTTTACCAGAGCCGGTAGGTGCGTTTACAATTCCGCTTTTGCCTTCGAGGTAGGCGCGCCAAGTGTTTTCCTGAAAAGGGAAAGGACTGTAACCGCGGGTTTGGAAATAGGACTTCCCTTTGGCGAGTAGAGAATCAACTTCAGTTGGAGTCAATGGTTTGTTGGTTTTAACTTTCGCTAAAACACTAGGTTTATTTGAGCTCCTTCCTTTAGGCATCAATAGGTGAACCGTTCTAGGAGGAGAGTGGTTCGCAAATAAATTAAGCGCTTTGTGAGTCTGTTAAGCTTCGTTCGAATTTCCACGAATGACATGCACATCAAAGTGCAAAACGGGCTTGTTCGTATTTCGACGAAATACGATTGCATCGATCCATAAAAATAGCACTCTTCGCCAATCAGCTTACCAAGCCTGATTAATCGTCAACACCTCTTCCTTTTTGATAAGAATGGCCTCAAAAGCTTCTTTATCTCCGTTGAAGATGTTCAAGTCCACAGGCCCAGAGATGCCTGGAATCTGGCCACGATCACCGTATTGCCAAAAGGCCAACTGTAAGCCAGGACCGACGGCAGGTTTTTTCGTTCCATATCGAGCTACCCAAAACGGATATTCATCAAACTGCCCTGCGAGGTAGCGATAGTAGAACTTGATGTTAGTATAAATGACCGGCTTCACATCGTACTTAATCTCTGCAAGCGTTAGCCACTTTGTAATCCCAGCGATAAGCTCCTCTCTTGAAACGCCATCCAGTGTTTCAATATCAAGTACAGGAGGCAGATCGCCAGGTTGCAGTTCAACCCTGTCCGTGAAATTATTGAATTGTACTTCTGCGGGTTTATTCGCTCGATAAAAATGGTAAGCACCTCTGACTAGACCGCTTGTTTTGGCGGAAGCCCAATTGTCTGAAAAGTTAGGGTCGACATGCTGAAGGCCTTCACTTGCTTTCAAAAAAGCAAAATGAATATCCTGAGAGGCTACAGTTGCCCAATCAATTTCTTGCTGATGATGAGAGACATCAATCCCTTGAATGCTGAAATCGGTGTTTCGCACGGTCTGGGAAGGCTCGCAGCTCCAAATAAGGAGGCAGCAAAGCAAGGCTGATATGAAGGTTAGATTACTCAAAATCTGATTTCATGGGGAGGGGCAGTCTAAAGATAAGCACTTTCCGTCTCCTAGGAGCATTTTAACAAGTGCTTATGCAGTCTACCCAACATTAAAATGGATGTGTTCTTCTTGCTAGAATCTAGTGGAAGACTGGTGTTCTTAACGAAGAATCAAGTAGTTAGATTCAATTTTATGGGATCCAACATGCGCTGAGCATCTTTGAGGCTAGTAATGACGAAACGACAGATTTTTTTACGCCACCTCGCCCAAACGAGTGATGAACCGCTTTCCTTGGAAATCGCAAAAGGTGAAGGCGTATACCTATACGACAATGAAGGAAAACGCTACCTCGACCTCATTGCAGGAATTGGTGTGAGTAGCTTAGGGCATTGCCATCCTGCTGTGGTTTCAGCTGTACAAAAACAAGCTGAGACCTACATGCATACGATGGTTTATGGCGAATACGTGCTTACCCCTCAGGTTGCTTTGGCGAAATTGCTCACCGACCAATTGCCAGCAACACTCGACTCAGTATACTTCGTAAATAGTGGAACCGAAGCCACCGAAGGTGCTATGAAATTGGCCAAGCGAGCTACTGGTCGGCCAGAAATCATCAGCTGTTTCAATGCGTACCATGGCAGTACGCAAGGCGCTGCGAGTTTGAATTCTGAATCCTATTTCACCGAAGCCTATCGACCGCTACTTCCTGGCATACGTCACATAGACTTCAACTGCAGCTTGTGCTTAAGTCAAATCACTGAGCAAACTGCAGCGGTATTTATAGAAACCGTCCAGGCTGAATGGGGAATCCGCCCACCAAGTCAAGAATGGATTGAGGCCTTGCGCAACCAATGTACAGAAGTCGGGGCGCTGTTGGTTTTTGATGAGATCCAAGCAGGCTACGGTCGGACAGGAAAACTCTTCGCCTTCGAACATTATGGGGTTGTACCGGACATCCTCCTGCTTGCAAAAGGTATGGGGGGAGGAATGCCGATTGGGGCGTTTGTAGCGAGCCAGGCCCTTACAACCCTGCTTGGCGTCGATCCAGTGCTGGGTCATATCACGACATTTGGTGGTCACCCGGTAAGTTGTGCCGCAGCATTGGCTACGTTGCAAACTTTATTGAAAATTGACCTAATTGCTGAAGCCGAAGAGAAAGGTGTCCGCTTTCGCCAAAACCTATCACAGGTTCCTGGGGTGTTGGACGTTCGTCAGGTCGGTCTTTGGTTGGCGGTTGAACTTTTAAATTACGATCAAGTAAAAACGGTGATTCAGCACTGCTTGGCTGAAGGTTTGATCACGGACTGGTTTTTATTCAATGACAGGTCTTTGCGCATCGCTCCACCACTGATCATAACCAATGAAGAGATTGACTGGGCGTGTGCCGTTTTGGCGAAAGCTATTGGAAAATTGTAAGACAGCAATCTTTCAGATAATTCTACTCGTTGAATCCGATTACATTGTCGGGCCTAATCGCAATAATCCATGGAATGCATCTCTGTTTTCGATATGCTAAAAATTGGTGTCGGACCTTCCAGTTCTCACACCCTTGGACCTTGGAGAGCAGCCGAGCGCTGGTTGGAGTTATTGAAGCAGGAGAACCTCTTGGATGAGGTTCAACGTGTTAGCGTCCACATGTATGGCTCTCTCTCACTCACTGGTAAGGGTCATGCTACTGACTATGCTGTTATGCTCGGCCTTTCTGGGACAGACCCCGAGCAAATCCCGGTGGAGAGCATTTCTACAATTGTAGCAGACATCCAAAAAAGCAAGTGTCTCTATTTACCGAATGGGAGTGTCATCACTTTTGATCCAGAAGTGGACATTGTTTTTCACAATGAATTTCTCCCTTTTCATGCGAACGGACTCACGTTTGAAGCCACACTTGCAAGTGGTGTAAAAACATCACAGACCTACTACTCAATCGGTGGTGGCTTTGTAGTCGTAGAGGAGCGTGACAATAAAAAAAAGCAGGCTGCAGCTTTTGCAGCATTCCCTTTTCCAATAACTAAAGGAGTTGAGCTTTTAGCGCATTGTACTGCGGAAGGCAAATCAATTTCTGAGATCGTCGCAGCCAATGAATCCGCACTTCGCTCTGAAGCTGAAGTGGACTTAGGGCTGAAGCGTATCTGGGACACTATGCTTGAGTGCATGTACATCGGCTGTCATACTGAGGGCAAATTGCCAGGAGGATTGGATGTGGCCAGAAGGGCTTTTAATCTCAATAAACGACTGCTACGCGATCAAAAGCCTTATCAAAATGCGGAAGAATGGCTAATCACTATTCGTCGTACTGAAGTGAAGTTCAGAGAGATTTTGCAATGGGTAAGCACGTTCGCGCTCGCTGTAAATGAAGTCAACGCCTCGCTAGGTCGAGTCGTTACTGCACCAACCAATGGTAGCGCGGGCGTTATTCCTGCTGTCCTGATGTATTACCTTGTCATCGAAAATCACGCGGGTGGTTTCGATGAGATCAAACGTTTCCTGCTTGTTGCAGGAGAGATCGGTAGCATTTTTAAGAAAGGGGCGACTATTTCTGCGGCCATGGGTGGCTGTCAGGCAGAGATTGGCGTTTCATCGGCCATGGCTGCTGGCGCCTTAACAGAGCTTTCAGGTGGCACTCCTGAACAGGTGCTTATGGCTGCCGAAATCGCCATGGAACATCACCTCGGACTTACATGCGATCCAATTGGTGGATTGGTGCAAATTCCTTGTATTGAGCGGAATTCTATGGGAGCCATCAAGGCTATCAGTGCTTGTGAACTAGCCCTTGGTTCTGACCCAAAAGATGCGAAAGTACCGCTAGACAAAGTGGTCTCCACCATGTGGGAGACAGCTAAAGACATGAGCTCGAAGTACAAAGAGACTTCTGAAGGAGGTTTGGCTGTAGGGGTGTTTTTGAGTGACTGTTAGGTCGGACTTGGAGTGACATATAGCCAAGGTGTGCTTCCTAGAGCGTGCCTAAGCTAGTGCTACTTCAACTGTAACGTAAAGGATTGCACAGGATAATCATCTAGGTAGACGCGCACGAAATATTTCCCCCTCCTAGTTGCTTTTGGGATAAACGAAAGCTGATTGGTCCCCCAGTCAGATTCATAGCTCTCACGCTGTAACCGAGTGCCGTATTTATCGATTAATTCGACCTGAAACTCGTGGTGCTCTTCCCCTTCAAAGTTTAAGGTTATCTGCTGGCCCAACGCGGCAGGATTTGGGAACATCGTTAAATTGAAAAAACCGAAGTGCTTTATCGACTTTACTTCTGACTCTTGTTGAACTCCATCTATGTCCTCCAATACAATTCGGTAAAAATTATTTCCGCTGTAAGGCCTTTCGTCTAGATGGCGATAAGGAGTGCGTTCGGTCGTTTTACCGCTAGCGACAACTGTTCCGATTTCTTCCCAAGAGGTACCATTGCCCGAACGCTCAACATGAAAGAGCGCAGAATTTTCTTCTAACTCAGTAGCCCAATACAATCGAATCCCCGAAGGATCATCATAAATGTGAAACTCGACCAATGGGAGAATCCCTCTTTCAATCGACGTGATCTGTTCTAATGGCTTATTCACTTCAGGTGACTTGGAAACTTTGCCAGTTCCCGAACAAGCAGTAAGGAGTGAAATAAGCAAGAAAAATGAGAAGAAACGCATTGTGATAGTTTTACTATCATTCTAACAAGTCATACTATAAAAATGTTGCTCTTTTTCTCTGTTCGTCTCAGCTTTCAAAAAAAACCGCCCCTACCCGACTTAAGTCGAGCAGGGGCGATATCAATGTTTTTGCGAAAGCTGATAGAAGCTCTTAGCTCAAGCCTTCTACACTTCGCTTCACGAAGTCAGCCAACTCCTTACCTTTTAGCATTCCTTGATTAAGGCGCGCAAGGTCCGTCAACTGCTTAGCAAGCATCTCACCATACTCACCTTCTGCATTAGCTAACTTCTCAGCTACAAGCGGGTGATTGGTATTGATAACCACATTGTAGAACTCAGGCATGTTGCCCATTCCTCCACCTTGCATTTGCTGCATTTCGGTCATGCGACGCATAAACTCGTTACGTGTGATCTGCACAGGCATATCCTCAGGAGAAAGAGCTTGCATCTGCACTTGGCCATTTCCACTAGCCTTGACAACCTTCTCGAAAATGCCTTCGACCGCTTTTTGCTGGTCTTCAGACATCACGCTTTCACGCTCCTCGTCCTTTTGGATGAGGTTGTCAATGGTATCCGAATCAACACGTACAAAAGTGAAGTCTCCACCCTTCTGCTCGATCTTTTGCATCCAGTGGTTGTCAATTACATGACCGAACTCTAGGATGGTGTAATCACGGTTACGAGCAGATTCGATGTAGCTCGCCTGATCATCAGCTCCGGTTGAGTAGAGGGCGATAATCTTGTCGTGCTTATCCTTTTGAGTCTCACCGATCTTCTCTTTCAACTCTTCAAACGTGAAGAAGCTCCCGTCGAGCTCTTGCATGATCGCAAATTTGCTCGCGCGGTCATAGAACTTGTCTTCAGTCAACATACCGTACTTCACGATCGGACCGAGATCCTTCCACTTGCTATTGAAGTCTTCACGATCATTTTTGAAAATCTCGTGCAATTTCTCCGATACCTTCTTAGAGATGTAACCCGTGATTTGCTTGACCTGACGATCACTCTGTAAGGCCGAACGACTTACATTCAATGGGATATCTGGTGAGTCAATGATACCATGGAGGAACATCAAAAACTCAGGTACGATGTCCTTTACCTCATCCGTAACATATACTTGATTAGAATACAACGCGATGTTGTTCTTCTGCACTTCAAACTGATTTTGAAGCGGTGGGAAATACAAGACTCCTGTCAAATTGAACGGATAGTCAATGTTGAGGTGAATCCAGAATAACGGATCAGGTCCGTAAGGATGAAGCTCTTTGTAGAATGCCTTGTAGTCCTCATCGGTGAGGTCTGAAGGACTCTTCTTCCAGATAGGCTCAACAGCGTTAATGACATTGGCCACCTCATTTTCGATTGGCTTCTCAACGTCCTTTTCGACCTCCGTCTCGTTACCGTCTTCGTCCTTCTCCTTGACCATCTCTTTGACGGTCTCGTAGGTCGTCTCCGTCTTCATTCCAAACTGAATTGGAACAGGAAGGAAGCGGCAATACTTGGTGAGTAGTCCTTCGATTTTTTCTTTTTCAAGATACTCTACAGCATCCTCACTGACGTGCAGGATAATGTCTGTCCCACGCATTTCGCGCTCAGCATCACCGATCATGTACTCAGGCTGTCCTTCGCATTCCCAGCGAGTTGCTTGATCACTTGAGTAACCCCTCGTTACTACTTCAACGCGATCGGCCACCATGAAGGCTGAGTAAAATCCGAGACCGAATTTTCCAATGACGTTAAGGTTGTCTTTGTACTTCTCTAGGAAGTCGCCTGCACTTGAGAAGGCAACTTGATTGAGATACTTCTCAACCTCTTCGCGGGTCATCCCGATACCATGATCGGAGATTGTGATGGTCTTCGCATCCTTATCGACAGCAATATTGATGGTTAGATCGCCGAGTTCCCCATCAAAATCGCCTTTACGAGCTGCAGCTTTGACTTTTGAGGTAGCATCAACAGCGTTAGAAACGAGTTCGCGCAAGAAAATTTCCTGATCGTTGTACAGGAATTGCTTGATGATTGGAAAGATGTTTTCCGTTTCGACCGAAATTTGGCCTTTGGTCATCGTAGACATAGCAGAGATTTCTTTGAGTGGTAGTTTTATATGGCATGGCATGGCCAAGACATGGCACATATACATCAAAGGTCAATCCATGAGGATTATCCTGTCAGTCCGTCAGTCTGCTTTCGCCAAAACAAGCATTGATGGCTGAAGCTGTGAGATGTAGGGTGACAGAATGACTTTTAGTATAGTTCTCAAGATCACCAAAACTCATTCAGGTCGTCAAATCGCCGCATTATCGAATTCGATCAAGCATCCAAAGTCTCGTATTATTCTCTTGGGCTTGAAAAAGAGCTTCTTCGCCACTAAACACTCGGAACGTTTTCAAGTGGGAATGTTTATCGCTTGCACCGAAGTTAATGAGCGCCTCAGATTCAGTAGTATAGGTGTCTCCGATACCGACATCAACTCCACTCGAACCAATCATAGCGATAGTAAGCGGTGTCGCGACAACCCCAGACTTCAGCTTTCCTTTTTTCACCTTACTCTGTACAATTCTCGTAGGAGCTGGAAAATGAGGGAGGAGCCTGAGCAAAATACGTGATGTTGAGTTGGGCGATACTGGAGTAGAATAAGGTTTACTTTCTCCGTTCGTCTTTATTTCAATTCGGTTGCCGTTGTATCCAATCTCAACTTGAGGCTTTTCTAATCCTGTTTTACCAGTCTCTGCTAGTCTTTTCGTGATTCCTTTTAGCTGGAACGAGGCGTACCTACTCGCCGCCAAACTTTCAGCTAAACTCCGAATGGATTCTTCGTAGGAAAAGGAGTTTAAAGCAACCGTTACTTTATCGCTAGGATCTATTGCATCATCTTTATAGAAGTGCGCTAAATCTGCAGTTAGAAAGACTTTTTCTTCAGGAAGGGATGTAGCACTTTCATCTATTTTCAACAATCCTAGGCCTGCTGTAATCAATGCCATCGGCGTCTTCATGCTTCCTTGATCATCTTGCTTGCAGTTAGCGTATCTATAGACAGGAGATGGAAGGTGTATTCCTCCACTCTGTTGCATGACGGTAGCTGCCAATGATTCTCGCTGTACTCCTTTAGGGGCGATGAAAGCAAAACCATCTCTAGCTTGAGAACGAAACAGCTTGTACGTCGTGGGGAGTTCATACTTCCATGGCCCAACAACAACGTTCACAATTTCCGCAATCTTTTCTACTGCTCCCTTTCGCATTTGAGCTTGAAGCTCTTTGACGTAAGGCGCAAAAGCTTTTGCCCCCCACCTTTTGAGAGAATCGTTTTCAGATTTCGCCAAAGCTGGAGCAGAACTTAATTTTTCTTCTGGAAGGGTGATCGTTATGTAACCTGTTTTTTTTGTGTCAGACACTGTCACCGAGGTATAGATAGATTTGTCTAAATCATTTTCAAGTAGCACGAGGTCTTTGATGTAAGGCACTCGATAGCGAATAACCTCACCAGTACCGCCCTTCACTAAAGCTACAGAAACGTACATCAAGTTAGAGACCTTCACCTGTGCCTTATTGGCCACTTGATTCGTATCCTGCCAAACATTGACAGCATTTTTCCAAAATCCACTATTTGATTCTAGGGAAATAAAAATTATGCTGTCTTGACTAAGGTTTTCATTATCATCAACAAAACGTTGACCATCGAGTGTCTTTAGGAGTGAGGCTCTAAACTCAGCCTGCTGGCTTTCAGTACCTGAACCTCGGAGATCATAGCTCGCAATGCCTATCTGGGCTGAAAGATTAGTACAATAACAGCAAACGATGAGAAAGCAACATAGGATTGAGGATGAATGTCGAAAATGCACGAATAAGTATTCTATCATAACCTGAATATAGAAATGTCAGACTAAGAAGCACCTCAAAAATTTACAACGCCCTCAACCTACATAGTCAAGGAAGACTAGAATCAAAATAATCTATAGCCAGCCCAAGGGTAGCCATACCTAATATTAGGTAAACTTATCTCTACGAGTAAAATCACAAAATTCAACCGCGAATGGCAGTTTTGGCCCGCACTTTGCCTTATAGCGGACGTTGACGCAAACGAGCGTAACAAAATGGGAAACTCCCGCTGAGTAACCCAAATGGCACGGTTTTCGAACTTATGCAAACGTTGATCAGAGAGGCCTTCCAGCCCATCTGCATCCAACTAACCAATAAAATCTTTACCAATCGACGCTCCCCTCCCCAACTTATTGAGGGTGTGACGAGACGAACCTTCGGGTTCTAGATTGAGTGGAAAGACCGACTATCGGGGGGTAGGGTTGTGTCCGGAAGCTCAATCATTTTCTAGCGTGGCCTACGTCGCTACGGCAGAAAACATGGCTTAATCAGCCAACAAAATATGGCCTTCTCGGCCAGCAGATGTATGCTCCTTCTGGAGCTTACGAAGCGAGTGAGACCGGTTCCGCTGGGGGGTAAGGGCCGTGTTTTGCTCGCTTTTTTGCGTCTACACCTCTCGTATCAAGGTCGCACAATTTGACCATCTTTCATTCTGTTAGGCTGAAAAAGATGACCCTAGACCTGGCTTCTTCCGCATCTAGCCCTAGATAAACTTTATACTCACCAGGTATTGAATTCCATTGCCCATCACCTGCATAATTTCGCAGTCTGATCGTTGGAATTTCCAGATCAACCTGCTGATTTACTCCTGGAATAACGGAGGTTTTGGCGAAAGCTTGTAAGACACCATCAGGACGCCCAGCGGCATCTGGCCAACTTACGTAGGCTTGTGGAACAGCCCAACCGTTTCGATTTCCATTGCCTTTGATCATCACCTGAATGCGAAGAGTATCTCCAAATCCTAGAGTTGGATTGATCACATAAGCAGAATCAATCGAAGGTTTTGAATAATCGAGTCCAAAGCCAAACGGGAAACGAGGCGCTTGCTTCGTCTTGTTCAGCCAAGTATAGCCATGAAAGTAGCCATACGTGACAGTGTCTACGAATGGATCAAAATGAGGAAGTCGGTTGGATTCTTTAGGAATACTAACCGGTAAACGCCCTCCAGGAATCGCCTGGCCTGACAGTACTCTAGCTAGCGCTACGCCACCCCGCTCACCAGGATACCAAGCCATGAGAACAGAAGGGATACCATCGATCCATTCGTCCATCGTAATCGCTGATCCTCCTATAACCACAGCGACTGTCTTAGAATTTAGCCCAGCCAAATCCTTTAATCGCGCGACATCTTCCCGCTTCAAACGTAAATCTGTTCGATCTCCTCCAGTGCCCCATGTGGGCTGATTCGGATCGCGCTCACTGAACATTTGAATGTTCTCGCCTTCGTCATCTGCCGCATAGCCGACTACAGCAATCACAAAATCTGCATTCTCCGCTGCGCTTTTGAGTTCTTCGCTGCTTTCTTCTGTGATGTAGTCCACCTTCGCGCCAGGATAGATTTGCTCTAGGCCTTCTTTTATCGTCATTATTGATTCTGGATCAACTTTAGAACTCGCAGCATCTCCAAGATTATCGGCCTCTGCCAGTGGACCAACGAGAAGAATAGTCTCGACCGCTTCTGGAACCATAGGCAACACATCCTCTTCATTTTTAAGGAGTACCATGCTCTCTTCTGCAGTACGTTGAGAAAGCTCCTTGTGATCAAGTGTTGATAGCGCTGCGCTATAGTCGGCTCCTGCAACACCAGCTTGCGAAGCCCAGTAAAGCTTTCCTGCAACCACTCTTTTGACAAGGGTGTCAATACGGGACTCTTGAATAGTACCTGACGCGATTAAATCTGGAATTTCGCCATAGACCTTATTCCACGGCATTTCGATATCCATCCCTGCATGAATTCCGGCTTCGGCATCATAAACGCCATTTATCCAATCACTCGTGATGAAGCCTTCCCATCCCCATTCATCGCGGAGTATGTCTTCTAACAAAAAACGACTTTGACCTGCATATTCACCTTGAAGTTTGTTGTAGGCACTCATAATCGAAGCTGTACCGCTGTCGACTACAGCTTTAAAGTGCGGGAGATAGACTTCGTGGAGTGCGCGTTCGTCGATGGAAACGTCGACGGTGAAGCGTCGATTTTCAAGTGAGTTTAAGGCAAAGTGTTTTGGGCATGACATCACGCCATGCTTTTGAATACCAGCGACATGCGCTACGCCCATTCGTTCAGTGAGAAAAGGATCTTCTCCATAACACTCTTGGGCTCGTCCCCAACCCGGATGACGCAGTAAATTGATACACGGACTGGCGATATAGTTGTATCCTCCTCTGCGCGACTCAATTCCAAAAGCACTCCCAATTGCTCGCTCCAGTTCGGGGTTAAAGGTGGCCGCCCTGGCCATTGCCACTGGATAAGCTGTCGCTCCGTTTGCAAAGGCTATGCCTCGAGGTCCGTCCGTGAAGGCAATAGGCGGAATATTCAAACGCTCGTTGTAACCACTATTGACAATGTCTCTTCCTGGCCGAAGTATGGCCCGCAATCCCCATCGGATCAGTGCTGGTGTTCCCGTGAGATCTCCATGCAGTTGTTCGACTTTTTCATCTAAAGTCATTTCACCAACTAAACTTGCAGCTTTGCTTTTCGCCTCCGTAAAACTCAAGGTGCTGTATGCATCAGTACGCGGAGGGGGAGGAGTACCTGCTGGCCAAAAAATAACTAGCACGAGTCCAACCACGATGATGGCAAGTACTACAAGAAGCCCGGTGAGGAGTTTTTTAAGCATGCTTTAAACGTAAGGCGATGAAAGTATTTTATCCTAACTATTTACTAGTCGATTCTTAACGATTCTAGCGTTTGAAAGTCGAGCTGATAAAAAGGATAACCCTTTTGCCGTTTGGTACTTTACCAAGGCCACTTTGACATCCCCGCATCCGTCCACTCTTACAGGATGATAAAAAAGTACGTATTCTAACATCTTTTTCGCCCACATAAATAGTATAACTGGCCTGTTCTGTATGTAGGTCTCAGCTTTGATGTTGCCTTCAACAAGGCATTTTGCATATCATTTACAAGGCTCAGGTTTGGGTGGCATATTACCTGATTGAGCGAATAATGATGTCCATAAAAAAATTGAGCTGTGCAGTGATTATAATTTATTCACGCAAGATAGATATGTGAAAAGAAGTCTACGAACCTTAAAATCTATTGTACAAATTGAACACTGGAGTCACATAGGCTTCTTGACGTCCTCCTTAATTTTTGTAACTCAACCTGACGGTTCATAAGCTCCTATGCCTTAAACTTACAACATGCCACGCATCCTTTACTTTTCATTACTTGTCTTTTTCTCGCTTTCGCTAAAACCCAAGGTGACTTTCGCGCAAGGCGAACCGCCAGCCTTCGACACCCGCATTTCGGACATTGCGCATGCACCTCGTGCAGATCGAATTGAAAAGGACATCAAAAAACTTGTAAGTTTCGGTACGCGTCATACGCTTTCTGACACCACTTCAACGACAAGAGGGATAGGTGCGGCACGTCGTTGGATCAAAGCAGAATTCAATCGCATTAGTGCTTCATGTGGAGGCTGTTTAGAGGTTTATGAGCAGCGAACGCTCGTTCCTTCAGAAAACAATCGCCGTATTGATACCCCTACGGTCGTTGTCAACGTGTATGCGGTTTTGCGAGGAACGAAGCGCCCAAACAATTACGTCGTCATGAGTGGCGACATCGATAGTCGCATCAGTGACCCGATGAATAGAACAGATGATAGTCCAGGAGCGAATGACAATGCCTCAGGTATGGCAGGCGTGTTAGAAGCGGCGCGTGTATTGAGCGCTTATCGTTTCGAAAACTCCATTCTACTCGCGGGCTTAAGTGGCGAAGAACAAGGACTTTTTGGTGGCAAAGCTTTGGCAGAAAAAGCTAAAGAAGAAGGTTGGAACATCATCGGTATCCTCAACAACGACATGATTGGCAACATCCATGGCATTGATGGGGTGATAGACAATCGAACGTTCAGAATCTTCTCTGAACCCAACTTTCAAGATGCAAATGAACGCCTACTCACCTGGCGTCGCTACTATGGCGGTGAGGTCGATGGTTCAAGTCGACAACTCGCGCGATACGTTCATCGGATCACGAAGCAATACATGCCTGAGATGAACCCAATGATGATCTATCGCTTAGATCGATTCGGGCGTGGCGGACACCACAAGCCATTCAATGACGCAGGATTTGCTGGTGTGCGCATCATGGAAGCACACGAACAATATGAGCGTCAACACCAAGACCTACGTACAGAAAACGGTATCGCATATGGTGATGTGATTGAGTGGGTAGACTTTGATTATGCTGCCAAACTTACGGGTGTCAACCTCGCTACCCTAGCCTCTTTAGCCTGGGCACCAGAGGTTGTTCAACGCGTTGACATCGGCGGCACTGTCGAACCTGCGGCTCGATTAGAATGGACTCCAAACGAAAAATCTGATGTACTTGGGTACAAAATCTACTACCGCTTGACAACTGAATCACAGTGGACCAATTATGTCTGGGTATCGGGCGATAAGAACTCGCACACCATGACTGGCTTAGTGGTGGACAACTTCAACTTTGGTGTTGCTGCAGTGAGTAAACTAGGCCACGAAAGTTTGGTTGTGTTTCCGAGTGTGGTGTTGAGGAAGTGAGAATTGTAATCTCCAAAACGCTCCAAAAAGAAAGCCCCTGAAAACTACCGTGCAGGTCATTTTCAGGGGCTTTTAAATGCAAGCTGATGCTTTGATAAAAAGCTAATTATGCAACTTGACCGTTAGCTTTCGCAAGTGCTGCTGCAATTTTTGCGGCGCCTTCTGGTCCTTGAACTCCATCAGCTACGATAAACTCTTGATCTGCTATTCCGAGGAAGCCGAAAAAGGTTTTTAGGTGGCCGCTAATGAAGTCCCAATCGCTTCCGATAGGAGTACCTCCAGTAGCGATGTTGAAGTAGACTTTTTTTCCCGTGAGCAATCCTTCGGGTCCGTTTGCACCGTATTGGAAAGTAACCCCAACTCGAGCTACAAGATCGAACCAAGCTTTAAAAGTTGCTGGGACGCCGAAGTTCCACATTGGGACGCCGACTACGATTGCATCAGCACTTTGTAGCTCGGAGACCAATGTGTCGCTGATTGCAATTTTTGCATTTTGAGCATCGGTTCTATCGGCTGGAGGAGTGAAGAACGCACCGACCATTTCGCCGTCGGCGAAAGGAAGTGGGTCTGCTACCACATCGCGGCGAATGACTTCTGCTGTTCCGTTGGCTTCTTTTCTAAGGCGGTCAACAACTGCTTGGCTTAGTTGGCGACTTAGGCTTTCGCCAAAACGGGGACTGGAATCAATATGTAGGATCTTCATGTAGAAGTGAGTTTAGTGAATAGATGTAGGTACATTAATTCACTGCTCGACATTCAGTTGTACAGAAAAGGGGGCAAATAGATGTATATACACCTATTTGCCCCTTTTGAGACATTTCTATGATGAGAAGACATAATTTTGCTGATTACTCAGCAAGAATATTACTCCTCTTCTTTCGGCTCTTCCTCTTCCAATACGCCGCTCTTATCCAACCATCCAAACCACTTCACCAACTTTTTGATGTCGCTTGGGTATACACGCTCTTGATCGTGATTAGGTAGGATGTCTAGCAAGTACTCTCGGAGTTCTTCATTACTTGCTTTCGGTGCAGGCAGCGGATTGTCTTCACGCTGCTCAATGATACGGCCGAGGACATCTTTGAGCGGAAGGCTATCTCCATCATCAGTGAAGATGGCGATCGACTCTAAGGGGGTGAACTGGTGTTGACGTGAACTAGCAAATTGACGCGGTCCGCCAAGTAGCGGTTCAATAACCAAGCCGCTTGGGCGATTGCCGACCATGCGATAAAGTCCCGGTTTGCCAGATACAGAAAGTAGCCCAAGTAGATTCATGGCGCGAATGTAAGGGTAATTGGGAAGTGAGATACAGGATTTGAGATCTCAGATTTGGAGTCTGGAATTTTTAAAATGAAAGTTAGTCTCTTCTCATTGCCGCATCTCTAACGCTGCAGGAGATCCCTCAGCGAAGCTACGTGGATCCACGTGCTTCGAACGTTGGTGGACTACGGTTAGAGATGTTACAAATAAAACCGGGAGGGCTCGCAACCTCGGTTAATTCAGTCGATTCGACCCTTGACTCTTGAACTCTATCGCCCGAACCTAAAGTGATCTTGTATTAGGCTCTCCAAGGAAGCAAAATTCAAACTTCCGACATGGAGGTCTTGCCGAAAGGCGAACACAACCTTCAATTATTTGATGCCTTCGGCGATGTGAAAAAGCAACGAATATGTCGTCAAACTTTCTAATTCATTATACATTTTACTTGAGGCACCGCCATGTGTAGTGGATGATGGATCATCATTTGTTCGTCTGCCGACTTTAACTAAATAGAGAAGGAATTCCTCATGACGTTGCTGCTAAGTACCTACCTGTTCCCATTGCTAATGATCTCCTAAAACGGGTATTTCGCTAGTATGAGGCGCTAGCTATTTCTAGGAGTTGATTTATAGGAACAGGTACCAATTCGCACCTAAAAAACGAAGGCCAGAATTCAACACTCGAAAAGCTATAAGGACTTCCGTGAGTGGTAGCAATTTTAACAATCATTCCAATTTCAAGAGAAAATACCCGCTTTAGGGTATTATGGCTCAATTCTTGTATATTCTTATTCGATATAAGTCAAAAGCGAATACCGCTAAGACTAACCATATTACGCTATTCACTATTAACCTAGAATCATGGTAAAATCTATTCTCGATACCACTTGCCAGCCTAATCGCAGTAAATACATCACCAATTTACTGCCACAGTCTTTGACCTTCACTACTCTACTCTTATTGTCTTCATGGAGTATTTGCACCAACCTTTGTGCTTCAACTCTCAGCCAACAACAAAAAGAAAACAATTCCAATGGCACCCTTCCAGAAGAAAGCGTTGTTGAATACTTAATTGAGTCGATCACAATTTCTGATATAGCGGAATTCTCCTGTCCTGAGCCAAAGAATGTCATGGCAACAGTTACTGGACTCAACTCAATTTCGTTAAGTTGGGATATTGATAGCCATGTCGCTGAACCTGATTACCTTCTTGAATTTGGACCAGAGGGGTTCGTCCTTGGAAGTAGACCTCAAGCCACATATAGATCAACCACGCTTACAATAAATGATCTATCACATTCCAATACCTACGATTTCTACATTAAAACAGATTGTGGAGCAGGTAACTTTTCATTACCCGTGAAAGTGACGGCCACTACGTTGTATCCAGCTTTTTCGATTCCTTTCTCAGAAAATTTTAACTCGGTTGGATACAAAAATATTCCATACCGCTGGAGTCTCTACGATTTAAATCGAGATTACAAATCGAGCTTTACATTCAAACGTTTTGGCGCATCTGAAGCGGTGTGGAATTATAGTAAAAATGGCACTACTGCTCTTTATGTTGGTGGATCATGTCACTCCCCAACGCCAATGAATGATTGGCTAATTACGCCAAGATTAAACCTAGTTCCAGGACAAGAATATCAGATAGAATTTCTCTATAATGGTGTAAGCAGCACAGATGAATTGTCTTCTGCTGATTTAGAAGTCTTTTTGGGAAGCTCAGATGGTATAAGTTCTATGCAGTTCTCTCTTGGAGAAGTTAGCATTTCTGGAAAACAGGACAGTAAGACCTTTAGAGCAATCTTCAAAGCACCAACTTTTGACTCTTTCCACATAGGTTTCCAAGCGAAAAAGAAATCAAGCGGGCTTGTTGGAATAGTAGTTATCGATGATGTATCAGTTATCAAAACTACTTCTACTTACACCGCTTCGGGTATAATTACAAAAGTCCTATCTTATTAACTATAATTTTACTAAAGCATTCAATACAATTTTCATAAATATATAGTTTTATAATCACCATGCATCAACTGTAACTAGTGATGGCACTAAAGGATGAACATCCCAGAAGTACAAGATCCAGAAACATGTCTACAGCCAATTTCAGTACTAAGTGATTTAATTATTTACAATATCATAGTTGATTGACCCCGTCATCATTTGTAGATGGCGGGGTTTTTCTATTTGAATACCACTGTGTGAATCAAACTATGTAAAATCAGAAGGAGTAACAGTGCAATCCCAAATTATTGATACAATGTTGCACAAGAATTTGAAGGGGGAAATCTAGGTTTAGAAATAGTCTCCGCGCTTCAGCATAAGTGCGCCAAAAAGGATGGCAAAAGAGTCGAAAAGCGCCCAAATCCCGAATTCTCCGACGTATAAAATTTTAGGATACCAGCGAGTAGATATCCTAGATAGAAACGGTCGATACCAAGCACGCCTAGAAATAAAGTAAGAAGAACAGCTATTAGCCAGCTTCGATTGCCAGAGGCATCAACATCGTTCGTAGCGCTTGTATAAATCATAATACCGTTGCCCTTGTAATTCATGCGAAATACACTACGTTCTGCAAGCTGCTGAATTGAAGGATGATTTCAAAACGGAGAAGAGCTTTCCATCCTAACAAAAAAAGCCGAGCTTGGTGTTACCGTCACCCTCGAAAAGGGCGCAATCACGCAGCTAATTGCTCTTGGAAAAGAAAGTTTGCGGAGTCTGGTGAACAGAGCTTTTACACAATGTATAATGGTTCTATAAAAGGCTTGACTTGTGCTGCGTTCATTAACGATTGTTAGGTAAAAACAGCTTTTCAAGGGCTAAGAACCTTTTACGGTGCTCATTAGTGGGCTCTACAACATCGACGAGTTCCTCTCGAAAGAGATATCTCCCAGAATGAAACGAAGTGAATCGTTTAACTAAATAAAAAGCGGAATCTCGCAACCGAATTTCAGAGACACGAGCGTAATAAGGCAAAATAATATTTAAAGGAACAAACTCAATGAATTCTTGATCGGCCTCATAAGATCGGTAATAGCTAAGCGTAGAATCATGGGCTACTGCCTGCCAAGATTGATCCTTAATC